>CAJFTW010000106.1 GCA_904420025.1 Candidatus Pseudolachnospira avium
GAAAACCGGCAAGGAAGGTGCTATGATAACAAAACATAGAATACGCGGGAAACCGGGGGAAATTCCGCAAAAGAAAGGGAGAGGAAGATGGAAAAAACAGACTTAAGCTGTGCGGACTGCGCGGTAATCAACTGCAGGAAAGGGGATAAGCGGTATCCGGACTTTTGCGTAACCACCCACATGGATCCGGACCTCAAGGAGGAGGCTCTGGCCCTCTGCCGGGAGGAGGAAAACAACCGGATCATGCGGACCGCAGCCCAGGTGGAATATGAGGGCTACCGCCAATGGTGCCGGGTCCGGGAGATCATGGAATTTGCCAAACGCTTGGGCTACCGCAAGATTGGCATTGCCACCTGTGTGGGCCTGATCCGGGAAGCCCGCATTTTTGCCGATCTGCTCCGGAAGAACGGTTTTGAGGTTTTCGGCATTGCCTGCAAGGCCGGCGCGGTTCCCAAGGTGGACGTGGGTATCGCTCCCGAATGCGCCCAGATCGGCCCCAATACCTGTAACCCCATCCTCCAGGCAAAAATACTGAACCAGGAAAAAACGGATCTGAACGTGGTCATCGGCCTCTGCGTAGGCCACGACAGCCTATTTTACAAATACTCGGAAGCTCCTGTCACTACTCTGATCACAAAAGACCGGGTCACGGGGCACAACCCGGCGGCAGCCCTGTACACAGCGGATTCCTACTATAAGGATCTGCAAGCCGTCATCCCCAAGGAAGAAAACCAGTAGGCGTTTCCGCCTGGGGCAGCGGGCTTTTCTGTTATGGAGCAGCAGGCTTTTCCGTTGGGGCAACCGGCTTTTCCGCTGGGTGACAGATATGTAAGAAGAGGAAACAGGGAGAGGGTACTACGCCCTCTCCCTTGTCGCCTTCGTTTTACTCCTCGTTCTGCCGCTCCTCCGCAGAGATCAAACTGGCGAACTCGTGGAAGAACCGCTCCCGCTCTTCCGGCGTCAGCTTTACCAGCTCCTCCATCCGCTCCATGCTGATATAGCCGGCGGAGAAAAGCAGCTCCGTGTACTCCTTCTGGGAGAATCCGTACTCCGCCTCCCAGCCGCAGAGCTTTTTCATCCCATAGTAATAGCAGGTAAAGTAGCCCGGCGTATTCTGCTGCGCCCGCACCTGGCCTCTGGCCGTCCCCCAGTCAAATCCCAGCTCCCGCTGATACAGCTGGATCACTTCCTCCAGTGTGTTTCCGTAGTAGAAAAGCATCAGATCCGCGCAGACCCGCACAGACGCATGGTGCCGCCGGTATGCCACAAACAGCGGGAAGAAAGGATCCTCTGCAAACAGCTTTTCAAAGACACGCTCCGTCCGCAGGCAGGTTCCTTCCAGGATCGGCACCCGCTTAGCCCCAATCCGGACCGTCTCCGGCCGGTCATCCACAACTGCACGGATATACTGTACGTGGTGGCCCGGATAGGCTTCATGGAGAGAATTCAGCTTAATCCAGCCATCTGTGATATTCCGGTAATTGGAACCATTCAAGAACATCTGTCCCCGCAGAGGCTGAAAACGGAAATCGCCTCCTTCATAACCGCCCCAGGGATAGGAATCCCGGCAGCTGCGGGGCACATCCACGCAGATACAGGTTTCGTCCTCCGGCAGCTTCACATACTCGTGGGCCAATGCCCGTGTCCGCTGCAGATAGGAATTTGCCCTCTCCAGCATCTCCTTAGGCGATTGGCAGGGAGCTTCATACTTGAACAGCAGATCCGTCACCTCCTGCATGGTCTGGGGGGCCGGCTCCGGAATATCCAGCTTTCCCGCAATGGCAAACACGTCCGCCCGGGTTTTCTCCATCTCCTCCCGGTACCAGGAAAGCAGTTCATCCAGGGAAACGCCCAGCTTTTTCTTCAGGATGGTACGGTATTCCTCCTCCTCCAGCTTTACGCTTCGGCTCAGGTCATCCACGTCATCCGCCGCTTCCACCTGTGCCCCGGAGGAAAGGGCTGCCGCCATGTCCAAAAGCTGCTTCTGGAAGCCATGGAGCCCTTCATCCAGCTGTCCCAGCTGGGCCTCGGAAAATCCCGGGAAATCCTCCCGCAGCGTCTTGCGGTACTCCTCCATGGTCTGCATCTGCCGCCGGAACGCACCGGCCAGCTTTTTCTGCCCCTCCCTATCCTGTTGATTCTGAATCAGAGCCAAAGCTTCCTCCCTGGCCCATTCCAGCTTCTGGAGCCGCTTCTGCATTTCCCTCAGCTGTTCCTCGGCCGGGCGCCGGTCCTTTCTGGAGAGGTTTTCCAGTTCCCGGTGCAATGACAAATACCACTTTTCTGGATGCTCCTGAGTATCCCGCAGCGTATATTCCAGTTCCTCCAGAAAATCCTGAAAGTGGTGCTTCATCAAAGAAAATACCGGGTCTGGCTCTGGCAGCCCTGCCGCCCGCCGGCTCAGCGCCTCCCAGCGCTTCCACATTCTCTTCCTGTTTTCCTGGTTAGGAAGAAAGATCTCTTCACGCTCTGCATCCTCTTCCAGCTGAAACCAGGAAAGCCGTGCGCAGTCCCGATCCAATTCCCGGTACTGCTGCAATACCTCTGCCTTTTCCATCTGCTCCTCCTCCGCGTTGTCCGCTGTCCTATTCCGCCACTTCCCGCACCGTCAGCACCCCCGCCCGCACTGTAAAACGGATCTCCATCCCGGCAAAGGGAAAGCCGTACACCCGCTCCGGATCCTGCTGGTAGGCCGGCCGCGGATCCAAAGCCAGCACCTCCCGCAGGGCCTCCCGGTGCTCCTCCGGAATCCGCTCCCACAGCTCCTGCGGGATCTCCACCTGCAGCCGGTGCTCCCGGGCTGGGCCGGAAAAGCTGTTTGCCGCCTCCGGGTGGCTGTCCGAAAAGGCCACATACGGCTTGATGTCCAGAATGGGGGTCCCGTCCATCAAATCCACACCGGACACGTGGAGCACCGGCCCCTCCGGCGTATTCCACTCCACCGACTCCAGCCGCACCGAGGAAAGGCCGATGGGGTTGGGCCGGAACGGCGACCGGGTGGCAAACACCCCTTTCCGCTGATTGCCGCCCAGACGGGGCGGCCGCACGGTGGGGGACCAGCCCTCCCGGACCGACTGGGAAAAAATCCAGACCAACCAGATATGGGAATACTCCTCCAGCCCCCGGAGGGCATCCGGGTTCCGGTATTCCGGCTCCAGAATCACCTGCCCCCGCAGCGCCGGCACATACCCGCTCTGGCGGGGAATGCCAAATTTGGTGGGGAAGGCCGTGTGGATACGGGCTATGGGTTTCATGGAAAATTCTTGGGGCATGTGGGTACCTCCGATGCTTCCGGGGAAGCGGAAGTTTTTTGGGCCCATCCCTATGGGCAGCCTGTCCTCAGTATAGCACGCCGGATACCGTTCGGCAATCTGTTATCCAAAAGAGGGGCCGGAATTTCCTTTTCGGAAAATTCCGGCCCCTTGATAGAAGAAGGATTCCTTATTTTGCAGCTGTCAGGGACACAGCGCTGCGCTTACAGTACCGCGGAAGCAATGGGATAGCCGATAAAGGCCAGGGCCAGCATACTGATGATGGCAATCAGTCCGCCATACTTGAACATAGCCTTTACGTCCACCCAGCCGGTTCCGGCAACCACTGCCATGGGCATGGTGGCCGGCGGCGTTGCAAATGCGTAGGAAGCAGCCGCGCCAATGACGGAGGCCAGGGCTACCATGTTCACATTGCCCATAGCCAGCGCAATGGGTGCGGAGATGGTGTAGAACACCGTGGCACACACCGTATTGGATGCAAAGTTGGTGGCCAGCACACACAGCACGGAGATGGCCAGAACAAAGACTCCCGGATCCATTCCCTGTACCAGCGGGGAAATCTTGTTTACCAGGAAGTCGGCAATACCCACCGAATCCAGGGTCAGGGCGCCGCTGAGCACCAGCACGGCCGCGTTGAACATCAGCGCGCTCCACGGAACGCCCTTGGTGATCGCCTCTTTGTAATCCATAATCGGCTTGCCGTCCACTTCCCACACGCAGAGGATGATCACCACGATCATCACCGGGATGGCATTGCCCAGGCCAGCCAGATAGCCGCCCACCGTGGGAAGGATGTCATCCAGGAAGCCCTGAAGGATCCAGATCACAATCACCAGCAGGAACATGGTGCAGGAAATCTTCTCCTGCTTGGACATGGGCTTGATTTCCGCCCGCAGGGAGGTCACATCAAAGCCCTTCAGCTTGGACAGATCCGGCCGGTAGATAAACCGGTACATAAGGATCAGGAACAGGAAGATCACCAGGCCGGTGATAATACCGAAAATGCTGTAGCTGACAATATTCACGGTCTGCCCCGTCTGCTGCGCCAGCAGCTGGATGGGGATCAGGATGATGGCGTGGCCCAGCGGGGTGTTGGCGGAACCAATGCCCACGGCAATGCCCAGGCCCAGGACCAGCATCTGGGGGAAACGGTCTCCCTGCTGATAGTCCAGTTCCTTGAAAATCTGCTCCGCAATGGGCAGGAAGATCAGCAGCGCCGCGGTCTGGGACATGAACGAAGCCATGAACATGGCGCCGAACAGGAACATGATTACAAAGGCCCAGGAGCTTCTCTGCGCCACCTTGTTGGTGATACACCAGATTGCCACCCGGCGGGAGAATCCCACCTGGCTCAGCACGTGGCTGAGCATGAAGAACACCAGCAGGAAGTTGATGGTGGCGTTGCCCATGCCGGTCTGGAAAATGGCACCGGGCTTCATAATCTCAAAGACTGCCAGCAGGGCCATGCAGAGGAAGCTGGGCCAGTCGGTTCCCACAAAGTTCCACATCAGCATAATGCCGATGAACAGGCCAATCACCTGCATGCCAGTGGCAGTCAGTCCTTCCGGTGCGGGAATAAAGCGGAAGAACAAAATGAAGCACAGGGAGATGATGGTCATAATCAGTTTTGTCTTATTCTTCGTCATAGCTTTTCCTTTCTCCTTCTGCTGCCTGCCGTATTACCTACGGCCTGCAGCGATACCCGAAGGGTGTTTTTCTCAGCCGTCATACTTTTCCTTCAGACAGGCCGTCAGCTCCGGCACCGGCACCTCATCCAGCTTCTGATCCCCTTTCAGGGCCAGGGCCACCGCATAGCCGGCAGACTCGCCTACATTCATCATAATGGGCATAACCCGGATGGCGGCGAATGCCTGTTTTTCCGATCCCAGGCACTTGCCCACTGTCAGTGTCCGGTGCAGCCCCACCGGCAGAATGCTCCGGTACGGGATGTGGTACACACCGGGAAGGATCTTCCAGATCACTGAATTGGTCACCGGGTCATGGATGTCCATGGGATAGCAGCCGCAGGCAATGTCATCCTCAAAGCTTACCATCTGGTCCAGGTCCTCCAGGGTCAGCATATACCGGGCCCGGATCCGCCGGCCATCCCGCACGCCGATCATGGGGGCGATGTTGGAGATATAGGACTCCTCCAGCCCCGGCACCCGCTTCTTCACAAACTGGAACACCGGCAGGATCTGGCTCCGGGCTTCCACCAATCCAGCGGAGGTGGCCTCCGTGTCCTCATAGTCAAACTTAGCCCGCGTCACATTGAGGCTTACATCCCGGCTCCCCGGGATGGGGGTGAATGCCAGAATCTTACCTTTAAGAATGCCTGCCTCGTATCCTTCGGCAATGGCCTTTTTCAGATCCTCGCTGTGGATAAAGTCGTCCAGCTTTTTCAGATCCACGTTGGAGATTCGGAACATGAGGGTGGCCACCAGCTGTTTTTCCGCCTCGGTCTTGATGGTCTCCCCGCCCAGCTTCTGCACCAGGTCCGCGTTGCCGGTGGCGTCAATGAGATAACGGCAGGAAAACTCCATCTCCTCGTAAGGGCTGTGGGCTGTCAGCGTGCAGCCTTCCTCCCCCTCCGCCGCCGTGTCCAGCTCCGTGTCGTAGAACAGGGCGACACCGCTCTCCACCGCCTTGGCCTCCAGCAGGATCTTCAGCATCTCCGGGTTATAGCGGAGCCGGTCGATCTTCACGTCCGGATTGGAGGACATGGGAACGGCAAAATGGTATTCCGCATCCCCCGCCGCGATCATCTCATCAAAGATCTCCTTTTCCAGGCCCTTATAGAGGGGCGCTGCCTGGAAGCCTGCCGCATTCATCTCCGTGAGGCCGGAGCCGGTGGCCATGCCGCCCAGATAGGAGTTCCGCTCAATCACCGCGGTCTTTACGCCGGACCGGGCCGCGGCAATGGCGCTGAAGGCGCCGGCGGTCCCCCCGCCCACCACGACCAGGTCATATGCGTACTGCTTTTTCATGGAACAGCCTCCTTTCTTTCTGACTTGTTTATGATGTTTTAATAATACTTGATAAAATCTTAAGAAACAATTTCAATTTGGAAAGGAGCCTTTCCATATTGGAAAGAGATATTCTTATTTATGAATCCTAATTAATGGTTCCTTTTGGCCAAAAAAATGCTATAATAATATGGTGATGCAGATTGCGGGAGCACGCAGTGCGGAGCAATCTGGTATCATAGGAGGCAAAACACCTTTTGATCCCAACATCATATGATGAACCATCCCACGGGAAACGGAAGGGGGAAATCCATGGATCTCTTTCAATTGAAATGCTTTCTCAGTATTGTCCGTTATAAAAGCTTTACCGAAGCCTCCTACGAGGTAGCCCTCTCCCAGTCCGCCCTCTCCAAGCATATCAGCAAGCTGGAAGACGAGCTGAAGGTAAAACTGTTTGACCGCAGCAAGCGGCAGACGGAACTGACTCCGGCGGGCCAAGAGTTTGTGCTGTATGCCAAAACCATCCTGAACTCGTACGAACAATCCATCGCTGCCATGAAAAAATATGCAGTAGGCGGTATACTACATATTGGAAGTATCGAACACATGGGCCGGGTGGGCCTGACCACCCCCATTGCCTCTTTCCTAAATCTTTTTCCAGAAGGGGAAGTAGAAATTGAACTTATAAAAGGGGATACCGTTACGCTGATGAACCAGCTGGGCGCCCGGAAGATTGATATGGCGTTTATTGCCTACATCACCTCCGCCCGGAAAGACATCTCCAACCTGGACGGTTTTGACCTGGCCCCTTACCACCTGTACCAGCTGGTGGTGGACGACTATCACCTGGTAGTCAGCCGCAGCCACCCTTTGGCCGGCAGCAGCCTGGTATCCTGGGAACAGCTAACCGGAGAAAAGCTGGTGATTCTAGACAAGAGCTACAGCCTCAACGCCCTTCTCCGCCATTCTTTCCGACAGATGGGCCTGAACCCCCACATTGCCTTTGAGTGCGACCAGGTGGACACCATCCTGGGGCTGGTGGAAGAAAATTTCGGTGTTACCATGCTGTCCAAGCGGATTGCCATGACCCGATATGATGTGGTGCCGGTGCCCATGGAGCACCCCCTCTCCCGCAATACGGTCCTGGTGGTATCCCAGGACCTGGAGCAAAAGCGCAAGCTGGCACAGCATTTTGTGCAGCACATTGTAAGCTATTTCCAGGGGGAGCCCGGCGAACCCCATTAAGTAGGACAGCGCCGGGGAGCTTCCGGCAGCGGATGCCGGGATCTCCCCTCCGCAAACCGTCGGATAAGCCGCACCGGCTCCCGCATCTCCCCCTGTGTCCGCGCCAGTACCATGCCGGAATAAAACCCCGGCAGCGGAATCCGGCGGGCCTCTCCCAGCTGGCCTTCCTCAAAGATCCCCTCGGAGAAAAACAGCCCGGTCTTACGGGCAAAAGATACCGCCGCCTGGCCAAAGTCCGATTCCATGTACAGGCTGCGGAAGTTCAGCCCCGTGCTCCGGCAGAAATCCTGAAGCACCGGCGCGGCCAGAATATACTCGGATCCAAACAGGGTAAAATCACAGCCTGCAAAGTCCTCCAGGCCCACCTCCGTCTTCCGGTACAGCGGATGGGAGGGGTGAATAAAAACCGCGCATTCCGACTGGAGCAGGCTGCTGACCCGGACTCCCAGGGTCTCCAGATGCCTTCCCTCGAACGCATTCAAGATCACCAGATCCAGTTCTCCCGTCAGCATCCGCTCCACAATATTTTCGGTCTGCTGGCAGTCTATGTGCACCATATATTCCGGGTGGGCCTTCTCAAAATAATCCAGGAATTCCACATGGTGGGAAAGATTTTGCTTCATATCCACACAGCCAACCCGCAAATGGTGTACCAGCCCTTTCTGCATTTCCCAGGCAGTCTGGTAAGCCCCTTCCATCTGCCGGACCGCTGCCTTCCATTCCCGGTACAGCAGCCGCCCCGCTGGCGTGGGCATGCTCTCCCGCGCCTTGCGGACAAATAGAATCAATCCTGTCTCCTGCTCCATCCGGGCAATCATGCGGCTCACCGCTGCCTGGGATGTGTGCAGCTTTTCCGCCGCCTTGGTAAAGCTGCCGCATTCCACAGCGGCAAAGAAGGCCAGCGCCTGCTGAAAATCCAGATTGCGGAGAACAAAATCCCCTTTTTCCATAACAGACCTCCCGGGGGAAAATCCCTTTGTACGCACTTTCTGCCGCAGCGGCTTCCCTGACCGGGAATGCACTGCCGCAGCTTTCCCTCATCTTACCACACTTTCCGCCATCTGGCTATGCCTGCCAGCACCCATACCATTTCCGTATGGCAACTCTTTTCTGGAATTTGTCCTCCCGGTATTTCCGTGGTACAGTACAGATAGAAAGCAGACTGCAGGCTGTCATACATACGGGAGGACGCTTATGATTACGCTGAAAGAGAACATGCAGCTGGTTTACGGCCACAAGGAGCCGGAATACATGCCCTTTATGACGGATTTCAATTCCGCTTTCCTGGTAGGCACCGATTTTGTAAATGAACGGCCGGAAATCCCCGGTATCAACAAAGACTGGTTTGGGCAGAGCTGGACCTGGGAGGAAAAAACCGCCGCCTGCAATCCCACGCCGGGATGCCCCCTGCTCACAGACATCACCCGCTGGAAGGAGGTACTCACCTTCCCAGATCTGGACAAGCTGGACTGGGAAGGCCATGCGGCCAAAGATACGGCCGGCTGGGACCGGGACCGCCGTTTCAGCCGCATTACCATTGGCTTTGGCCTGTGGGAGCGCCTGTTTTCCATTATGCCCTTTGAGGATGCCCTCTGCGCTCTGGTAGAGGAACCGGAGGCCTGCTACGATTTCTTTGGTGCCATTGCCGACCACAAAATCCGCCTACATGAGAGGGCAATCCAGTATTACAAGCCGGACGTGCTGGTCATGCACGATGACTACGGCAACAATAAGAACCTGTTCATGTCCCCGGAAATCTGGCGGAAGCTGATCAAGCCCCATCTGAAGCGGGTGGTGGAGAGCGTCCAGGACCAGGGAGTCATTTATGAGCACCACAACTGCGGCTATTTCCGCTCCATTCTGGACGATATGCTGGAGATTGGCATTGGCGCCACCAACCCAGTCCATGTGTCCAACGACATCCGGGATCTGAAGAAAAACTACGGCGGACGCCTGACCATGGTGGGCGCTCTGGACATCCAGCTGTTCGGCCGCCCCAATGTGACGGAGGAGGAAATTCGTCAGAATATCCGGGACACCTTTGCTATTATGGCTCCCGGCGGCGACTTTATCCCCATGTGCGCCGTCGCCTACAGCGCCCACGAGGATCTGATCAATCAGGAAATGATTGCCTGCGCCCGGGATTACTATGGTCCCCGGCCGGATGAAGGCCAGGTGGTAGACCTGCTGGATGCCGGCATCGCCGTGGTCAAGCACAAATAGCCCGTACAGTTGGAGGCTGAGAAGGGATGCTCGCTGTCAGGCGCACCACCAACAGAAAAGGGCCCGGCGCTTTCGCACCGGGCCCTCTGCTGATACCGAACAATTTTGCGAGCCGTTTTCTCAGCCCTCAATGGCAATGGTCTTCTTGGTCTCCACCTCCGGAGCACTCTTCTTGGGAATGCTCAGGCGCAGGATCCCATCCTCATACTTGGCTTTCACATCCTCCTGGCTGACGCCATCGCCCACATAAAAGCTTCTCTGCATTGCCCCTGCGTAACGCTCCTGGCGGATATATTTGCCCTTCTTGTCCTGCTCGTCCTTATCCAGACCCTTGGACGCCGAGATGGTCAGGTATCCGTTCTCCAGCTCCACCTGGATTTCATCTTTCTTGAAGCCCGGCAGATCCACGTCCACCTCATAGCCGCTTTCATGCTCCCGCACATCGGTCTTCATCATATTCTTGGCGTTCTTGCCATACAGCGGATTCCGGTTGCCGAAAAACGCTTTCTCAAACTGGTCAAAGGGTGTCATCCAATCCTCATCAAACAGGTTCTCTCCAAAAATACTCGGTACTAACATAAGTCATTCCTCCATTCTTTCTGATATGATTTATCATCCAGGAACGGGTTCTTCGGCCTCGCGGCCGATGGATCAAATCCTTTCCTTTCGTTCTGACTATGTTATACCACTTGTTGTTAGCACTGTCAAGAGGTGAGTGCTGAATTTGTGTGAATCTTTTGTGAATTATTAGTTAACTCACTTTTTTTATGTGGGACACCCACAAAAACCGGATATTACCAGAGCGGAAAGAGGCTGGTGTTCATAAGGCCCTTCTATTCTCCTCGAATCCCCGTATAGACATGGAACCAGCGGTAAGGCTCCGGGTTGAAGGCCCGGGCCGGGCATCCCCTCTCTTCCAGGATCTGGTTTACCTTCTGGAAGTAAAGGTTCAAATCCTCATCGGATGCCCGTGCGTTGGTATGGTGGAGGGGTAAGATAAACTGAGCCCCCATCCTCTCCAGCTGATCCGCATATTCCTCCGGGGGATAAGTACGAATCCGGTGGCGCAGCATAATGTTGGGAGCCTCCTCCTGCATATGCCGCGCATGCTCCTCATAGTCCCGGCCGGCGCTGAAGTCAATTTCAAAATTCTGGATTATAAAAAAGCTCCATGCAGAGGTCCTCCCCTTGCACAGAGCCTTTCTGTTTTTCCCTTATAACTTACTTACCCAACTGCTTTACTCCGCCACCGTCAGCGAGGTAATATGGGGATTGGCACCCTCATACCAGTACAGGAAGCCCTCGCAGTCGATGGTCTGGCCCACTTCCAGGGCCTCCACCGCCTGGTACACCTCCGTGGAGCTGTCGCAGAGATAGGACTCCACCAGGAAGCTGAAGGTCTGGCCGTTGTAGGAAACGTTGAAGTACACATCGTCCCCCTGGGTGCCGGAGCCGTCGTAGTTGTACAGGAAAGCCGCCTCATTGCCGTTGGCATCCGTGCTGGCCTCCACAGTCAGGCCGGTGAAGGAAACCTTCTGGTTCTGGTAATCCTCCAATTCCTCGGTGCCCAGGTACTCGGTGAGATCCACCGGCTCCGCCACAAAGGGCTCCTCGCCCTCCACAAAGGTAAAGCTGCCGTCCATAATCTCAATCTCGCCGGACCACTCGGCCTTGTAGCCGGTAACCTGGATACAGGTGCCCTCGGTCAGCTTCTCATAGTCCTCTGCCGTGCAGGCCATATCATAGGCAAAGTAGCCGCCGTCCTGATCCTGCAGATACACGGTCGCGGTGCCCTGCTCCGCATAGTAGGACTGCTTGGCCTGGACATAGGCCTGAATGGTCACCGGGTCATCCACCGCCGCGGCCATGTACTCCTCATAGGTCATCACATCGGCGGCCGCCGCCTGGGTGGTCTCCTCCGCTGCCGTGGTTTCCGCTGCTGTGGTCTCCGCCGCCGTGGTCTCTGCCGCGCTGGATGCGGCGGAGCTGTCCGCTGCCGTAGTCTCTCCGCTTCCGCCGGAGCAGGCAGCCATGGAGGCAGCCAGGCACAGGGCAAGAGCTGCTGCAATTAACTTACGCATGATTACTCTCCTTTACATTGTCACATATTGGGATGAAAGCCTGCGGGCAAAGCCCGGAACCGGTTTCCTCCCGCCTGTAAGAACCGGGCATATTATACTGCGAATTCCGAAAAAAGTCAATAAAACCGCCGAAAGCCAAGGGTAAAAGCCGCACTTTTTCACTTCTTTTTTCTTCTCCGCCGCCGGGCCAGAAGCACATAGCCCAGGATCAGCACCCAGGCCGCCGCCAGGGCCGCCAGCAGCGCCACCGCCGTACCAGGCAACGGGCCCAGATCCGCCTTGCCGCCGGTGGAGGAGACCGTATCCAGATGGTAGAGGGCCTGGGTGTCCGTGTACAGCTGTTCGATGTACGCTTCGTCCACCGTCTGCTTCCGCCGTACGGACTTGGTCACGTCCTCAATCAGCTGCCCCGCCGCGTCCCGCAGGGAGGCGGAACCGTTAAACACCGGGGTGATGAAGGTATCCTCCAGATGGTCCAGCAGCAGCTTAGCCGCTTCAATCTTCACCCCATAGTAGGTGTCCGTGTCCTCCCCGGCCCGGGACAGGTAATCCTGGTACGCCGGATTCTCCTGGGCCTGGGTGGTCACAGGCACGTACCCCTCGGTCTGGGAGTAGGCCATCTGCACCGAATCGGTGAGCAGGTACTGGGTGAACAGCCAGGAGGCCAGCACCTCCTGGGGATCCTCCTTGTTAAAGATGCAGACCGAAGGCCCCTGGGAGATCATCTGGGGATTCTCCGGGTCAAACTGGGGGACCATCCGCACCGCCGTCTCAAACTCCACAATGTCCTCCTCCGCAATGTCCACCAAAGGGGCATCTGTGCCCATCCAGGTGGCGCCGGCGGTGGAGTCCACGGCAAAAATGCACTGGCCGGCGTTTAAGAAGTTGGCCGGATAGCCGGAAATCTTAAAGGTAGAGAAAGCGCCGTTTTCCACATGGCCGGCAATGCCCAGCAGCAGGTCCTCCGTTGTGCCGTTGAACAGCTGGATCTCCCCGGTGGCGGTGGAGTAGCCGGCGTCCAGCTGCCGGAGCATCTGGATCATCATGTTGTCCGTGGATTTGTAGATAAAGGAGATGAGCACCTCCTGGCCGTTGACGGCGTAGACGCCGTCCTCCCCCCGGGTGGCCACCGCCGCCTCGCTGACCTCCCAGATAAAATCCCAGGTCAGCACATCCGGCAGGGTAAAGCCCAGGGCCTCCACCAGATCCTGGTTGACGTAGCAGGCCTCGGTGGAGCGCATGTAGGGGACTGCGTAATAATGCCCGCCCAGGCGGCACTCCTCCAGGAACTGGGGGACAATCTCCTCCTGGGTGGGGGAATCAAACAATACCTCGCTGCCGCCCAGGCCATAGCGCTCATCCGACAACAGCTCATCCAGGGGAACCACCACGTTCTCGCCAGTCATGTAGGTGGCGATGTGGTCCGGGTAGGTGATACACACGTTGGGGGTGGTCCCGGTGGAGATGTTGGTGATCACATCATTATAAATATCCCCGTAATCGGTGTAGAGCCGCAAAGTCACGGTAATGTTGGGGTACAGCTCCTGGAAGTCCGCAATGGCCTGCCGGTAGATGTCCGTCTGGCGCAGGTTGGTATCGTTTTTGGCCCAGAAGGTGATCTCGTAATTGCGGCTGGTGTCAAAGGCCTCCGGCACGGAGAAGGCCGCCTGCTCCTGCTGCCCGTGGCAGCCGGCAAGCAGCAGGCCCGCCGCCAGCAGCATAGCCCCCAGGGTTCGCATACACTTCATCCTTTGGTCCCTCCTCTGGACACGCCCTCCATAATCTTCTTGCGGAAGGCCAGAAACAGCAGAATCAGCGGCACGGAGATGACCACCACAGCGGCCATCATGGCCGGGATGTTCTCCCGCCCGAAGCCGTTTTCCCGGATCTCCTGGATGCCGTTGGACACCAGGAAGTAGGCGGGGTCGTCGGTGATCAGCCGGGGCCACACGTAGGAGTTCCAGCACTCGATGAGCTTGAGGATGGTGATGGTCACCAGGGTGGGACGGCAGATGGGGATCATCACCTTCCATAGGTATTTCAGATCGGAGGTGCCGTCCACCTTGGCCGCCTTGTACAGCTCATCCGGCACCTGCTCAAAATTCTCCTTCAGCAGGTAGATGTAAAACACCGAGGTGATGGAGGGCAAAATTAGTCCCAGGAAGCTGTTGCGCAGCCCCACGTCCGTGATGGTCACAAAGTTGGTGATCACCACCAGCTCCGTGGGAATCATCATCATGGATAGGAACAGGCCGAACAGCAGGTTCTTCCCCTTAAACCGCAGCCGGGCAAAGGCGTAGGCGGCCAGGGTGCTGACCACCACCATAATGGCCGTGGTGGCCACGGAGAAGATCAGCGTGTTCAGCAGATAGTCCCCCAGAGGCACCGCCGTAA
>CAJFTW010000107.1 GCA_904420025.1 Candidatus Pseudolachnospira avium
ACGGACTTCTGCAGGTCAATGATGTAGATGCCGTTTCTCTCGGTGTAGATGTAGGGGGCCATTTTGGGGTTCCATCTCCGGGTCTGATGTCCGAAGTGCACGCCTGCTTCCAGCAGCTGCTTCATAGAAATTACGCTCATGTTTTCTTCCTCCATTTGGTTTTTCTTCCGCACGCTTCGTTCCGGAACGACCTTCTGGCACCGGTTCCGGGATCCACGCACGTGTTTTTTGAGCCAGAAAAGTATAGCACAAATGTGCGGATTCCGCAAGCCCTTTTCTGGATTTTCTGTCCGGAACGCTGGGGAAAACGCGCTCCGGCCTCTCCATTCTGACAATCGGATAGGGGAAGTTCCTCCCCCTATCCGATTACGCGATGCGTACCGCTCGCGGCATAAATGCCGCTCGCTGTACTTGCCCGGCAAATGGCCGCTCATGCAAGCATGGCGACCGCTTGCCGGGCTTATCGCGCAAAGAACCCCAGGTGCTGCCCGGGGTCCCTTTTAAACGTTTTCGTGTGTTTCTGCTTATTTCTGTTCCTTCAGCGCATTGAGCTCGTCAATGATCAGCTCATTCTGAATCTTAATGTAGGTGCCCTTCATACCGGAGGAGCGGGACTCAATGACACCGGCGCTCTCCAGCTTCCGCAGCGCATTGACAATCACCGAACGGGTAATGCCCACCCGGTCCGCCACCTTGCTGGCAACCAGAATACCCTCATTGCCCTTCAGCTCCTCAAAGATGTGCTGCACCGCATCCAGCTCACTGGCGGACAGGGTGCTGATGGCCGATTTGACAATCTGCAGCTTGCGGATTTCCTCCGCGCTCTCCTCATTCAGGGAGCGGAGCATCTCCAGCCCCACCACCGCATTGCCGTACTCTGCCAGAATGATGTCATCAATCTCGTAAGGGTTCCCCTTCTTATAGACAAACAGGGTGCCCAGGCGCTCGCCGGCAATGTCAATGGGAGTGACAATCACACGGTACTCCTTTGTCTTTTCCCCCTCAAACCCCAGGGTTTCCAGATGGACGTTTTCTTTTGTAGATAAAATGTTCAAAAGACGCTCATTCAGCTGCTCATCAATAAACTGCCCGATCTGCACTTCGTTCCATGTTTTGTCGTCATCATCCTTCAGGTATTCGCCCAAGCCCAATATTTTCCCCTTTTTGCTGATGACTAGGATATTGGACTCCAAAGCATCACTCAATACATGGCAGATATCACTAAAAACGAATACTTTAGAAGTGTTGTTGTGGAGCAGCTTGTTGATTTTTCTCGTTTTGTCCAGTAGTTGTACGCTCACTATTCTGCCTCCTATGGAAAGATTCAAGTACACATCTACAGCTTACACCATCTTATCTGATTTTGCAAGAGTTTTTTGGCAATTTAATGTTTTTTTTACATTAAAAACCCGTTTTTATTTTTTTTCTGATTTGTCGGGGGTTGGCTTCTGCCATGTCATAAAATCGCACTCCGGATTGCGCTCACAGCCATAGTACCGCCGGCCCTTTTTGGTTTTCCGCACCACCAACTCCGCGCCGCATTTGGGGCAGGGCACACCAATCTTTTCCAGATACGGTTTTGTGTTCTTACACTCCGGAAATCCGGGGCAAGCGAGGAATTTTCCATGGGGCCCGTATTTGATGACCATGCGGCGGCCGCAGTGTTCACAGACCACATCCGTCTCCTCATCGGCGATCTGTACCTTTTCCAGCTCCTGCTCCGCCGCATCCACCTCTTTTTTCAGCGTCGGGTAGAAACCGGACACCACATCCCGCCAGGACTCCTTCCCCTCCGCCACCTGGTCCAGCTCCGTCTCCATCCGGGCGGTAAAGCCTTCGTCTACAATTCGCGGGAAGGAACGCTGCATGATTCCGTTGACCACCTCGCCCAGCTCCGTGACGTACAGGTTCTTGTTCTCCTTGGTCACATAGTGGCGGCTCAGCAGGGTGGTGATGGTGGGGGCGTAGGTGCTGGGGCGGCCGATACCGCATTCCTCCATGGCCCGCACCAGGCTGGCCTCCGTGTAGTGGGCCGGAGGCTGGGTAAAGTGCTGCTTGGGCTCAAACTCCGCCAGGGAAAGCTCCGACTGCTCCGTCATCTTCTGCACCAGGCTGTGCTTTTCCAGCTTTTCCCCCTCCTCGTCGTACACAGAGAGGAAGCCGTCAAAGGTCTGGATGTTGGCGGAGGCGGTAAAGCTGTGAGGCCCTGCCTGGATTTTGATGGAGGTATTCTCATACCGGGCATCCTGCATCCGGCTGGCCGCAAACCGGCGCCAGATCAGCTGGTACAGCCGGAACTGCTCCCGGCTCAGGGAATCCTTGAGGCTGGCCGGTGTCCGGCGGATGTCCGTGGGCCGGATGGCCTCATGGGCGTCCTGGATTTTCCCCTTCTGCTTTCCGGCTGCCGCCGCCCCGGCCACATAGCTTTCTCCGAACTGCTCGGCAATGTAGGAGCGGGCCGCCGCATCTGCCTCCTCCGCAATCCGGGTGGAATCCGTACGCAGATAGGTGATAATGCCTATGGTCCCGCTGCCCTTGACCTCCACGCCCTCGTACAGCTGCTGGGCAATACGCATGGTTTTCTGAGTGGAAAAGTTCAGGGTCTTGGAGGCCTCCTGCTGCAGGGTACTGGTGGTAAAGGGCAGCGGCGCCTTCCGGGAGCGGGGCGTCTTTTTGATCTCCCGGACCACAAAGTCCTCCCGGCCCGCCTCCTCCATCAGCGCCTGGGCTTCCGCCTCGCAGGTCAGCGGCTGCCTGCCGCTGTAATGGGCCGTCAGCAGGGCCTTCTCCCCTTTTACGTGCAGGTGGGCGTCCAGGGTCCAGTATTCCTCCGGCTGGAAGGCGTTGATCTCCTCCTCCCGCTGGCAGATCATGCTCAGGGCCGCCGACTGGACCCGGCCGGCGGAGAGGCCCCGCTTGACCTTTTTCCACAGCAGGGGGCTGATGGTGTAGCCCACCATCCGGTCCAGCATCCGCCGGGTCTGCTGGGCATCCACCAGATTCAGGTCCAGGTCCCGGGGAGACTTCAAAGAATCCTTCACCGCGTTCTTGGTGATCTCGTTAAAGCTGATCCGGCGTACCGTCTTGCCCTCCAGGTGCAGTGCCTCCTGCAGGTGCCAGGCAATGGCCTCCCCTTCCCGGTCCGGGTCCGTAGCCAGATAGATTTTGTTGGCTTTTTTCGCCTTTTTTCGGAGATTGGCCAGCACATCCCCCTTGCCGCGGATGGTGATGTACTTGGGTTCATAATCGTGCTCCACGTCAATCCCCAGCTGGCTTTTTGGCAGATCCCGCACATGGCCGCCGGAGGCCTCCACATCATAGCTGGAGCCGAGAAATTTCTTGATCGTCTTCACCTTGGCCGGTGACTCCACGATAATCAGATTCTGTGCCACTCTGACTTACTCCTCACTGCGTAAAATTTATGGTAAATTCTGTTTTTGGCTGAAACGAAACCACTATACAACATTTCTCCCGGAAAAGCAAGCCTCTTTTCCAACAAATAGCGGAAAATGGGACGGTTCCAAGCCAAGGACCGGTGTGCCGCGGCAGAGAAAAGCCTGCCTGGAAGCTTTCCAGACAGGCTTGCCGCACGACAAATGCCGGCGAATATTTAGTGATGGAACAGGCGGACACCGGTAAGGGCCATGGCCACGTTATAGCGGTCGCAGGTCTCAATGACGTTGTCATCCCGGATGGATCCGCCGGCCTGGGCCACGTAGCGGACGCCGCTGCGCACGGCCCGCTCAATGTTATCGCCGAAGGGGAAGAAGGCATCCGAGCCCAGGGCCACATCCGTCAGATGGGTCAGCCACTCTTTCTTCTCCTCCGCGGTAAAGGGCTCCGGCCGCTCCGTGAACACCTGCTGCCAGGCGCCGTCCCGCAGCACATCCTCTGAGAAATCGGAGACATACACGTCAATGGCATTGTCCCGGTCCGGGCGGCGGATATCCGCTTTAAAGGGAAGGTTCAGCACCTTGGGATTCTGGCGCAGGAACCACACATCCGCCTTGTTCCCCGCCAGCCGCGTGCAGTGTACCCGGGACTGCTGGCCGGCGCCAATGCCGATGGCCTGGCCGCCCTTGGCATAGCACACAGAGTTGGACTGGGTGTACTTAAGGGTAATCAGGGAGATCAGCAGGTCGCGGACAGCCTCCTCCGGAATCTCCTTGTTTTGGGTGGGGATATTCTGCAGCAGGCTGGCATCCAGCTTGATGTTGTTGTGCCCCTGCTCCAGGGTAATGCCGAAAATATCCTTGGTCTCAATGGCCGCCGGCTCATAGCTGGGATCCATGGCCAGCACCAGGTAGTTGCCCTTCCGCTTCTCCTTCAGGATCTCCAGGGCCTCCGGGGTGTAGGACGGGGCAATGACGCCGTCGGAGACTTCCCGGCGCAGGTAGGCGGCTGTCTGGGCGTCACACTCATCGGACAGGGCCGCAAAATCTCCATAGGAGGACATGCGGTCCGCGCCTCTGGCCCGGATATAGGCAGTGGCCATGGGGGTCAGCTCCACCCCCTCCACAAAATAGACCTGCTGCAGGGTCTCATCCAGGGGCACCGCCACCGCAGCCCCCGCCGGGCTCACGTGCTTAAAGGAGGCTGCTGCCGGCAGGCCTGTGGCCTCCCGCAGCTCCCGCACCAGCTGCCAGCTGTTCAGGGCGTCCATCAGATTGATGTAGCCCGGCTTTCCGTTCAGTACCTGAAAAGGAAGCTCTCCCTCCTTCATAAAAACTCTTGCCGGTTTCTGATTGGGATTGCATCCGTACTTTAACGCCATTTCCTTCATGAATGTTTCCTCCTTCTTTTGCCTCGACGGCCTTCGGTTTTGGGCCCCTTTCCCTTTCCTGTCAAATAAGAAAAGAGCCCACAGCCCAGGGATCTATGCCCAGACGGTCGGCTCTTGTCTGCTGCACTCCATGTGGTCCATTCCACTTCCGTCAGTCGTACAGCAACTTCAAAATACCACACTTTCCGGAGGTTGTCAACCACTTTTCTGAGGGCCCGGCAGTGCTCTCCCGCAGCCCGCCGCGGCGCGGATGGATTCCCCAACCGGGGAATCACCCGGCCCCCGGCCCTCTTCCCGGGACCCGCAGGTACTGGCCGGCCCCGGTCTGGCGCACCAGCTGCCGCATTTCCAGCCGCAAAAGAATCATTAAGGCGGCCCCCACCGGCTGCCCGCTCTCCGCGCAGATCTGGTCCAGCCCAGCCGGCTCAGTGCCCAGGCACCGCCAGACCGCCTGCTCTTCTGCAGTCAGACGGGGCTCCGGGGATTTCCGCTTCTTCTTCCCCATCCCCAGGGCCTCCAGAATGTCCCCCGGCTCCGCCACAATCCCGGCGCCCTGGCGGATCAGCCGGTTGCAGCCCTGGCTCATGGGGTCCCCCATCCGCCCCGGCACCGCCAGCACATCCTTCCCCTGCTCCAGCGCCCAGTCCGCCGTGATCAAGGAGCCGCTCTTTTTCCCCGCCTCCACCACCACCGTCAGATCCGCCAGGCCGCTGATGATCCGGTTCCGCAGTGGGAAATGGTAGGGCAGCGGCGGGGATCCCGGTGCATACTCAGAGATTAGCCCCCCTTTCTCCTGCAGTTCCCGGTACAGAGTCCGGTGGGAGGCAGGGTAGCAGACGTCCACGCCGGTGCCCAGCACTCCGCAGCTGTAGCCTCCGGCCCGCAGCGCCCCTCGCTGGGCAGCCCCGTCCACCCCCAGGGCCAGGCCGCTGATCACCGCCACTCCATTTTCCGCCAGGAAGCGTCCCAGCTCTTCCGCCTGAAGCCTTCCGTACTCGGTACATTTCCGGGCCCCTACCAAAGCTGCCGCCGGCCCCTCCGGCGGCAGGCTGCCCAGGGCAAACAGGAAAAAAGGGCCGTCCCTCCACCGCCGCAGACGCGGCGGGAAATCCGGATCCTCCCGGCATACAAAGCGGATTCCACGCTGCTCCAGCGCTTCCAGCTCTTCCGCCAGCCGTTCCGGCTCCCTCCTCCGCTCTTCCGCCTCCCGCTGCTGGGCCGGGGTCACCGGAAGCTGCCGGGCATTCCACACAGCCTCCAGGGGACCCAGGCATTCCAGCACCCTGCCCACAGTCTTGCCCTCCCAGGAGGGCAGTGTGCTGAGCCAGTACCAGATTTCTCTTTTCGTCATACATTTTTCCCCCGTTTTCCCTAAAATCGCTCCATAGCCTGCTCCCAGCCACGGTAACCTGCCGCCTCCCCCAAATGCCGCTCCCGGATTTCCTCTTCCCCCTCCAGGTCGGCAATGGTCCGGGCCACCCGGAGGATCCGGTGATAGCCACGGGCACTGAGCCCCAGCTTCCGGAATGCCTGCTCCATCAGTGCCGCCTCCCCGGCCCCCAGCCGGCAGAATTGCTCCAGCTGCGCTCCCGACATCTGAGAGTTAAAGAAAATACCGGTGCCGGCAAATCGCTGTGCCTGCCGCTGCCAGGCCGCCTCCACCCGGTGCCGGATGGCAGCGGACGGCTCGCCCGGAGGGCCCTGCCGGACCGCATGGTAATCCACCGAAGGGGCTTCCACGCACAGGTCCATCCGGTCCAGCAGCGGACGGCTGACCCGGTTCAGGTACCGCCGCACATCCGCCTCGCTGCACCGGCACCGGGCGCGGTCCGGATAGTAACCGCAGCGGCAGGGGTTCATGGCAGCAGCCACCATGCAGTCTGCCGGAAACAGATAGGATCCGTGAACCCGGGAAATGGTCACCTGCCGGTCCTCCAGCGGCTGCCGCAGCACCTCCAGGGCATTCTGAGGGAACTCCGGCAGCTCGTCCAGAAACAGTACGCCCCGGTGGGCCAGCGAAATCTCCCCAGGCCGCGGTGTCCGCCCCCCTCCCACCAGGGCCTGGGGCGAACAGGTGTGGTGGGGTGAACGGAAGGGGCGGGCCGACAGCAGCGGCGTATCCGCCGGCAGAAGGCCGCAGACACTGTAAATCTGGGTGACCTCCAGGCTCTCCTGCCGGGAAAGTGCCGGCAGGATGGTGGGAAGCCGCCGGGCAATCATAGTTTTGCCGGCTCCCGGGGGGCCTACCATCAGCAGGTTGTGCATGCCGGCGGCGGCCACCTCCGCCGCCCGGCGCAGCGCCGCCTGCCCCTTCACCTCGGAAAAATCCACCGTGTATCCGGGGCTTTCCTGGCCTGCGGCAGCCACCGGCATAGTTCTCCCCTTCCAGAATCCGGGGCGGGCCACCAGCTCCGCCGCCTCCGCCAGGGAGGAGACGCCCACCACTGGCATCCCCTCTGCCAGCGCCCCCTCTGCCTCGTTGGCCTTGGGGACCAGGCAGGCCTTCATTCCCGCCTGCCTGGCCGCCAGCACCATGGGCAGAATCCCCGGCACTGGCCGCACACCTCCGTCCAGCCCCAGCTCCCCCATCACCGCCAGCCCCTCCAGGCAGCCGGGGGGCAGGCAGCTGTAGGAGGCTAGGATCCCCAGGGCTACCGCCAGGTCGAAGGCTGTTCCTTCCTTCCGGATATCTGCCGGGGACAGGTTGACTGTAATACGCCGTGGCGCCAGAGAGAATCCGGAATTCCGTATGGAAATCCGCACCCGTTCCCGGGCCTCCTTCACTTCTGAGGACAAAAAACCTACCATGGAAAACTCCGGCAGCCCCAGGGATACGTCCGCCTCCACAGATACCAGAAGCCCGTCAATCCCCCGGACCGCTACACTGTTCACTTTTGTATACAATGGCATCCTCCTTGAAATTCTCCTGAAATAGCAGAAAAGGCAATTTCCAGGTGCGGAACCGCATTAGAAAAACAGAATGCTTTGATAAGGGGATTGTATCACACAGAACGTTCTTTGTAAAGCAAATTTTCCTCTTTACACCGAACAAATGTACTGCTATACTGAAAACAATCCATATCCCGGACAAAACGGAATCCCGTATCCCTTCCACAGTGACTTTCCTCCAGATGTACCGGAACGCTGCGCGGGACACGGCAAGCAGAGGAAAGGAGGAGCATCATGCCGCAGACAACCATCTTTCATGTGGACGTTAATTCCGCTTTTCTCAGCTGGAAAGCGGTTTACCAAATTAAAGAGCAAGGCTCCCTGGTGGATCTGAGGGAAATCCCCTCTGCCGTGGGGGGAGACGAGGACAGCCGCCACGGTGTTGTTCTGGCTAAATCCATTCCCGCAAAAAAATTCGGCGTGCGCACCGGGGAGCCTCTGGCCCAAGCCCGGCGCAAATGCCCCCAACTGGTGGTTGTCCCGCCGGATTTCCCCCTGTACGTCCGCTTTTCCCAAAACTTTCTGCAGATTCTCCGGCGATATGCCCCGGTGGTGGAGCCTGTATCCATTGATGAGGCATTCTGTGACATGACCGGCACCGATCTGCTATACGGACCTCCCATTCCTTTTGCCCATCGTCTGAAGGACATCATCCGGAAGGAGCTTGGTTTTACAGTCAACGTGGGGATTTCTTCCAATAAGCTGCTGGCCAAAATGGCTTCGGACTTTGAGAAGCCGGACAAGGTACATACCCTGTTCCCGGAAGAAATCCAATCCAAAATGTGGCCGCTGCCAGTGGAGAACCTGTTCCTTGTGGGCAATTCCGCCGCCCGGAAGCTCCGCTCCCTGGGCATCCGCACCATTGGCGACCTGGCCCGGTCAGATCCGGAGCTGCTGCAGGGATACCTAAAAAAGCACGGGGAGACAATCTGGCGTTACGCTAACGGCCAGGGGGATACGGTGGTACGGGCAGAGCCGGAGGAGGCCAAATGCTGCGGCAATTCCACCACCCTCTCCCACGATGTGACCGATGCCGGCGAGGCCAAACAGATCCTGCTGGCTCTTACGGAAACGGTGGCTGCCCGGCTGCGGATGGACGGCAAGCAAGCCTCCCGCATCTCCGTGGGCATCCGCTCCGCAGACTTTGTCAATGTGTCCCACCAGACCACCCTGGACAGCCCCACCAACGTTACAGAGGAAATCTATCGGACCGTCTGCACCCTCTTTAGCCAACTGTGGGACCACAGTCCCATCCGTCTGCTCAGCGTCCAGACCTCCCAGCTGGACGGCGGGGAGCTCCGCCAGCTGAACCTGTTTGAGGATCCTGTAAAACGGGAGAAGCTGGAAAAGCTGGACACCGCCGTGGACGCCATCCGCAGCCGTTTTGGGGAAAACGCCATCAAGCGGGCCTGTTTCCTGGACGGCAGCCCCCACATGACCGGCGGGCTGGGCGCCGCCAAGCGGCGGCAGAAAGGCAAGAGGCCGCCGGAATAAACAGGAGAACAGAATTCACCGATAACAAAGAACCTGGAGACAGCCGTTTTGCTGCTGTCTCCAGGTTCTTTTGCTCCGCCTTCCGCTCTGGGAATCAGAAGGCCAGGTTTTCCACAAACGGGGCCAGGAATTCCTCCACCGTCTGGCCGGTCTGGTCCCCATCGGTCTCAATCTCGCAGATGGCACTTCCGGTGTCCACCCAGGCATAGTATTCCTGGTAGTCCAGGCCGTAAGCGTTGTAGGTCAGCAGGCGGTAGGATACCTCCCGCCCCGCCACGGTGGCGGTCTGCAGATCCGAAATCACAATGTCCTTGTAATTTTCCGTATCCTCCTGCATGTACTCCACCCAGCTGTCCGGGTCTTCCGCCAGCTCCTCAATGGTCCACAGCTCCTTGTCCATCAGGGAGTAGGTGACGCTGTTGCTGCCGTCCTCCGCGTCCAGCCGTACCATGTTTTCCGTGCCGTAGCCGCAGGTATAGCCGGCCGGAAGGGTACCGTTGATCGTCAGCCCGCCGCTGTAGCTGGTCAGAGTAAACTGGCCCGCCGCATTGATGGCTGCCGCCCCCGCCTCATAGTCCGGGATGGTCTCCTCCCCGGCCTCGGTGGCGGCCTCCGTGGTAGCTTCGGCGGCCGGCTGGGTGACTTCACCCAGGAAGGAATCGGTGGACTCCTCGGATTCCATCTCCGGCTCCGTTTCCGGCTCTGCGCCGCCGGCTGCCGCCAGGGCCTCCTCCGGAATCGCAATCTCCTCCACCGAATTATAGGCCATATCCGTCAGCTCAAAGGAGATCTCCACCTCCACGCCGGCCAGAGGCGTATCCGCCAGCAGATCCGTCAGGGAGCTGCCGAAGTCAAGCTCCATCCCCAGAGGCGTCCGCTCTTCCTGGTCCACATACCACACCAGGTCCAGGTTCAGCTTGCTGAAATCCACACCGGTCTCCTCCAGCAGGGAGTCCAGGTCCACATCCTCGCCGCTGGCACCGGCAACTTCCTGCGCAATCTGCAGCAGCTCCTCACCGGAGAGCGCCGCGGTCAGCACATAGGCCTCGGTTCCGCCCACCTCCTCGGTGTCTTCCTCCAGGACCCAATCCATGCCGTCATCCAGCAGCTGGTTCATGGAATCCATAGCGGTGTCGCTTTCCACCTCGGACTCGCTGTAGGTCCATTCGCCGTCCGTGGCAGCATAAGCCTTCAAGGTATCTCCATCCTGCACCAGGTAGGCCTCCAGGGCCATGGACTGCATCATGCCGGCGGCGGAGACCTCCAAATCCATGTTCAGGTAGGTGGTATCCTCACGGATTGCCTGGATTTCCCCGTCCAGGGTCACCTCCGCCTCCACATCCGCCGTGGCCGCAGCCGAAGAGCCGGAGCTGCCCATGAGGGAGGACAGCACATCCGCCGGCACCTTGGCGCTGATCCGGGCAGAAAGCCCTGCCTCCATGGAGTCCGCATTCTGCGCGTTTTCCTGCACTTCCGGCACCAGCTCCTCCGCGGTCACCGACTCCCCGCAGCCTGCCAGGCCGGAGACGGCCAGTGCCCCTGCCATACAAATGGCCAGGTACGTTTTGCTTTTTTTCATATTGATTGCTCTCCTTTTTTTATGATTGATGATAGTGGCTCAGGAAATCCCGCAGACGGCCCGTGGCAATCTTCAGCTCATCCACCCGCGGCAGGTAGACAATTCTGAAGTGGTCCGGCTGGGGCCAGTTAAAGCCGGTGCCCTGGACAATCAGCACCTTTTTCTCCCGCAGAAAGTCCAGCGCAAACTGCTCGTCATTGAGGATTCCAAACCGCTTTACATCCAGCTTTGGAAAGATATAAAACGCCGCCTTGGGCTTCTTTGCCGAAACTCCCGGGATGTCGTTGAGGGCCTGGGTAATGTACTCCCGCTGTTCATAGATCCGGCCTCCGGGCAGCAGCAGCTCATCCACGCTCTGGTAGCCGCCCAGAGCTGTCTGGACAATCATCTGGGCCGGCACGTTGGCGCACAGCCGCATGGAAGCCAGCATATTCAGCCCCTCAATATACCCCTTGGCATAGGATTTATCGCCGGAAAGGCACATCCAGCCGCTGCGGAACCCGGCAATCCGGTGTGACTTGGAAAGGCCGTTCATGGTCACGCACAGCAGGTCCGGCGCCAGGGAGGCAATGGACACATGCTGGGCACCGTCCATCACCAGCCGGTCATAGATTTCATCGGAAAAGAGGATCAGCTGGTGCCGCCGGGCGATCTCCACAATCCGCTCCAGAAGATCCCTGGGATACAGGGCCCCGGTGGGGTTGTTGGGGTTGATGATCACAATGCCTTTGGTCCGGTCTGTGATCTTGCTCTCCATGTCCTCCAGATCCGGATACCAGTCTGCTTCCTCATCACAGATATAGTGAACCGGTTTTCCCCCCGCCAGGTTAGCCGCCGCCGTCCACAGCGGGTAGTCCGGGGCCGGGACCAGGATCTCGTCCCCGTCGTTGAGCAGGCCCTGCATGGCCATGGTGATCATCTCGCTGACACCGTTGCCAATATAAATGTCTTCCATACCCACGTTGGGGATTTTCTTCAGCTGGCAGTACTGCATAATGGCCTTCCGGGCACTGAAGATGCCCTTGGAATCCGAGTAGCCCTCGGCATTCCGCAGGCTGGCCTGCATATCCTGGATGATTTCCTCCGGCGCGTGGAATCCAAAGGGTGCCGGGTTGCCAATGTTCAGTTTCAGCACATCAATGTTGTGGGCGCTCATCCGGTTGGCCTCGTCCACCACCGGTCCCCGTACATCGTAACATACATGATCCAACTTATGGGATTTTTCAAAGGTTCGCATGGCTCACTCCTTGCTGGCGGCAATGGCCTGGTCAATGTCCTCTATAATATCTGCCGCTGCCTCCAGGCCCACGGAGAACCGGATCATCTCCGGCTGTACACCAGCCTCCACCAGCTGCTCCTCCGTCAGCTGACGGTGGGTGTGGCTGGCCGGGTGGAGCACCGATGTGCGGGCATCCGCCACATGGGTCACAATGGCGCCCAGCTTCAGCTGGTCCATAAACCGGCTGGCCCGCTCTCTCCCACCGGTGAGGCCAAAGGAGATGACGCCGCAGGTGCCGCCCGGCATATACTTTTTCGCCAGCTCATAATATTTGTTGTCCGGCAGCCCCGGGTAGTTGACCCAGGCCACCTCCGGCAGGGAAGCCAGATGCTCCGCCACCTTCTGGGCATTCTCACAGTGGCGGGGAACCCGCAGGTGCAGTGTCTCCAGTCCCAGGTTCAGCAAAAACGCGTTCATGGGGGACTGGCAGGTGCCCAGGTCCCGCATCAGCTGGGCCGTAGCTTTCTCAATGTAGGCCAGCTTGCCAAACCGCTCCGCATACACAATGCCGTGGTAGGACTCATCCGGCGTAGTCAGGCCCGGGAACATCTCCTTGTGGGCCATCCAGTCAAAATTTCCGCTGTCCACAATGCAGCCGCCCACGGTGGCCGCATGGCCGTCCATGTACTTGGTAGTGGAATGGGTGACAATATCCGCCCCCCATTGGAAGGGCCGGCAATTGATGGGAGTGGCAAAGGTGTTGTCCACAATCAGCGGTACCCCATGCCTGTGGGCCAGCCGGGCAAACTTTTCAATATCCAGCACCACCAGGGACGGGTTGGCAATGGTCTCTCCGAACACCGCCCGGGTGTTTGGCCGGAATGCCTTCTCCAGCTCCTCCTCGCTGGCATCCGGATCCACCAGGGTCACCTCAATGCCCATCTTCTTCATGGTCACCGCCATCAGGTTGGTGCTGCCGCCGTAGATGGTGGCGGAGCTGACAATATGGCTGCCCGCCTCACAGATATTGAACAGGGCCAGAAAATTGGCCGCCTGGCCGGAAGAGGTAAGCATGGCCGCCACGCCGCCCTCCAGTGCGCAGATTTTGGCTGCCACCGCGTCACAGGTAGGGTTCTGCAGGCGGGAGTAAAAATAGCCGGACTCCTCCAAATCAAACAGCCTGCCCATAAAATCGCTGTCACTGTACTTAAATGTGGTGCTCTGATAAATCGGAAGGATTCTGGCCTCGCCGTTTTTGGGCTGCCAGCCTCCCTGGATACAAATGGTATCCGGACTCATGTTCTGCATACGATTCCCTCCTGAAAGCCGCTGCTGCGTTTTCCCCAAGCGCCCTGCGGCTTTTTTTGCATGGTATCAGTATACGAAATTTCCGGACAGCCGTCAATCCTTTTGTATTTTCCAATCCTTCCGGCGAAAATAGCATAGCCATTTCTGAAAATTTATGATAAAATGGAAAAGAATTACATCCATTTGGGAGGAGTATTTTATGACACACGAAGACAAGAAATACCTGGAGGCCCTGTCCTACCGCTTCCCCTCCATTGCCAAGGCCAGCACGGAGATCATCAACCTGTCCTCCATCCTGCAGCTGCCCAAAGGCACGGAGCACTTCATGACCGACATCCATGGAGAGTACGAGCAGTTCATCCACATTCTGAAAAACGGATCCGGAACTGTCCGCAGTAAGATTGACGATGTGTTCGGCTTTGAGCTCTCCCAGGAGGACAAGACTGACCTGGCCACCCTGATCTATTACCCGGAGGAGAAAATGAAGCTGGTGAAGGCTGCCGGCACCAACATGCATGACTGGTACCGGACCATGCTTTTGCGGCTGATCCGCATGACCCGGCGGGCGTCCATGAAATACACCCGCTCCAAGGTCCGGAAATCCATCGACCCGGCCTTTGCCTATATTATTGAAGAGCTGGTGGCCGTCAATGAGTCCACTGCCAAGGAACACTACTACGAAGGGATCCTGGAGGCCATCATCCGCACCGGCCGGGCAAAGGAGTGCGTCTGCGCCTTTGCCCACACCATCCAGCGGCTGGTGGTCAACCACCTGCACATTGTGGGGGACATCTATGACCGGGGGCCCGGCCCCCACATTATCATGGACACCCTGATGAATTACCACTCGGTGGACATCCAGTGGGGCAACCACGATGTGGTATGGATGGGCGCCGCCTGCGGGAACCTGGCCTGCATTGCCACAGTGCTGCGGCTCTCCGCCCGGTACGGAAACCTGGATATTCTGGAGGACGGCTACGGCATCAACCTGATCCCGCTGATGCGCTTTGCCCTGGAGACCTACGGGGAGGACGACTGCGCCTGCTTCAAGGTCAAGTATGACCCTGCCACCTACGATGAGAGCAACCTGGCCACAGACACCAAGATGCACAAGGCGGTGGCCATTCTCCAGTTTAAGCTGGAGGGCCAGCTGATCAAACGGCATCCGGAATTTCAGCTGGATGACCGGCTGCTGCTGGACAAGATTGATTACGAGAACAAGAAGATTACCCTGTACGGCAATACCTACGATCTGGATGACGTGTACCTGCCCACGGTGGACCCCAAGGATCCCTACAAGCTCAGCGAGGCCGAAGAAATCCTTATGGAAAAGCTCCATGCCTCCTTCCTCAGCTGCTCCAAGCTCCAGTCCCATATCCGCTTCCTGCTGAGCAAGGGCAGCCTATACCTGATTTACGACTCCAACCTGCTCTTCCACGGCAGTATTCCGCTGAATGCCGATGGCAGCTTCCGCTCGGTGACACTGGAGGGCAAGACCTACCGGGGCAAAGAGCTGATGGATGTGCTGGACAACTATGTGCGCCGGGGCTACTACCAGGCACCGGGCCCGGAAAAGGAGTACGCCACGGATGTCATCTATTACCTGTGGACAGGCGCCTCTTCCCCTCTGTTCGGCAAGGAGCGCATGACCACCTTTGAGCGGTATTTCATCAAGGACAAGAAGGCCCACGAAGAGCCCAAGACGCCCTATTATAAGTTATATAACGACGAGGAGGTCATCGACCGGATCTTTGAAGAATTCGGGCTGGACCCCCAGACTTCCCATATCATCAACGGCCATGTGCCGGTGAAACAAAAGAAAGGCGAGTCCCCCATCAAGTGCGGAGGCAAACTGCTGGTCATTGACGGCGGCTTCTCACGGGCTTACCAGTCCACCACCGGCATTGCCGGCTACACCCTGATCTCCAACTCCTATGGGTTGAAGCTGGTATACCATGAACCCTTCACCTCCACCGAAGATGCCATCCGCACCGGCAAGGACATCCACTCCGAGCTCTTTGTGGTGGAGGAGGTCACCAAGCGCCAGCTGGTCAACGATACAGATACCGGCCGGCTGCTGAAGGAACAGATTGCGGATCTGGAAAAGCTGCTGGCCGCCTACCGTTCAGGCGAACTGCGGGAGAGAGAGTAGGCTCCCGGCCCAGCATAAGTTCCCGGCCCAGCATAAGTTCCCGGCCCTTTGGAAAATAAATACCGCCTGGCATATCAAACAAGCGCCGCGCCCCGGCATCTCTGCCGCGGGCCGGCGCTTTTTCCCTCTCCCATGTCCATGGGAACCGCGTACGTGGAAAATTTGACGTTCTGGCTCACATCAAAATTGTCTATGGCTTTAATCAGTCCAATGCACCCAATCTGGAACAGGTCATCCATGTTGTCCCCGTTTCCGGCAAAGCGCTGGATGACGCTGAGGACCAGCCGCAGGTTCCCTTTAATGTATTCCTCCCGGGCCTCCGCATCCCCCTCCTGGATCCGCCGGAACAGCATTTCCTTCTCCTCGTTTTTCAGCAGAGGCAGCTTGGAGGTGTTGACCCCGCAGATTTCCACTTTATAAACCGCCATACATTCTCCTCCTCTTCCTGGTTCGTGATACCCGCGCCAGCGGGCATGAAGGTTTCCTTCCACTATCCAGCATGCACGAATCCGGGAGGATTTATTCATTTCCGGCATCCTCCGGCCATTTTGTTTCCGGCGGCTCCGCCTCCTGCGGCAGCTCTGCCGGAGCCTCCGGAACTTCTTTCGGAAGCAGCACCAGTGCTTTGAACA
>CAJFTW010000108.1 GCA_904420025.1 Candidatus Pseudolachnospira avium
AACCCCGAAAAACCGCAGTTTTTCGGGGTTTTTGAGCATCTTTGAACCAGTTTGAAACGCCAATCAGCGCTTGGAGAACTGGGGAGCTCTACGTGCTGCCTTGAGGCCGTACTTCTTACGCTCTTTCATACGAGGGTCTCTGGTCAGGTAGCCAGCCTTCTTCAGGATCGGACGGTACTCCGGATCTGCCTGCAGCAGAGCCCGGGACAGGCCATGGCGAATGGCGCCTGCCTGGCCGGTGAAACCGCCGCCGTGAACGTTCACCAGAACGTCAAACTTGTCACCGGTGCCGGTGGCCTCCAGGGGCTGCCGGACAACTACCTTCAGGGTCTCCAGGCCAAAATAGTCATCAATGCTTCTCTTGTTGATGGTAATATTTCCAGTTCCCGGAATCAGATAGACGCGAGCAATGCTCTTTTTTCTTCTGCCGGTACCATAGCATCTGTTAGCCATTGTATTTTCCTCCTTCTATATTAAAACTCGAGTACTTCCGGCTTCTGAGCCTGCTGCTCATGCTCCGGTCCGGCGTACACATGAAGCTTCTTCAGCATCTGAGATCCCAGCGGTCCCTTGGGAAGCATACCCTTTACGGCCAACTCCACAACCTTCTCCGGCTTCTTGGCCATCATCTCACGCAGGGTTGTCTCCTTTAAGCCGCCTACGTAAGCAGAGTGGCGGTAGTAGATCTTCTGATCCAGCTTCTTGCCGGTGACTGTCACCTTTGCGGCATTCACAACAATCACATAATCTCCGGTGTCAATATGAGGAGTGAAAATTGCTTTGTTCTTACCTCTCAGTACCTTGGCAACTTCCGCTGCCAAACGACCCAATGTTTTTCCCTCGGCGTCGACCACATACCACTTTCTATCAATCGTCGACGGGCTGGCCATAAACGTTTTCATGGTAGAGCCTCCTTAAACTTTATTGGATTTCTATCTGTATCTTGCCTATCAGAAAGTGGTTCCGCCCGTTCCGGGGCATTGGATTTTGGCGTTTCCACCTGATGTCGCAGTAATAAATTATATTACATTCTCCCGTGTGTGTCAATCCCTTTTCCAGGGAAAAACGGTGGGTTTTTCAGCTGGATTCCCATCAAACAGAGCCCCTTTGCCGGTGCGGTGGGGCCGGCGGCACTGCGGTCCTGTTTCTCCAGAATTTCCCCCACCATCTCCGGCTCCCAGAAACCGCTGCCCACCCGCAGCAGTGTCCCCGCAATAATCCGCACCATGTTGTACAGGAAGCCGCTGCCCGTGATGCGGATCCGGATCACCGGGCCCTCCTGCTCCACCTCCAGGGAATGGACCGTCCGCACCGTGGTCTCCACCTGGGAGCCCGCCGAGCAGAAGCTCTGAAAATCATGCTCTCCCACCAGAAAGGCGGCACCCCGGCGCATGCGCTCCACGTCCAGAGGGCGATAGACAAAATAGGAGTACAGCCGCAGCACCGGGTTGGGCAGCGACCGGTTGTAGATGGTGTACTCGTAGGTCTTGGCGCTCTCCCACTTCCGGGGGTGGAAGTCCAGCGGGACCTCCTGGGATTTCTGCACCACAATATCCGGCGGCAGGCTCTGGTTCACCGCATAGCAGAGCTTCTCCGCAGGGATCCGGGTCTCCGTGTCAAACACGCACAGGTTGCCCAGGGCGTGGACCCCGGAATCCGTGCGGCTGGCCCCGGAAACCCGCACCGGCTCCCGGAGCAGCCGGCTCAGATGCCGGTTCAGCTCCTCCTCTATAGTAATGCCGTTGGGCTGAATCTGCCATCCACAGTAGTTGGTTCCGTCGTAGGCCACGGTCAGCATCACCCGCTTCATGCGCCTTCCCCTTCTGCCGTCCGCTGCTGAGCCTCCCGGAACAGCTGGTCAAACGCCGGCGCATTCCGCTTCAGGGAAAGCGGGCGGCCTTCCCGGTCCAGGAAGCAGTGGCGGGTTTTGCCCTGGCACCGCAGCTCCCCAGTGGCCGCATCCTCCACCCGGTAATCCACCGTCATCCGCACGCCACTGTACTCCTCCAGGCGTAGACGGATCTGCACCTCATCCCCAAAATGCACCATGGTTTTGTATTCACACTCCACCGAGAGCACCGGGCTCAGAATGCCCTGGGCCTCCATCTCCCGGTAGCCAAGGCCCGCCTGGGCCATAAAATCAATCCGTGCCTCCTCAAACCAACGGATATAATTGGAATGGTGAATGATTCCCATCTGATCTGTCTCGTAATACTGCGCTTTGCGCCGGTAAGGGACAAACCCGTCCATCTCCCGCGCCCCCCTTTCCTCTGTTTGCCGATCTTTTTACGGCATAAAGGTATACCCGAAGGGTGTTTCCTCTGTTTGCCGCCCCATTATAGCATAACAAAATTTTTTTCTCAATGCCTTTCCTTGCATCCCACAATCGGAACCGATATAATAGAAGAAACACGTTTTGAGAGGGGGGCTTATTTTGCGAAAAGAACTGAACCAGCTGCGTGAGGAAATGGCACGGCGGGGGCTCCATGCCTGTCTGATCCCCACTGCGGATTTCCACGGTTCCGAGTATGTACATGACCACTTTCAGTTTCGCCGGTACGTCTCCGGCTTCACCGGATCCGCCGGCACCCTGGTGGTGACGCCCCAGGAGGCAGGGCTGTGGACGGACGGACGCTACTTTCTCCAGGCAGAGCAGCAGCTGGCCGGAAGCGGTATTACCCTGTACCGTTCCGGCATGCCGGGTACCGAGAGAATTCCTCAATTTCTGGAGCGCACCATGCCGGACCGTGGGCGCCTGGGCGTGGACGGAAGAACCATTTCCTATAAAATGGGCCGCCATCTGGAGAACCTGCTGGAGCATAAAAAGATTTCGCTAGCCTACCAGGAGGACCTGGCGGACGCCGTGTGGGCTGGCCGGCCGCCTATTTTGCCCCAGAAAATCTGGGAGCTGCCGGTGTCCTGTGCCGGCCAGGGCCGGGAGGAGAAGCTGGCAGTTCTCCGTGAAAAAATCCAGGAATCCGGTGCCAACTCCCACCTGATTACCACCCTGGATGATATTGCCTGGCTGTTCAACCTGCGGGGCGGCGATATTCCCCAGAACCCGGTGTTCTTCTCCTACTGCCTGCTGACACCGGAGGAGACCTCCCTATTTGTGTACGGGGAGGCCCTGTCGCCGGAGCTGCGCCGCGCCCTGGAGGAGGACGGCATCCGGATCCGCCCATACGCCGCCATTACCGAGGCGCTGGGTGACCTGGACGAGTCCTGCCGGCTGCTGCTGGACACCTCCCAGGTCAGCTACAGCCTGAAGAAGGCCATCCCCAAGGAGGTGCGCCGGGTGTTTGGCCCCAACCCCAGCACCCTCCTAAAGAGCATCAAGAATCCCACGGAAATTGCCGGGCTCCGGGAGGCCAACCGGAAGGACGGGGTTGCCATGGTCCGCTTCCTCTGCTGGCTGGAGGAGACGGTGGGCAAGGAGCCGGTGACGGAGATGTCCGCCGCAGAATACCTGGATTCCTGCCGCCGCAGCCAGGAAAATTTCCTGGACCTGAGCTTTGACACCATTGCCGGCTACGGTCCCCACGGAGCCATTGTCCATTATGAGGCCACACCGGAAACCGACTGCCCGCTGCAGCCGGAGGGCTTCCTGCTGGTGGATTCCGGCGGCCATTACCTGGAGGGGACCACGGACATCACCCGCACCATCCCCCTGGGGCTGCTGACTCCGGAGATGAAAACCCGCTACACCCAGGTGCTCCAGTGTATGCTGCACCTGGCCGCCGCCCGCTTCCCCCACGGCTGCCGGGGCGAGAACCTGGACATTCTGGCCCGGCTGCCCCTGTGGGAGGAAGGGCTGGACTTCCGTCACGGCACCGGCCACGGGGTGGGCTTCCTGCTCAATGTCCACGAAGGCCCCAACCGGTTCCACTGGAACCAGCACGGGGAAAAATCCGGCTGTGTGCTGGAGCCGGGCATGGTCACCACCGATGAGCCCGGCTACTATGAGGACGGAAAATTCGGCATCCGCATTGAGAACGACCTGCTCTGTGTGGAAGGCCCCCAAACCAGTTACGGTTCTTTTCTGGCCTTTGAGCCCCTGACCCTCTGCCCCATCTCCACCGCGGCGGTGGAGCCCTCGCTGCTGACCCAGCGGGACAAGGATCTGCTGAACCAATATCATCAGCGGGTTTGGGAGGAGCTCTCCGGCCTCCTGCCCGAAAAAGAAAAGGCCTGGCTGCATCATGCAACCAGACCCATCTGACGGATCCTCGGATGGATCCTCCGCATTACTTGCCGCGTTTCTCCAGAAACGCGGCAGTGATCATTAATAGGAACAAAAACACGCCGGTGGCCGCCGCCAGCAGCGGCAGCAGGAAGCCCGCCATCCGCAGGGTAAGCCGCTGGAGGGAGAACAAGTCTCCCAGAAACAGGAAAGCCAGCACAAAGGAGCCTCCCATAGCCACATACAATAACAGACGTCCCCAGGTGAAAGGAATGCATACTTTGAACAGAATCATCATACCCGTGTAAGCCATAAGCACCACCGCCATGGTGGAGATTTCCCCGGGGGAAAAGCCCATGCGATCGGCCAGCAGCACCAGCAGCACCGTGTTGAACACATTGGTCAGAGCACCGGGAATGGCCTTGCGGATTACGTTCCATAGGAAATGCCCCCGCACCCGCTCCCGGTTGGGTTCCATGGCCAGCACAAAAGATGGAGCGCCGATGGTCAGGGCGCTGACCAAAGTGAACTGGATGGGTTCAAAGGGGTATGGCACACTGAGGAAAATAAATACCAGTGAAATGATCGTGCTGAAAAACGTCTTGACCAGAAACAAGGAGGCGGAACGCTGCAGGTTGTTGATGCTGCGCCGTCCTTCTGCAACAATATGGGGCATGGAGGCAAAATTTGAGTCCAACAGCACAATTTGGCTGACCGTGCGGGCCGCATCGCTGCCCGCCGCCATGGCAATACTGCAGTCGCTTTCCTTCAGGGCCAGCACGTCGTTGACACCGTCCCCGGTCATGGCCACCGTATGCTTCTGGGCCTTCAGGCTCTGGACCAACTGCTGCTTCTGCTGCGGCGTCACCCGTCCAAACACCGTGTAGGCCTCCGCAGCCTGGGCCAGCTCCTCCTCCCCGTGGAGGGTGGTGGCATCCACATACCGTTCCGCTCCTGCCAGCCCCACCCGCCCCGCAATCTGGGAGACCGTCCGGGCATCATCCCCGGAGATCACTTTCAGCGTCACTCCCTGATCCGCAAAGTAGCCCAGCGTCTTTCTGGCATTCTCCCGGATAGTATCGCTGAGAAAAATCAGAGCTGCCGGCTCCAGATGCGCCGGCAGTTCCTGCCCCTGAAACGGCTCCTGGCTCACCGCCAGCACCAGCACCCGCTGCCCCTTTTCTGCCGCCTCTTCAATGGTTTCCCGCAGGGAAGGAAGCCCACCTGGAAACACAAACTGCTCCGCACCCACAATATATGTTCCATGGCCGGGGAATTCTGCCCCGCTCCACTTCCGAGAGGACGAAAAGGGCATTGTAAGGCCCGGCTTCCAGTTCGGCGCGGCGGGGCAGAATTTCCGAATAGCCTCCGCCGTGGGGTTGCGATCTGCCAAAGCACCCATGATTGCTGCCGCCCCGCTGCGCACCTCCTCCCGGGTATGACCCGGCAGGGGATGCATCCGATCCACCTGCATTTCTCCGGTGGTGAGGGTCCCGGTTTTATCCAGGCAAAGCACATCCACCCGGGCCAAGGTCTCAATGGAATAGATTTCCTGCACCAGGGCATTCCGCCTTCCCAGCCGAAGTACGCCCACCGCCAGCACCACGCTGGTCAGCAGCACAAGCCCTTCCGGGATCATCCCCACCATGGAAGCCACGGTACTGACCACAGCCTCCTCCCAGGGAATGCCACCCAGGAAAGTTTCTGTACAAAACAGCGCCGTCCCCACCGGGACAATGGAAAATCCGATCACCTTGATCAACCGGTTGATACTGTTCATAATCTCCGAGTTGGGACGCTTCAGATATTTGGCATTCTTGCTGATCTGGGTTGCATAGTTATCCGCGCCCACGTGTACCACCTGGGCGCGAACCATGCCGGACACCAGGAAGCTTCCAGAGAGAAGGGAATCCCCCTTCCGCTTCAGGATCGGATCCGGTTCCCCGGTAATCAAGGATTCATTGACCTCGCAGCTGCCGGAGAGGACCACGCAGTCCGCGCAGATCTGGCTGCCGTTCTCCAGAACCGTCACATCGTCCAGGACCAGCTCTTCCACCCGGATTGTTTCCTCCTGCCCATCCCGGATCACCCGGGCTTTGGGCTCGGTAATCAGAGACAGCTTGTCAATGAGCCGCTTGGCTCGGATTTCCTGGGCCGTGCCAATGACTGCGTTGGACAGGATTACACCCATAAACAGCATATTTTTAAAAGACCCCACCAGCAAAATCAGGGAAGCCAAAATCACATTCAATATATTGAAGGGTGTCACCAGATTGGTCCAGAGAATCTGTCCGAAGCTTTTGCTGCGGATTTCCTCCTCCCCGTTTACCTGGCCTTTTTCCATCCGTTCCTGTACCTCCCGGCTGGTCAGGCCGTTCAGGCTGTCTCCTGCCATGCTCTATGTCCCCCCTATTCCGCTGGATGTTCTGGCCGGCGGAGCGTTATCCGGATCGCTCCGCATCACGTACCCTTTTTCCCCTGGTATCATAAAGTGCTATATATAAAAACAGGCTGCCGCAGGCGGGAGATCCTCCCATCCGGGAATACACTCTCCCATCCTGCGGCAGCCCTCTCCCATTTTCTGCCTATTCTGCCGCTGTGGATTCCTCTGCGGACGACTCCGGAGAGGATTCCGCCGCTGAGGCGGTTTCACTTTCCTCCGCACTGCTCTCCGCAGGCTCCGCCGCTGTGCTGTCAGCTCCGGAAGCGCTTTCGGACTCCGCCGCTGTCTCCTCCGACGTGGTATCGGCCGCCGTTGTTTCTGCGGCAGTGGTTTCCTTCGCCACGTAGATCATCTCGTCCACCTTCAGGTCATCCCAGGCGTCCTGCACCTCATAAGAAGGAGCCGCCGCCGTCCACTCGGCGTACACCGTATTAAAATGCTCCTCCCGCTTGGTGTCCTCCACGCTTGCCCGCTCCTCCTCCGTGGCTTCCTTATCCAGCTCCGCCACGCAGTAGATCACATACCAGCCGCCGTCATAGTCCACCATCTTGGCCTCTCCGGTAGCCATGTTTACGGCTTCCTGGTAGATGGTAGAAGAATTGTCCGTATCCGAACGCAGGAAGCTCTGGTTGTTGACCGTCACCCCCAGCTCGTCCTCAAAGTCGCTGAAGGCCTGTCCCTCGTTGAGCCGGCGCAGCACCTCATTGGCCAGGGCCTCCCCGGTCAGTGTCTCCCCGGAGGCCGCCTCGGTGGTCTCCGCCGCTGTGGTGTCCTCCCCGGAGGATTGGGCGCCCGCGGTCTCCGCTGCCGTGCTCTCCTCCCCAGAAGCCTCGGCGCTTTCGGTCTCCGCCGCTGTGCTCTCCTCCCCGGAGGCCTCGGTGCTCTCAGTCTCCGCTGCCGTGGTATCCGCGCTCTCGGAGGAGGCTGCTGTGGTCTCCGCCGCTGTGCTCTCGGTACTCTCCGTGCTGTCGGTGGAATCGGTAATATTCACATACTCTACGGAGAACATCTGGCATTCCTCATCGGTGACGGTCACCTCAGCCTGCTGCTTCACCGCATCCCACACCTTGACAGCCAAGGCATTCTGCTGCAGCCAGCCATTGATGCTCTCATCGCTGGCATCGCAGTACTCCCGGAAGGAATCGTCAAAGCTTTCCCGGAAGTCCGCCACCGTCTCTGTGATCCGTGTCTGGTCCTCCTCCGTCAGGGAGATCCCCAGCTCCTCCGCGTGATCGTTTAGGATCCGGGTCTGCAGGATCTGGGCCATCACATCCTCCTTCAGCTGCTGGCCCAGGGTAGTGTACTCATCTGCGGGGGCTTCCCACATGTTGGTATAGCCATAGTACTGGTACATGGTCCCATACTGGGATTCCATCAGCCACTGCTCATACCGTAGCCAGAAATTTGCCTCATCCAGGTAGACCGTCTGATCCCCGTATGTCAGCGCCGGCGTAGTTCCATATTCCGACATGGAGGCCGCACAGCCTGCGGCCGTCCCCGCTGTGAGAACCGCCGCCAGCAGCGCTGCCATCCCTTTTTTCCATCCCTTCATATCTGCCTCCAAAAGGTATTTCTTCCTCATGCCAAAATAACCATTTTTGGCACACTAAGGGTATTATAAAACCTTTTCCCCTTTCTAGCAACAATTTTCCTTGAAAACACGAATTTTTCATGTTTCCGTAAGAACTTCCGCCCGGCGCAGGAAGATCCCGGCACCTGTGCCGGATGGAGCCCATATTTAGGCCATCAGCCCCCGCAGCTCCTCCAGGAGCTCCTGCAGGGTCTCCAGCATTTTTTCCGGGTCTGTCATCCGTTTTCTCTGATCCCGGTAGATAAAGCAGGGAGCCTTCCCGGCGGATACCCGCAGATCCCCCTTATATTTTTCCACCAGCGGACCAATGCGGGATGGCTCCACCGGCGCCTGGGGAAACATGGTGCACCGCAGCTCCTCCAGGCTGCCCACCGCCTCCGTCACGTAGGCCTGGTGGGCCAGGGCCCGGAGCCTGGCCACCCGCAGCAGGTTCTGCACCGGCCGGGGCAGCTCCCCGAAGCGGTCAATCAGCTCATCCTGCATATCCATGTAGTCCTCATCCGTCTCAATGGCGGCAATCTTCCGGTACAGTTTCATCTTCTGGGCCTCTCCACGTACATAGTGGTCCGGCAGGTAGGCATCCAGATCCAGATCCAGTTCTGTTTCAAAATCTGCCTGGGTTTTCCGCTCCCCCTTGGCCTCCTGTACCGCCGCCCCCAGCAGCTTACAGTACAGGTCGTAGCCCACCGCTTCCATATGGCCATGCTGCTCCGCCCCCAGCAGGTTCCCGGCCCCCCGCAGTTCCAGGTCCCGCATAGCAATGCGAATTCCGGAGCCCAGCTCCGTGTACTCCCGGATGGCCTGCAGCCGCTTCTCCGCAATCTCCGGCAGCATCCGATCCCGCCGGTACATGAGGAAGGCGTAGGCGGTTCGGCTGGACCGGCCCACCCGGCCCCGGAGCTGATACAGCTGGGAGAGGCCGAAACGGTCGGAGTCATGGATGATAATCGTATTGACATTGGAGATGTCCAGCCCGGTCTCAATGATGGTGGTGGAGACCAGCACGTCAATCTCCCCGTTGATAAAATCCAGCATGATACGCTCCAGCTCCCGCTCCCGCATCTGGCCGTGGGCGTAGGCCACCACTGCATCCGGCACCAGGGAGGCAATATGGGCTGCCACATCCCCAATGTTTTTCACCTGGTTGTACACATAATAAACCTGTCCGCCCCGGTCCAGCTCCCGTTTCATGGCCTCCCGCACCAGCTCATCGTTATACTCCATCACATAAGTCTGGATGGCCACCCGGTCCATGGGCGCTTCCTCCAGCACACTCATATCCCGGATACCGATGAGACTCATGTGCAGGGTCCGGGGGATGGGGGTGGCCGTCAAAGTCAGCACATCCACATTCTCCCGAAGCTTCTTGATCTTCTCTTTATCCGCCACCCCAAACCGCTGCTCCTCATCAATGATCAGCATGCCCAGGTCTTTAAACTGCACATCCTTGGACAGCAGCCGGTGAGTGCCAATGACAATGTCCGTCATGCCCTTTTGCAGGCTCTCCACGGTCCGCTTCTGCTCCGCCGGCGTCCGGAAACGGCAGAGCAGGTCCACGTTCACCGGGTAGTTTTTCATCCGTTGGACAAAGGTGTTGTAGTGCTGCTGGGCCAAAATGGTGGTGGGCACCAGATAGGCCACCTGCTTGCCGTCCTGCACCGCCTTGAAGGCCGCCCGGATGGCCACCTCCGTCTTGCCGTAGCCCACATCCCCGCAGATCAGCCGGTCCATAATCTTGCCGGCCTCCATATCCCCCTTCACCGCCTCAATGGCCCGAATCTGATCCTCCGTCTCCTCATAAGGGAACTGCTCCTCAAACTCCCGCTGCCATACAGTATCCGGGCTGTAGACCACACCCTTCTGATTCTGCCGGGCCGCATAGAGCCGCACCAGATCCTGGGCAATCTCCCGCACAGCCCCTCGGACCCTGGTCTTGGTCTTGTGCCATTCGGCTCCGCCCAGGCGGTTCAGCTTGGGCACCTTCTCCGCATCGGCCCCAGCGTACTTCTGCACCATGTCCATCTGGGTCACAGGGATGTACAGGTTGCCTCCGTCCCCGTAGGTGATCTTCATGTAATCCTTGGCCACACCGCCCACTTCCATCCGCTCCGTGCCCTGGTAAATGCCCAGGCCATGGTTCTCATGGATCACGTAATCCCCCACGGAGAGCTGGGAAAAGTCCTGGATTTTCCGCCCCTCGTAGGCGGTGCGGCGTTTTTTGCGCTTCTGGTTCTTGCCGAAGAGATCCCCTTCCGACAGCACCACAAACCGGAGCATAGGGTAAGAAAAGCCCTTGTGGAGGCTGCCGCAAGTAACCAGCACCTGGCCAGGGCGTACCTCCTTCTTCTCCTCCTCGGCGTAGAAGGCCGCCAGCCCGTACTCCTGCAAGTCAGAGGCCAGCCGTGCACCTCTGGTCCGGGAGCCGGACAGCAGCACCACCCGGTACCGCTCCCGCTTCCACCGCTTCAAATCCCCTATGAGGGTCTCAAAGCTGTCCTGGTAGGAGTGGAGGGTCTGGGCCTGGATCACATACCGTCCCTCCGGCTTCAGGCCGCCGCCCTTCTGCTCCAGGCCGGCCAGGGCCACCGCCCGCTTTTTTCCCAGCAGGGCAAAGGTATCCTCCGGGGACAGCAGGGAAGGCGTATGTTCCCGCAGGCCCTTCTCCAGCCGATGGACCATGCTCTCCTGAAATTCCTTGGCCACCCCCACCGCCTTCTCCCAGAGCCGGGCCGGTTCATCCAGAAAAAAGAGGGCATCCTCCGGAAAATACTCCGGAAATGCCACCGGCAGGGCAGCCTCCTCCGCCCAGGTGTCCTCCGCCGGATACACCCGCAGGGTCTCCAGGTTTTCTATGGAGCGCTGGCTCTCCACGTCAAAGCTCCGGAGGGAGTCAATTTCATCCCCCCACAGCTCCACCCGCACCGGGGCCTCCTCCGTCAAAGGGAAGATATCCAGAATGCCGCCCCGGACCGCAAATTCCCCGGGGCCTTCCACCTGGGCCTCCCGCCGGTAGCCCATTTCCACCAGACGGCCGCTGAAATCGCTCAAATCCAGCTGCTGCCCTACGGACAGCTCCAGAATCCGCTTCCGCAGTTCCCGGGGATCGGCAATCCGGTCCATGCAGCCGTCCACGGTGGTGACAATCACCCCCCGGCCCTCCTCCAGCATCTGCTTCCAGACCTCCATCCGCCGCTGCACCAGCAGGCTGCCGTGGATGTCCGCCTGGTAAAACAGCAGATCCTTGGCCGGATAGTACAGCACCGGATCCGCAAAACACCGGGCATCCTCACAGATTTCCTTGGCCCTGGAATCATTGTAGGTGACAATCAGGGACAGGGGGCTTCCCTCCGCCAGCCGGCAGGCCAGCTGGACCTTCTGGGAGTCCACGCAGCCGCTGACCAGCAAAGGCCCTCGCTTCTGCCGGATTGCCTCCTGCATATCCTCGTACTCCTTCAGCTCCTCCAGGGGACAGTCAAAGTTCGCCGCCATGCTCACCCTTCCTTTTAAACGCGTTAAACCGGTTCATGGCCTCCGGTACCCCGTCCCGGATCACCACCTCCGCCGCCTCCGCCGCCAGCTCCACCGCATCCCGCATTACCGCCTGCTCCTCCCGGCTGAAGCGGCCCAGTACATAGTCCGCCAGGTCCATCTGGTCCGGCTTGCCTCCCACGCCCACCTTGATCCGCGGAAAGTCCTGGCTGCCCAGATGCTGGATAATGCTCTTGATGCCGTTGTGGCCGCCGGCGCTGCCCTTGCCCCGGACCCGGATCTGGCCCAGCTGCAGGCTGATGTCATCGTAGATTACCAGAAGCTGCTCCGGCTCCAGCCTGTAATAGTCCATCAGCGGCCGGATACACTCGCCGCTGAGGTTCATAAAGGTCAGGGGCTTCACCAGCAGCACCTTCTCACCGCCGATGATCCCGCTGCCGCACAGGCCACGCTGCCGGTTGGTATTCACCCGTACAGAATATTTCTCCGCCAGCCGGTCAATGACGGCAAATCCGGTATTGTGTCTGGTCCCCTCATATTTTCCGGCCGGATTGCCCAGCCCTGCGATAATGCGCATATCTTCCTCCCAATCCCGACGCCTGCCCTTCCCATCCGCGGCAATCCCCGGGGACGGGCAAAAAAATGGGCATACGCCAACGGGGCGGAGAAGGGATCCCCCCTCCCCCGCCATGCGGTTTTGCAATTCGGATCTATTGTAGCAAAGGGCCCGGCAGCGGTCAAGCTTCCGGGCCCCCTTTTGTTTTCAAAAACTTCTTCTCAGTGCGTGATAATCCGGATTTTTCCTTCCTCCCCCCGGATCTCTGTCCCCGCCGCAATCTTGGTGCGGGACTCCACAATACAGTTTTCCAGTACCACACCGTCCCCTATGGAGACATCATTGAGAATCAGGCAGTTGCGGATCTGGCAGCCGTTTCCCACAAACACTTTCTTAAAGATCACCGAATCCTCTATGGCCCCGTTGATGATGGTGCCGCTGGCCACCAGGCTGTTCTCCAGATGGGATCCTGGATTAAACTTGGCCGGCGGATTGTCGTCCACCTTGGTGTAGATGGCAGGGTAGCCGCTGAAGAATTCCTGGCGCACTTCCGGCTTCAGGAAGTCCATATTGCACTGGTAATAGGCATCCACCGTGGCAATATTGGACCAATATCCCCGGAAGGGGTAGGCGTAGATCCGCTTAGCCCGGCGCTGACGCATCAGCACATCCCGGACAAAGTCAAACCACTCCATTTCCTCGCACTGCTCCAGCAGGGAGATCAGAAGACGCCGGCGCACAACGTAAATGCCGCAGGAAATGGTGTTCAGCTCACTGAGGGCAGGCTTCTCTTCAAAACCCACAATCCGCATGTCATCGTTGACCTCCACCACGCCAAAACGGCTGACATCCGTCCCGGCAGGCAGGCGTTTGCAGACCACCGTAATATCCGCTTCCTTTTCATTATGGTACTCAATGACTTGGTTGAAATCCAATTTGTAGATGCCGTCCCCAGGGGCAATCACCACATAGGGCTCATGGCTGTCCCGGAGGAAGCTCAGGTTCTGGGCCAGGGCATCTGCCGTTCCCCGGTACCACTCATTGTTCTGTGGTGTAATGGTCGGGTTGAATACAAAGAGCCCCCCCTGCTTCCGTCCAAAATCCCACCATTTGGACGAGCTCAGATGCTCGTTGAGGGACCGGGAGCTGTACTGGGTGATCACAGCCACCTTGCCGATCTGGGAGTTTGCCATATTGCTCAGGGCAAAGTCAATGGCCCGGTAGCTGCCCGCCACCGGCATAGCCGCCACGGCACGCTTTCTGGTCAGCTCACGCATTCTCCTTCCGTTGCCTCCGGCTAAAATCATTCCTAATGCTTTCATCCCTCTCCTCCTGCCTTCACAATGTATCCACCGTCCGGAAGCCGCCCTTCCGGATAATCTTCCGGCAGCGTATGCCCGGAGATAGCGGTGTTCTTGCCCACCGAAACATGGGGCGGAATGTAGGAATTCTCATCCACCGTCACCAGGTCGCTGGCATACACCCGAGTGTCCAGCTTACTCTCCGCGAAAGCACCTTCCCCCAGGATACTGCCTTCCCCAATCTCCGTATTCTCCGCAATAATCGCCTTCTCAACCCGGGCGTTCTTTCCAATCTTCACACCCCGCATCAAAATGGAGTCATGGACCACTGCCCCCTCCTCCACAAGCACATTGGGGCCCAGCACCGAGTGGGACACCTCCCCGTATATGGAGGAGCCTTCACTGATAATAGAGCGCTCGGCCTTGGCGCCCTTTGCCATATAAAGCGGGGGGAGCGATGCCTCCCGGGTGTAAATTTTCCAGAACTCCTCATACAGATTGAATTCAGGGACCAGATCCACCAGCTCCATATTGGCCTGCCAATAGGAGCTTAGGGTTCCCACATCTTTCCAGTAGCCGTTGAATTCATACGTGTACAGCTTGTCCGTCTTCTCAAAGCAATAAGGGATGATATGCTTGCCAAAATCACAGCCCGGCACGTCCTTTAAGGCAATCAATGCCTCCCGCAGCATCTCCCAGTTGAAAATGTAAATGCCCATGGAAGCCAGGTTGCTCCGGGGATTGGCCGGTTTTTCCTCGAAGGCCGTAATCTTCCGGCTGTCATCCGTCACCAGAATACCAAAACGGCTTGCCTCCTCCCAGGGGACAGGCATGGAGGCAATGGTTACCTCCGCTTGGTTGCGGCGGTGGCTCCCCAGCATCTCCTCATAGTCCATTTTGTAGATATGATCCCCAGAGAGAATCAGGACGTAGTCCGGATGATACTGTTCCATGTATGCCAGATTCTGATAGATGGCGTTGGCCGTTCCGGTATACCATTCACTGTCCTGGCTTTTCTCATAGGGCGGCAGAACCGTCACGCCGCCGTCACGCTTGTCCAAATCCCAGGGCATTCCCGTCCCAATATGGCTGTTCAGACGCAGCGGCTCATACTGTGTCAAAACGCCCACCGTATCCACACCTGAATTCACGCAATTACTCAAGGGAAAGTCGATAATTCGGTATTTACCTCCGAATGCCACCGCAGGCTTGGCCACTTTTGCAGTCAAGACCCCCAGGCGGCTGCCCTGCCCTCCTGCCAGCAGCATGGCAATCATTCTCTTTTTCATCATTGCACTACCCTCGCTTTCTTACAAGTTCTTAACAATCCGTGTAAAATTTTACTTAATTCTGAAAAAAAATGAGCCTGTTTTTTTCATTACAGCGGGTTAAGCCCTTGAATTTCTTGTCGATTTTTCTTAATTTGCAGATATTATAACATAATTTAGCCAATTTGAAAAGCGTGTCCCTTATACAATTTTCCTATATTCGTGATTTCCAGAAAGTCACGAAAACCCGTGAAATTCGGTTGAATACAACCCCTAAATCTACTATAATCAGTATAGGCAACTTTTATGACTTCATTTCTATGCCAAATTCCCGCAGGAATTGCCTTCCTCCGGGCCCGGCATTTTATGAAAGGCAGGTACTGATTTTGCGCTTTCTGCATACAGCCGACCTCCATCTGGGGGCGGTCCCCGATATTGGCAAGCCCTGGAGCAAAGAACGGGCAGAGGCGGTACAGGCTTCCCTCCGGCGGATCCTCCACGACGCGGAGGAACGGCAGGTGGATTTGCTGCTGATCGCCGGTGACCTGTTCCACCGCCAACCCCTCCGGAAAGAGCTAAAGGAGCTGAACTACCAGTTTTCCCGGCTGCCCCGCACCCGGGTGGTGTTCATTGCCGGAAACCATGACTATATTTCCGATGCGTCTCCCTACCGGGATTATCCCTGGGCAGACAACGTCACCTTTCTTTCCTCCGCCTCCCTGGCCTCCGTATACTTTGAGGATCTGGAGACGGAGGTCCATGGGCTCAGCTACCACCGGCCAGAAATCCGGGAGCCCCTGTTTGACAGCTGCCGTGCGCCGGCGGACGGGCGGATTCATATCCTTCTGGCCCACGGCGGGGATGCCCTGCACATACCGTTCCGCCCCTCCGCCTTCTCTGGGTCCGGCTTTCGCTATGTGGCCCTAGGGCATATCCACCAGCCCCAGGTCTACCAGGAAATCCCCGCAGCCTACCCCGGCTCGCCGGAGCCCCTGGACCGGACGGACACAGGGCCCCGGGGGTACATATTGGGTGAAATCACCCAGAAAAAAACCCGGCTGGACTGGGTCCCCTTGTCTACCGTCCAGTATGTTCCCCTGGAGATTCCCACCGATACCTCCTACACGACTGCACAGATTCTGGATGCCATCCGGCCTCAGATAGAAAAGCATCCCCAGTATATTTACCGGCTGCATCTCACCGGCTTCCGGGACCCTGAAGTCACCTTTGACCGGGAGCAGCTGGAGGCCGCCGGCCGGATTGTGGAAGTACGGGACGATACGGAACCGGCCTTCGACCTGGAAGCCCTGGCCCGGGAGCACGCCAACGACCTGATTGGCCATTTTATCCGGGCACTCTCTTCCCCGGGGGACCCCCTTCGGAAAAAGGCCCTCTACTACGGGCTGCAGGCACTGTGCAGCACAGAAAACAGATAAGGAGTTTCCCTTTGAAGATCCATCGTATTCACATCAACCATTTTGGAAAACTGGAAAACCTGACCCTGACATTCTCCCAAGGGATCCACCTGATCACCGGAGAAAACGAGGCAGGAAAAAGTACGCTGCATGCTTTTCTCCAGTCCATGTTTTTTGGCATGGAACGGCGGCGAGGGCGGGCGGCCCGCACGGACCTTTACAGCCGCTATCTGCCCTGGAAGGGAAGCAGCACCTACGGCGGTGTGCTGGAGCTGGAAAAAGGCGGTGTCCGGTATGCCATTCACCGGAATTTTGAGAAAAACATCCAGCCCTGCACGCTCCTGGATGAAACCCACGCCCGGCAGCTGACCCCCTCCGAGGCCAATTTTGCCGAGCTGCTGAACGGGCTGACACCTACTCTCTATCGGAATACCCTTTCTGTAGGCCAGCTGCGGGCCGCCACCAGCCAGGATCTGGCAGAGGAGCTGCGGAACCATATTGTCAACCTGCGCACCTCAGGCTCTTCCACCGTAGATGTAAGCCAGGCACTGCTGTATCTGAAAAAAGAGAAGAAGAAACAGGAAAACGCCATCTCCCGGGACGCCCAGCAGGAAGCCATCGAATTGGAAAAACGAATCCAACTGCTGGAACACGAACAGGCTTCCCTGCCCCAGGGGGAGGAACTGCCCGCCCTGACCAAGCAGAAAGAGGAACTGGATCAAGAAATCCTCCGCCTGGGAAAGCATCATCAGCAGCTAACCCAGATCATTGCAAAGGGCGAAGATACCTTAAAAAAATATGGCATTTCCCGGGAGGAGGATGTGGAAGAGCTTCTGGAAGAGGTGGATGCCCGGGAGGAAGAAAGGCAACGTTATCTCCAGCAATACCGAAAACCCCTGACCGGAGCCCTGCGCCCCCTGTGCGGCCTTCTCAACCTGCTTCTGGCGGCCGGAGCCCTGGCCGGCCTCTGGCTGGCCTGTACCATGGCCCTTTCCAGCCACTATCTCCCGGCGGCCGGCTGCTTTCTGGGCAGCATCCTCAGCGGGACCTTCTGTGTACGCCTGAACCGGCGCCGGGAGGCTTCCGCCGATTACCGCCAAGACTGCCGCATCCTGGCGGAACTCTACCAGGATCTCTTGCGCGAGGCTCCATCCTGCGGGGAAGGCGCACTGGCCCTCCACCTTCGGGAACAGCTGGAGTACTGCCGGAAGCTCTGCCGTACCATCTCCCGGAGCCGCCAGGCTTTAAGCCGGGATATGGATGCCCTGCTGCAGGCGCAGCAGAAACAGCCAGGTCTGCAGACACAGCTGGAGGAAGCCCAGCGCCAGCGATGGTCCGCCGACCAGAAAGGCGAGGCGCTCCGTTCCCTCCAGGACCGGTGGGACGCCCTTCAGGAGCCGCTCCGGCGAAGCCGTCAGGCGGGAGAAGAGAAGCAGGCCATTGAGCTGGCCATGGAAACCATCCAGGAGCTCTCCACCACTGTCTTTGACTCCTTCGGTTTCTTCCTGGAGGAGAAGGCATCTGAGCTGGTCAAAGGAATTACCGATGGAGCCTACACCGGCCTTTCTATAGATGAAGACTTGGGACTAACTCTGCTTCGGGACGGACAGAGGATTCCCCTCTTTCAGGTGAGCGCCGGCACTGTGGAACAGGTCTACCTGGCTTTCCGGCTGGCCTGCATTGAATTTCTGTGGCCGGATGAGCAGATGCCCCTGTTTCTGGATGATACTTTCGCTTTCTACGACAATGAGCGGCTCTCCGCCACTTTGTGCTGGCTTTCGGAAAATTACAGCGGACAGATTTTCCTCTTCACCTGCCATGAGCGGGAGGAGGAGATCCTAAGCACAGCCCGGATTCCGTACCAGAAAATATCCCTTACCTGAAAGGCCCGCCGGGCCAGGGGTTTGCCCCCTTAAGAGACACGCGCCGCCACAGAAGCAGCCGGGG
>CAJFTW010000109.1 GCA_904420025.1 Candidatus Pseudolachnospira avium
GCCAAGGTGCAGGAAGGCGCCAGGCTGGCCCGGGAGGAGAAGATTGACCTGATCCTGGCGGTTGGCGGCGGCTCCGTGGTGGACTGCTGCAAGATCATTGGCGCCCAGGCCAAAACCGGGGAGGACCTGTGGGAGATGGAGATGGCGGAACACCGGTTCCCCACGGAAGTGATTCCCATGGGCGCGGTGGTCACCGCCTCCGGCACCGGCGCAGAGATGAACGGCGGGGCCGTGATCACCAACGAGGAAAAGAAGATCAAGGGCGGTATGGCGGCGGCCGCTCCCCGGTTTGCCATCCTGGACCCGGACTGCACCCGTTCGGTCCCCCGGATGCAGGTACTCTCCGGCGCCTTTGACACCTTAAGCCATGCCATGGAGACCTATTTCGGCAATTCCGATGTGGACAACGTCTCCGATGACGTGGCCCTGGCCATCATGCGCAATACGGTGGTCAATATGCGCCGTCTGCTGGCGGACATCCAGGACATGCAGGCCAGAGGCAACCTGATGTGGGATTCGGCCATGGCGGAGAACGGTATCCTGAAGGTGGGGCGGCTCACCGACTTCCAGGCCCACCAGATGGAGCATCAGCTGGGCGCCTACACCGACTGCAACCACGGGCAGGGGCTGGCGGTGATCCACCCGGCCTACTACCGGCATATCGTGAAGGATGCCCCGGAGAAATTCCGCCGGTTCGGCCAGGTGGTCTTTGGGGTGGATTCACCGGAAGAAAGCGTGGAAGCGTTGGCTGCCTTTATCCGGGAGTGCGGCCTTCCCACCAAGATGGGTGAGCTGAAGTCCCGGGCGGAGATCACGCCGGAGCTGCTGCGGCAGGTGGCGGACAGCTGCAACGTGATTGCCTGTAACCCGCGGAAGCTGAGCCGGGAGGAAATTTACGAGATTTTGATGGAGTGTATGGGAAGATGAAGAAACGGATTTTGGGAAAGGATCTGGAGGTCTCCGCCGTTGGACTGGGCTGCATGGGCATGAGCCATGCCTACGGCCCCGCGGCGGACAAAAAGGAGATGACGGAGCTGCTGGCCCAGGCAGTGGAGATGGGCTACACCTTCTTTGACACGGCGGAGGTGTACGGCACGCCGGAGAACCCTCATGACAATGAGGAACTGTTGGGGGAGGCGCTGAAGCCGTACCGGAACCGGATTGTGCTGGCTTCCAAATGCGGCATCCGGTTTGACGAATCCTCCCCGGCGGTGAACAAGCCGCTGATTCCGGACGGAAGGGCGGAGACCATTAAAGCGTCTGCGGAAGGCTCTCTGCGGCGGCTGCAGACGGATCACCTGGACCTGTATTACATTCACCGCATAGACCGGCAGGTGCCCATTGAGGAGACCGCCGGGGCCATGAAGGAGCTGATGGAGGCGGGGAAGATCACCCACTGGGGCATCTCGGAGGCAGACGGGGAAACGCTGCGGCGGGCCCATGCTGTCTGCCCGGTGACGGCAGTGCAGAACCGTTATTCCATGATGTACCGGGATTATGAGGCCCTGTTCCCGGTGCTGGAGGAGCTGCAGATCGGCTTTGTGGCCTTCTCCCCGCTGGCCAACGGCCTGCTGTCCGCCCGCTATGACAAACATTCCCACTTTGCCCAGGGAACGGACTACCGGAGCGCTATGCCCCAGTTTTCGCCGGAGGGGCTGGAGGAAAACCAGGAAATGCTCCGGTACCTGCAGGAGCTGGCGGAGCGGAAGAACGCCACGCCGGCCCAGATTTCCCTGGCCTGGATGCTGGCGAAAAAGCCGTGGATTGTCCCCATTCCGGGCACCCGGAAGCAGGACCGGCTGCAGGAAAACGCAGGAGCCGCGGAGGTAGAGCTGACGGCCCAGGAGGTGCAGGAGCTGGACCGGATGCTGGATACGGTCCCTATGTCCGCTGTCTTCGGCGGCTCACGGGTGTCCGGCCGGTAGCCAAGCCCAGCCAGCCTGTCATGCAGCGGGGACATGGCTGGTCATGCGGGCAAAGTATTAGACACGGCGGGCGGTTATCCTTATACGAAAGACAGGAAGATACGAAAGACAGGAAGAGTTTTGAGAAGGACGGAAGCTCACCAGGGTGGGCGACCAATGCGGAGGAGAAGATGAAGAAAGGACAGAAACGGATTTGGATAACTTTCGCCGTGGGGCTGGCACTGCTCCTTTCCGGCTGCGGCGCAAAGAATCAGCCGGTCTCCGCCACGCAGGTTTACCTGGAGGAAGGGCAGGTTTCCCTTCAGGGCCCCGGTGCCGTCTACGCCCAGGACAATGGGCAGGTGACCATTGTCCTGGGCGGGAGCTACGAGCTCAGCGGTTCCACGGAGGGAATCCGGTTCCTCATTAATCTGGAAGATCCGGAGCCGGTGAAGCTGATTTTAAATGGGGTGAACCTGACCAGCCCGGGGACAGCGGCCATCACCTGCCTGAATGCGGATAAATTGGTGATTATTTTGCGGGACGGCAATTTGTCCATCTCCTCCAACAGTGTGGGCATTCTGGCCGGCCATGTATCCGTGGAGGATGGAAGCCTTTCCCTGTCTACCCAGGGGACAGAGATTGAAATTCTGGAATGATCAAAAAGCAGGCAGAAGGAGGAAACGAAAATGAGTAAGACCTTGGTTGCGTATTTTTCAGCCAGCGGCACCACCAAGAGGGTGGCGGAGCAGCTGGCGGAGGCTGTGGGGGCAGACGTATATGAGATCAAGCCGGCGGTGGCATACACCCGGGCAGATCTGAATTGGAACGATAAAAAGTCACGCAGCACTGTGGAGATGAATGACCCGTCCTCCCGCCCCGCGTTGGCGGACCGGGATGCCCATGTGGAGGAGTACGACAAAATTTTCGTCGGCTTCCCCATCTGGTGGTATGTGGCTCCCACCATCATCAACACCTTTTTGGAGAGCTACGACTTTTCCGGCAAGACCATTGTGCCGTTTGCCACCTCCGGCGGCAGCGGACTCGGCAAGACCGTTTCCCGGCTGGCACCCAGCTGCCCGGGAGCCAAGCTCCAGGATGGGAAGCTTCTCAATGGTAGGCTGTCCCAGCAGGAGCTGAGGGAGTGGGCGGAGCAGTTGTAAGCGGCACCTGTTCTCATGCATATAAAACGTGGTGAAAAGATAATAGCTTTCAAACGGGCAGGTGGAGCTTCCGTTCGCCTGCCCGTTCAATTCTAATCCCTTTCATCCTTAGGGAGCCGGTAGTACTCCAAAAGAAAGTCCCAGAAATCCAGGGCAGCCTCGTTGAGAAGGCTTTTCTTTTTTCTTGTCATAACCACACTCCGCATAATATTTCCGGGGGCATATTGCAGGACCCGCAGGCCGGGGCACAGGCGCAGCGCTTCCTCCACACAGGACTCCGGCAAAAAAGCAACGGCCAGTCCTTCCCGGACAATCGTCATTTTGACTAAAAAATCATCTGTATGAAAATAGGTTTTAGGAGAGAAGCCTGCCTGCTGGCAGATCTGGTAAGTATAATCAATAAAGTTGCTATCTCGCTGCATCGTTACAAAGGAGTCATCGGAAAACAATGTCAGGTCTACAACCGTTTCCTCGTCCGCCATTTGGCTGTACTTCGGATGCCCTGGTCCAATGATCAGGCGGGTATCCTCTGAAAAAAGTGTCTGGGAAACCCATATTTGTGTGTTCGGTTCATTGGCCTGGACATCATGGCTGTCAGAAAGAATGAAGTCATAGTCGGTGTTGGCAGAGAGATTCAGGTTGTGATTATATTGACGCAGCTGAATGTCCACCTGGGGGTTCAGCTCCATATATTCACTGATGCAGGGGGAAAGAATAGGGGCAAATACCAGGCATACAATAGACAGGTTCCCAGTAATCTTGTAGACTGCCTGTTTGGCGGAAAAGGTGGCAGCGTCCAGGATCCGCATAGCTTGCCGGGCTTTGTTATAAAAGCTTTGCCCACTGGCATTCAGGTAAAGGCGGTTGCCGATCCGGTCAAATAAGGGTACCCCCAAATCCCGTTCCAGGTTGGAGAGGCTCTTGCTCAGGGTTGGTTGAGAAATATGCAGATAGTCTGCAGCCTGCGATATATTCTGCATTTGCGCCAGACTCAAAAAATATTCAATTTGTTTTAATTCCATGTGGCTCTCCTTCCCTCAAAATATATTTAATAATAGCTTTGAAGCTATAGTACTATAGCTTCCTTTGAATTGCAAGCCGCTTTGAAAATTGATATTATACAGAAAGAATAAGCTCATATCAAAAGGACAGGAGGTGATTCCAAAGGCAGATGGGCTTATTGGATCCGGCGGTATGTCTCTCTGGGCAGAATCAATGGTCATCTTTTGGGAACGTGAAATAAGAAAATAAGTGAGGAGGATTGGGTATGAGCCCTACAGTTGTTGCTATTATTATGGTGGTAGTCACCATAGGCTTTATCTTGTGGAATAAGATTCCGCTGAACTTTGTGATGTTTGTGGTACCGTTTGTCTGCATGCTGCTGCTTGGCTTTAGCTTGACGGATGCCAGTTCCATAATCCTGGGTCAGATTAATACGGTAATGACCACATCTGGCTATATGCTGCTGTTTGGCCTGATTTATTTTATCATGCTTACAGAAACCGGTTTATTTGATATTATCATAAACAAATTGATCGGCATGCTGGGAAACAAAATGAACGTTGTGGTAATCATGGTTATCACTACCATTATCAGCTGTGTGGCGTACTTGACAGCCAACATGTCCACCACTTACCTGATTGTGTTCCCCATTATGATTCCTTTGTTTAACCGGTACAAAATGGATCGGATGAATGCGTTTTTGATTTGCCAGACAGCCATCGGCGCTATGTGCTGGCTGCCCTGGGGTATTGGCCTGGTAAATTCCGCTATGATGGCCAACGTCAGCCCGGAGGAGCTGGCCGCAGCTTCAATCCCTTGGGGTTTATGCTTTATTCCTGCAATCATCCTGCAGTGGGTATACTTTGCCTTGGTACATAAGAAACAGCACGGGACCCTGGGATTGCCCCAAGATGCGGAGGCACTGCAGGAGTCTGCGGAGAAAAAGGACAACCCCAATGCCCGCCCGAAGCTCTTGTGGTTCAATCTTCTGGTGTTTGCCTGCGTGATTGTTGCCCTGGCATATTTTAAGGTTCCGTCTTATCTGGTGTTTATTGCCGCATCCATTATCACGGCAATGGTTAATTATAGAAAAGACTTTGGAGCAATCTGGAACAAGGCCGGCGCCACCTTCTTTAATGTACTGGTCATGCTGATTGCCATCTGCTTCTATCTGGCGGCTTTCAATGCGGAACCGGAAGGCGGCACTTCTATGGTAAATGCCTTGGCGGATGCCATGACCGGTATCTTTCCGGAATTTTTGATGAAGTATATGTTTATTATCTTCCTGATTCTGGTGGTGCCGATTATTCATTTTGTGCCGTATCAGGTATATAACACCATGTATCCGCTGTTTATCTCCGTGGGAGCAACCTTTGGATATACCTCCATGCAGATTATCGCGCCGTTTGTCTGCAACTTGGCATTGGCAACCTCCAACACACCAATGAATTCTGCTACCTATGTGGGCTGCACACTGTGTGATATTGATGTGAACCGCCACTGCAATAAGGGCGGTGTGATCATGTTTTTCACCAACCTGGTGGTTATTGCAGTGGCACTGCTCACCGGTGTTATGAGACTGTAGTTGCTGTTGCGTATGCATTGTAGGAGAGAGTGAGCCATGGACGAGAACGAGAACAAGAAGGTCTACGAGGAAATCAAGGAAGAACTGGACGAAAACTTGGACCATCCCCAGGACGATATGTTCCTCTCTGCCGTTATGGGGCAGGATGAAATCTCCATTGAGACGATTGCAGCCATGTGGCCCAACACCACTATGAGCGAGTTCGCGGACGAAATGAAGCGCCATGGGCTGAAAATCTCCCTTTTCCGGAAAAAGGAGGAGCCAAAAGCCTCCTCCCCTTCCCCGGAGGACGTGGAGAATCTGCACCTAGTGGACGAGGTGGCAGATACGCCGGAAACAAGAGAGCACTACTTAGAGCTTAGAAAGATGGCCAGAGAGAGACTGGGGGACAGCGGAATTGTGGAATCCTTCCTGGAGGCGGAGCCGGTAGATAAAAATGCGCCGTTAGATGAGTCCGCGCTGGAAGAGCTGAATGCAGCAAGCTACCAGGGGGCTTTTGGCGAGCTGAAGGAATTGTCCCATAAACTGAAGGAAAATGAGAAAAAATAGAATTGTCAATGGAATGAAATAAAATGGGAGGGGAAAGAGATGAAAACCAATATTTTTCCTGGATATGAAAATCATCTGGCTGCCAACACGGTAGGCGACAGCGAGGAGCTTCAGAAGCGCCGCCAGGCCCAGGGCAAAGCCCTGATGTCCTATGAGCTGCCGGAGGGCATGAAGATGGAGAACCGGGTGATCCCCGGCGGAGACGGCCAGGACATGAACATTCGGATCTACACCCCGGCCAATCTGCCGGAGAGTGCGCCCATGGTGCTGGATATCCACGGCGGAGCCTTTGTGGGCGGCAACCTGGACATTGACAACGCTCGCTGCATTGCCCTGGCCGTGCGGATTCCGGCGGTGGTGGTGAGTGTGGAGTACCGCCTCAGCGTGGGCGGCGTCCATTTCCCTGCCCCTCTGATGGACTGCCGGGCCGCCTATCTGTGGATGAAGGACCACGGCGCGGAACTGGGTGCGGACGGACGCCGCATTGGCATCCACGGCTCCAGCTCCGGCGGCAACCTGGCCGAGGGCCTGGCCCTGTATCTGCGGGACCACAACGAGCAGACCCCTGCGCTGACCGTGCTCAACTGCGCCACCTACACCCCGGCTATTGAGGAGACCATGTCCTTCCAGCAGCTGATCCAGCTGAAGATGGGACCGGACAACAAGGCTCTGGGCGCGGAGGCGGCCTACCTGGGCGGCTATGACGGAACCCAGCCCTCCTACTACGCGTTCCCGGCCCTGGCGCCGGATGTGGGAAGCCTGGGCGCCCACATGATCATTGCTGGCGAGTACGACACCCTGCGGGATTCGGCGCTGGACTATGCCAGACGCCTGCTGAACAGCGGGGTCCCCACGGAGCTGTACCTGGGCGGACGGCTGTGCCACTGCTTTACCTGCGTGCCGCATCCGTACACGGATCTGGCCCACGATGTGATTGCGGCCTCCTTTAAGCGGGAGTTCGGCATGCTGGATCATCTGAAAAAAGAAATCTGACGCGGCGGAAGCCACAAACGGCGGGGATCCCTAGGGGGGCCCCGCTTTTTGCAGTGGTGCGGCCGGCTCTTGACAAAGCCGCCCTGTCCGGTACAATAGGGGAGAAAGGAGACCCACATGTACCGGATTTTGATTATAGAAGATGATTTTTCCCTGGCGGAGGCCATCCGGAAGCAGCTGGTGTCCTGGGGCCACGAGGCCCGCTGCGTGGAGGATTTCCAGAACGTGATCCCCGCCTTCGTGGCCTACGATCCCCACCTGGTGCTGGTGGACATTATGCTGCCCTTCTTCAACGGCTACCACTGGTGCAGCGAGATCCGCAAGATCTCCCAGGTGCCGGTGGTGTTCATTTCCTCCGCCTCGGACAACATGAACATTGTCATGGCCATGAACATGGGCGGGGATGATTTTATTGCCAAGCCCATTGACCTGAGCGTGATGACCGCCAAGCTTCAGGCACTGCTGCGCCGGGCCTACGACATGGGCAGCCGGATTCCGGTGCTGGAGCACCGGGGGGCTGTGCTGAACCTGAATGATACCTCCCTGTCCTACAACGGGGAGCGGCTGGAGCTGACCAAAAATGAGTTCCGGATCCTCCAGACCCTGCTGGAGAACATGGGAAAGGTGGTCAGCCGGGATACCCTGATGACCCGCCTCTGGCAGGCGGACGCCTACGTGGAGGAGAACACTCTGACCGTCAACGTCAACCGGCTGCGGAAGAAGCTGGAGGGGGCCGGGCTCCGGGATTTTATCACCACCCGGGTGGGCAGCGGCTACATCATCCAGTGAGAGGGGAGAGCAGCCGGATAGAAAGGGGGCGGAGCGATGAACGAAGAAAAGAAAAAGGGGATGCTGGCCTTTTTCCTGTGGCAATACCGGTGGGTGGCCCTGCTGTTTGCGGCCTTCGCCGGTATCTTTGCCCTGGTCTTTTCGCTGTATGACCTGGAGGCAGAGGCGGTGTGGTATGCGGCGGGCCTGTGCCTGCTCCTGGCCGTGGTGGTCCTGGGGGTACAGCTGGCCCGGCTGGGGAAGCGGCACCGGGATTACCGGAAAATGCTGGCAGACCTGCCGCTGCTGCCGGAGGAGCTGCCGGAGCCCCGGACCCTGGAGGAGGCGGACCTGCAGGAGATGGTAAGGCGCCTCCGGCAGATGGGGGAGGACAGCGGGAACCGCTGGCAGGCCCGGTGGCGGGATAGCCTGGACTACTATACCACCTGGGTGCACCAGATTAAGACGCCCATCTCCGTCATGCGTATGACCCTGGAGGGGGAGGACACGGAGGAGCACCGGGAGCTTTCCTCCCAGCTGTTCCGGATTGAGCAGTATGTGGAGATGGTTCTCAGCTACCTGCGGCTGGAGAGCGATTCCTCCGATTATGTGTTCCAGGAATACGACCTGGACAGTATTCTGCGCCAGGCCATCCGCAAGTACGCGCCGCTGTTTGTGCGCCAGCGGGTCCGGCTGGTGTATGAGCCGGTGCGCCGGACGGTGCTCACCGATGAAAAGTGGCTGCTGTTCATTGTCGAGCAGATTCTCTCCAACAGCCTCAAGTATACCCGGTCCGGGTCCGTGACCATCACCGTCAGCCCGGACGCGGTGCTGCGGATTGCGGACACAGGCATGGGCATTGCCCCGGAGGATCTGCCCCGGATCTTTGAGAAGGGCTTCACGGGCTACAATGGCCGGGCGGACAAAAAATCCACCGGCCTGGGGCTGTACCTCTGCCGAATGGCGGCGGAACGGCTCTCCCACCGGATTTGGGCGGAATCCCAGCCGGGAAAAGGGACCTCCGTGTTCCTGGACCTGCACCGGGAAGCACTGGAGGTGGAATAGCCGGCGCCTCTCTGGTATCCATCTTGCAAAAATGTCACAGGAAACGGCCGGCATGTCACCCCATTCGATGGCGGTGGGCCGGCCGTTCTGCTATGCTGTAGGCAGTTCCTCAGAGAGAATGAAAGGGCCCGCTCCGGCGGGCAAAGAGAAGGAGGCTGTGCGATATGGCACTGTTGGAGGCAAAATGCCTGCAGAAAATTTATACCACCCGCCAGGGCGGGAACCAGGTCCAGGCCCTCTCGGATGTGTCCTTCTCCGTGGAAGCGGGGGAGTATGTGGCCATCATGGGAGAGTCCGGGTCCGGAAAGACAACGCTTTTGAACATTTTGGCCGCTTTGGATGCCCCTACCGGGGGCCAGGTGATCCTGGAGGGGCGCCCCCTGTCCTCCGTGCGGGAGCGGGAGATTGCCGCCTTCCGCCGGGATAACCTGGGCTTTGTGTTCCAGGAGTTTAACCTGCTGGACACCTTTACCATCCGGGACAACATTTTCCTGCCCCTGGTGCTGGCGGGAAAGGGCTTCCGGGAGATGGACAGCCGCCTGCAGCCCATTGTCCGGAAGCTGGGGATTGGGGATATTCTGGAAAAGTTCCCTTATGAGGTGTCCGGCGGGCAGAAGCAGCGGGCGGCGGTGGCTCGGGCGCTGATCACCCGGCCCAAGCTGATCCTGGCGGATGAGCCCACCGGAGCCCTGGACTCCAAGTCCACGGATGACCTGCTGCGGATCCTGGATCAGGTGAACCGGGACGGCCAGACCATTCTGATGGTTACCCACTCCACCAAGGCGGCCAGCCATGCGGGTCGGGTGCTGTTTATCAAGGATGGGCGTGTTTTCCACCAAATTTACCGGGGGGAGCATACCAGCGAGGAGCAGTATCAGAAAATTTCGGATACCCTGACGCTGCTGGCAACAGGCGGTGACAGCCATGAGTAGAGGATTCTTTCCCCGGCTGGCCGCATCCAATATCCGGAAAAACGGGAAAACCTACTTCCCCTATATGCTCACGGGGATTCTGACTGTGGCGGTGTTCTATATGGTCAAGTCCCTGTCCCAGAACCCGGGGCTGGAGCAGATGGTCGGCGCCGCCACCCTGGCCTTTACCCTGTCCCTGGGCAGCTGGCTGGTGGGGCTGTTTGCCCTGATCTTTCTGTTTTACACCAACAGTTTTCTGATTAAGCGCCGGAAGCGGGAGTTTGCTATCTTCCAGATCCTGGGCATGGAGAAACGCCACCTGGCCCGGACCCTGGCCTGGGAAACCTTTTATATGGCGGCGGTGAGCCTGGCCGGCGGCCTGGTGCTGGGCATGTCCCTGGATAAGCTGATGTATCTGGCCATCACCCAGATGATTGACGGGCCGGTATCCCTGGGCTTCTTTGTCTCTGGCCAGGCCCTGGCGGTGACGGCACTGTTGTTCCTGGCCATCTTCCTGCTGATCTTCCTGAACACGGTGCGGCAGATCCAGGTGGCCAACCCCATGGAGCTGCTGCGGGAGAGCCAGGCGGGAGAGCGGGAGCCCAGGAGCCGCTGGTTGACGGCCCTGGTGGGGCTGGCCTGCGTAGGGACCGGCTATTATCTGGCTATCACTACGGAAAACCCTATGACCTCCATGCTGCTGTTCTTTGTGGCGGTGGTGCTGGTGGTCATCGGCACCTACCTGCTGTTCACCGCCGGCATCACCGTTTTCCTGAAGCTGCTGCGCAAAAACAAGCGGTATTACTATCAGCCCCGGCATTTTGTCAGCGTCTCCGGGCTCATCTACCGGATGCGGCGTAACGCCGTGGGCCTGGCCAATATCTGTGTGCTCTCCACCATGGTGCTGGTGATGATTTCCGCCACCAGCTCCCTGATGCTGGGCATGGAGGACATTATCCACAGCCGTTATCCCTACCATTTTGCCGTGTACACGGAGGGGATGACGCCGGAGGAAGGGGAAGCGCTGGCGGACCGGGTCCGGGAACTGCAGCGGCAGCAGGAGCTTCCGGTGACCGGGGAGATTCAGTACGCCTATCTGGCCTTCTCCTGCCTGGAGGATGGTGACACCTTCCTGGTGACCCGGGAGGTGTCCATGATGGTGCTGGATGACGTGGCCAATCTGTTTTTTGTGTCACTGGATGATTTCAATCGGGGGATGGGAACGGACTGGACCCTGGAGGAAGGGGAGGTGCTTCTCTACGCCAACCGGAAGGACTACCGCTATCCGGAGCTGCGGCTCTTTGACAAAACCTACACGGTGAAGGCCCAGCTGGATTCCTTCCTGGGCAACGGCATTACTGCGGCCAATGCGGCCAGCAGCTATTTTCTGGTGGTCCGGGACTGGCAAGAGGTGCAGGAGCTGTATGAACAGCAGAAGGCCGTGCTGGGGGACATTGCCAGCCAATGCCAGTATTACTATGGATTTGACACCAGTGCCGGGGAAGAGGAGCAGCGGGCGTTCTTCCAGGCATTTAACAACTGGCGGGCGGAGAACCAGATCCTGGGGATCGTGGAGTCCAGTGTGGATGCCCGCACCAGCTTTCTGGGGCTGTACGGCGGGTTCTTCTTCCTGGGCGTGTTCCTGGGCGTCCTGTTCCTGGCGGCCACGGTGCTGATCATCTACTACAAGCAGATTTCCGAGGGATACGAGGATCAGGAACGATTTTCCATCCTCCAGAAGGTGGGCATGAGCCGCCGGGAGGTGAAGGCGTCCATCCGGTCCCAGGTGCTGCTGGTGTTTTTCCTGCCGCTGGCGGTGGCAGGGGCCCACACGGCGGCGGCCCTGCCCATGGTCATGCGGATGCTGGCCCTGCTGAATCTGACCAACCAGAGGCTGTATGTGGCCTGCTCCGCCGTCTGCTTCCTGGTCTTTGGCGTGCTGTATGTGCTGGTGTACCGGCTCACGGCCCGGACGTACTATCGGATTGTCCGCCGGTAGCCGGTGCGGTTTTCCGGAAGCGCCGGAGTACAAAGAAGGCCAGTACCGCCGCCAGCAGGGCGGTGCCGGGGAAGTTCATCCATATACCGGTGAGCCCCATGGGATACAGGGCGGCCACCAGCACCATGGGAAAAACGAGAGCAGTGGACACGGAGATGGAGGAGGCAAAGACCGGCTTCTCCACCGCCAGCATGTAGCTCTGGGTGGCAAAGGAAAACCACCGGGTCAGATAGGCCAGGGAGAAAATCCGCATGGCCCCGGCAGCCGCCTCCAGGAACGCCGGATCCCCTTGGCCCATGAACAGCCGGGCAATGGCGCCGGGAAAGCTGAACAGCACGGCGCAGGCGGCACAGGCCAGAATGGCGCTGGCGGTGAAGCAGCACCGCTCAATGGCCTTCACCCGGTCAAAACGGCCGGCTCCCCAGTTATAGCCCACCGCCGGCTGCAGGGAATCGCACATCCCGTAGAGCAGGGGCTGGATGAATCCGTCCGCGTACATAAGAATGCCGTAGATGGACACGGCGGATTCCCCTCCCAGCCGCACCAGGAGCAGATTCATGACAATGGAGGTGAGGCGGCCGGCAATGTTGTTGAGGAAGTTGGGGCTGCCGCAGGCTACGATCTGCCGGACCATCCGCAGGGAAAAACGGGGCCGGCAGAAGCGCAGCAGCATCTTGCCCCGGAAGAAGGGGAAGAAGGCAATGCACGCGCAGATGGCCATCCCGGTGCAGGTGGCCAGGGCCGCCCCCCAGATTCCGAACCGGAACACATAGAGGAACAGGAACTCCAGGCCGGCGCTGAGGACAGACATCAGGATATTCAGGAACATGCTGCCGCGGATTTTGCCGCAGATCCGCAGATAGTTGTCCACCGCAAAGATGATGGTGGTCACCGGGGAGCAGAGGGCATATACCCGCATGTACTGGACCGCAAAGACAGCAAATTCCCCCTGGGCTCCCATAAAGGAAATCAATGCCGGAGCAGCCAGAAACAGGCCGGCGCCAATGAGTACGCCGGCGCCCACAATCATCAGGCAGGCGCAGGTGAAGATATTGTTGGCCTTCTCCTTGTTCCCCCGGCCAAGGTTGATGGAGATGGGTACCGAGGAGCCTACGCCGATCAGGTCTGCCAGGGAAAAATTGATGATCACAAAGGGCATGGCCAGGTTAAGGGCCGCAAAGGCCGTCTCCCCCAGGAAGCGCCCGACAAACATGCCGTCAATCAGCTGATACAGGGCCGAAGCCAGCATGCTCACGGATCCGGGCAGGGCGGCTGTAAAAAACAGGCGCAGGGGCGGTGTTTTGGTAAATAGGGTATGCGAGTTCATAAATCTATTAATCCTCCTTATCCAGTTCTTGGCAGAGACAGTCGGAGAAATAGTCCAAGGCTTCCACAAATTCCGGGGAAAACCGTTCCAGGGTACGGTTCAGGGCGTTTTTCTCGGCCGTATAGATATGCTCCAGAATTTTCGCCGCATAGGTGCGCCCTTTTTCTGTCAGGGCGATGGCTTTCTCCCGTTTTCCCGTTTGAGGGATAAGGGTGGCATATCCATCCCGAACCAGTTCTTTCACATTGGTGTTTACGGTGGTTTTGGGAATCAGCCAGTCCCGGCAGATTTGCTGCTGGAAATGGGCTTCCCCGTCATCCAAGGCGTAAAGCAGCGTCATCACATTCTCTTTCACTCCCTTCTTTCGGGAATAGAGATAGTAAGCGCCGTCCATTTTCTCTGTGGCCAGCATTAGCCGCCGCAGTATCAGCTGTTCCTGTGTCATGGAGTCCTCCAACAGAATTCATAGAAATCCCCGCAGGGATCATTTCGCTGCGTGCCCAGGGCTATAGAAGCATCCGGGCGTACGGTAAACCATCATAGTACGAATCCGTATTATTGTCAAGATGAATCCCGGTAAATTTGCAGTAAATTTACAGCATGTCCAGAGGACGAGAAGATAGGATGCGGAAGCAGCCCTATGATTTACGGGAATTTTACACAAAAGCGCCCTTTTTTTTACAGATCCAGCAGTACAATAAATAATAAAACCCACCGCATAGCGGACGGAGGACAAAGCGGAGGAGCGCTATGAAGAAAAGACGAAAGAGATGTATTTGGGCAGCCTGCCTGCTGGCAGCCTGCCTATTTCTCACATGCTGCGGCATGGAAAATAGCGATGGCAAAGGGGATGCGGACACTGTGCTGGGAAGCGGCAGCCAGGTGCTGCGGATTCTTTCCGGATCCGAGAACCGGGAGCTGGAGCCGATTCTGGAGGAGTTTGCAGAGGAGGAAAATGTCCGCATAGAGATGACCTACCAGGGCTCCTTGGATATTATGCGTGCCCTGGGGGAGGAGGAGATCCCCTACGATGCGGTGTGGCCGGCCAGCAGCCTGTGGCTCAATGCCGGCGATACGGACCATCGGGTCAGGCATGCGGAATCCATCTCGGTGACCCCGGTGGTGTTTGGAATCCGCCAGAGCCTGGCGGAGCAGCTGGGATTTGTGGGGCGGGAGGTTTCGGTCAGCGACCTGCTGGAGGCCATCCGCAGCGGAAATCTGCGGTTCTGCATGACCAGTGCTACCCAGTCCAATTCCGGCGCCAGTGCGTACATGGGATTTCTCTATGCGCTTTTGGGAAATCCGGAGATGATTACCCAGGAGGATCTGGAGGATCCGCAGCTGCAGGAGGAACTGAAGGAACTGCTGGCCGGTGTGGACCGATCCTCCGGCAGCTCGGACTGGCTGAAGGATATGTTCCTGGAAGGGGATTATGACGCCATGGTCAATTACGAGTGCCTGATCATCTCCGCCAACCAGGAGCTGGAGGCCCGGGGGGAGGAGCCGCTGTACGTGGTGTATCCCTATGACGGCCTTTCCCTGGCGGACTCCCCGCTGGGCTATGTGGACCAGGGGGATGGGCAGCAGGAGGAAGTGTTCCTGGCCCTGCAGGAATATCTGCTCTCCGCGGACACTCAAAACGCAATCCAGCGCACCGGCCGCCGTTCCGGCTATACCGGAATCGCGGAGGAAAACCGGGATGTGTTCCGGGAGGATTGGGGCGTGCAGCCGGACCGGGTGCTCTCTCCTTTCCGGATGCCGGATACGGACGTGCTGTTTGCCTGCCTGAACCTGTATCAGACCCAGCTGAAAAAGCCCTCCCTCAGCGTGTATTGCCTGGATTATTCCTCCAGCATGCGGGGGGAGGGAAATGAGCAGCTGGTGGCGGCTATGGAACAGCTGTTGATCCAAGAGAACGCGGCCCGGAATTTCCTCCAGGCATCCGAGAATGAGGTGAACATCCTGATCCCCTTTAACGATGAGGCGCTGGCTGTCTACACGGCCCGGGGCAATGGGGAAGAGCTGGAAAACCTGTACCGGCAGGTGGAGGAACAGGACGTAGGCGGCGGTACGGATATGTATGCGGCGGCGATGGCCGGCCTGGAGGAGCTGAGGCAGTACGACCTGTCCCAGTACACCCCGGCCATTATCCTGCTCACCGACGGGCAGTCCGGCGGCGATTTCCAGGATTTCCAGGATGCCTGGGAGGCCTTGGGGGCCGATGTGCCGGTGTTCTCCATTATGTTTGGGGATGCGGACCCGGATCAGCTGGAGCAGCTGGCGGAGATGACCAACGCCCGGGTCTTTGACGGACGGGAAAATCTGACGGAAGCCTTCCGCAGCGTAAAGGGGTACAACTGATGGGAAATGTGGCAAGAATGATTCTCTCCGTGATTCTGGCGGGAGCCGCCTTTCTGGTTCTGTTCCTGGCTCTCCACTGGCCGCTGCTGCTGTGTGCGGCCCTGGCGGTGGGACTGTATCTGGCCTTGGATCTTCTGCTGCGGCCTCGGCGGAGAATCGGCGGGATTGACGTGGAGGAGCTGAAGGGCGGGGAGGAGCTGCGGCAGCTATTGGACGAAGCCAGGGAGGATTTGGATACCATCCGCAGTGCAGCGGCGGAAATACAGGAACTGGCGGTGCGCCGGGACGCGGAGACCCTGTGCCAGACCGGCACCCGCATGATTTCCTATCTGGAGGAGCACCCGGAAAAGATTCCCCTGGCCCGGCGGTTTTTTACCTACTACCTGGACACGGCGGCGGCGCTTCTCTCCCGGTGCCGGGAGCTGCAGAAAACCGGGCTCCGCACCCCGGAGGTGACGGAGATCCTGGAGCGGACGGCCAAAGCCCTGCCGGTGCTTTTGGATGCCTTTGAGCGGCAGTTTGCCCACCTGATGGAGGGGGAATTGCTGGATCTGGAGGCGGACATTGCGCTGCTGGAGAGTACGCTGAAAATGGAGGGCGGAAAATGAAGACAAAGCTGATGGGGCTGGGGATCCTGGCCCTGGTGATTGTGGCAGCGGTGCTGTACGCCGTGCTGGGCGGCGGCCAGGAGGTGACGGAGATCACCGGCCTGGTGGGCGGGGAGAAGCTGGGCCTCCTGGAGGACGAGCAGGTTCAGGATATCCTGCGGGATCGCTATCACCTGTTCCTGGATTTCAACCGGGCCGGCTCCATTGAGATGGTCCAGGAGGATACGGAAGGGCGGGATTTCCTGTTCCCCTCCAACCAGACAGCTCTGGAGATTTACGAGAATGTCCATGGAAACCCGGCCCAGAGCGAGATTGTGCTGAATACGCCCATTGTCCTCTACACACGCCGGGCTGTGGCGGAGGCACTGGTGGAGCAGGGCATCGCCCGGCAGGAGGGGGAGGTGCTGTACGTGGACATGAGCCTTCTGACCCAGTGTATCGAGTCGGATACCACCTGGGCGGATCTGGGGCTGCCCCAGCTGTACGGCACCGTGGCGGTGGGCACCACCGACCCCACCCGCTCCAACTCCGGCAACATGTTTGCCGGCCTGCTGGCCAACACCCTCTGCGGCGGGGTGGCGGACGCCTCCAACATAGAGGAGGTGCTTCCCCGGCTCCAGTCCATCTTCCAGAAGCTGGGATACATGGAGTCCTCCTCCTCGGATTTGTTTGACCAGTTTTTAAAGACCGGCATGGGGGCCAAGCCGCTGGTGGCCGGGTATGAAAGCCAGCTGCTGGAGTTTGCGGTGCAGAACCCGGAGACCTGGGAGCAGGTGAAGGATGACATTCTGATGATGTATCCCACCCCCACCGTCTGGTCTTCCCATGTGTTTATTGCGGTGGATGAGGCGGGAACCGCGGGCATTGAAGCCCTGTTGGATGAGGAAGTGCAGCGGCTGGCCTGGGAGAAGCATGGCTTCCGCACCGGCCTGTACGATGCCCCTTCTTCCATTGAGCAGTTTGGCGTGCCGGGAGTGGCGGCGGAGATCACCCAGGTGGCGCCTATGCCGGATGCGGCAACCATGGAAAGGATTATAGCGGCGCTGGAGTAGCAAAGGGAATCGAAAAACGAAGTGTGGAAAACGGAGGAACAAGACATGGCAGACGAGATTAGTTTAGAGACCCTGGCACAGCATCGGGCAGCGGCAAGCCCGGAGGCACTGCCGGTGGAGAGCCCGGAGGAGCTGGAGGCCCGGGCCGAGGTCCTGACGCCGGAGCAGCGGAACCGGGTGGAGGAAGTAAAGAGCACCATCAACCTGATGGATTCCCAGGCCACGCTTCAGTATGGGGTAGGCGCCCAGCGGAACATTTCCAGCTTTGCGGACAATATCCTCAACCAGGTGCGCAGCAAGGACAGTGGCTATGTGGGGGAGCTGATGACCGACCTGGTGCTGAAGGTAAAAGAGGTGGGCGTGGATGAGCTGGGGGAGGAGAGCTTCCTGGATAAGATCCCCTTCCTGCGGGACGCCTCCCGGGCACTGAAGAAGTTTACCCAAAGATATGAAAAGCTGGAGGTACAGATTGATTCCATCCAGGGAGAGCTGGATAAGGCCCGGATGCAGATGCTCAAGGATATTACCATGTACGATGGCTTCTATGAGAAGAACCTGGAGTATTTCCGGGAGCTGCAGGTCTACATTACCGCCGGGGAAGAAAAAATTGCCGAGCTGCGGCAGGTGGCCATTCCGAAGCTGCGGCAGGAGGCAGCGGCCAAGGGGGATCCCATGAGCGCCCAGCTGGTAAACGACTTTGAGGATACCGTAAACCGGTTTGAGAAAAAGGTCCACGACCTGAAGCTGAGCAAAGCCATTGCCATGCAGACGGCTCCCCAGATCCGCCTGATCCAGAACAACGACAAAATGCTGGTGGATAAGATCCAGACGGCTATTCTCAACACCATCCCACTCTGGAAGGGGCAGATTGTCATTGCCCTGGGACTGCACCGGCAGGAAAGCGTACTGAAGATGCAGCGGCAGGTGACCGACGCCACCAACGAGCTGCTGACCCGGAATTCCGAGATGCTGAAGCAAAACAGCCTGGATGTGGCCAGGGAGACGGAGCGGGGCATTGTGGACATAGAAACCCTGAAAAAGGTCAACGACAACCTGATCTCCACCATCGAGGAGACCATCAAAATCCAGCAGGAGGGGCGTACCGCCCGGCAGAACGCGGAGACCGAGCTGGCGGGAATCGAGGAGAAGCTGAAGCAGACCCTGCTGGCCGCACGGGAGGGACGGTCTGCCGGGAAATAGGGCTATTTATTTCTCTGGAGCTGCTGTGTTTCCTCGGGCCAGCACAGCAGCTCCAGAGGATGTTATTTTATCTTTTGAAACGTAATAACGGAACTTTTATACAAATACTTGACGCTTTTTTTCTTCAACACTATAATGAAAATGTGGTTTATTCTTAGATTTCTATGATCCAATTTTCAAAACCTTTATGCGGCCACATCGCGGCCAGCAAATCCAGAATGCAAAGCCCCTTATCGGCCAGGTTACGTAGAAAAAGGGCAAAAGGCCCGAGAACTCCGTAGTGTCCCGGGCAGATTTACGGAGAAAAGAACAAAAGGCCCGAGAACTCCGTAGTGTCCCGGGCA
>CAJFTW010000110.1 GCA_904420025.1 Candidatus Pseudolachnospira avium
AAAGGCGCTGGAATTGCTTCAGGCTGCCGAACTGCTGCAGCAGTACACGCCGCCGGCAGAATGGCGGACCGGGGTCTGCAGGGACTGGGGCAGCCGGCAGAGGCTGCGGAGCAGCACGGGCAGGGAGCAGCCCTGCAGCCGTGGGGCTTTCTCCAGCAGGGCATTCAAGCTGTCCACGTAGGCCTGCAGATGCCGGTCATGGTGCAGGTGCATGGTTTTTTGGTCAATAAAAGGCTCCAGGGCGTCATAGCCGTAAGGCAGCGGCGTGTTGGTAAACGGGTAGCAGGAATTCATGGCATTCCCCTCCCAAAGGTGTTTTACTAAAAGATATGGATGCCGGCGGAAAACATGACGGAGGCTGGGGCGAAAAGAGGGAAAACCTGCGAAAAACAAGGCAAAACCTGCGAAAAAGCCTTGACTTCCCCATACAGGCATGCTATTATACCAGAGTATGCGCAGCATACCTTTTGCCGCACAACGAGGTTGAAAAGCTCCGCAAAGGCGGACACCGAAATTGGCGAGTATTGAAACAGGAGGTGCTTCTATGTACGCAATTATTGCTACGGGCGGGAAACAGTACAAGGTTTCCGAAGGCGATGTGATCCGCGTGGAAAAGCTGGACGTGGAAGCCGGACAGACCTATGAGTTTGACCAGGTTCTGGCGGTGAATGACGGCGAGCTGACCATCGGCTGCCCCACAGTGGACGGTGCGAAGGTTACCGCAACGGTTCAGGGCCAGGGCAGAGGCAAGAAAGTGATTGTTTACAAGTATAAGCGGAAAACCGGCTATCACAAGAAGAACGGCCACCGTCAGGCTTATACGGAACTGAAGATTGACTCGATTGCCAAATAAGAAATCCTGTGTGTTAGCATGAGTACAAGGAGGTGGAATTCATGGCTCACAAAAAAGGAGTAGGCTCTACTAAGAACGGAAGAGATTCCGAGTCCAAACGGTTAGGAGCAAAGAGAGCGGACGGACAGTTTGTGCTGGCCGGGAATATTCTGTACAGACAGCGCGGAACGAAGATCCATCCGGGTGTGAATGTAGGCCGCGGCGGCGATGATACGCTGTTTGCGCTGACGGACGGAGTGGTTCGTTACGAGAGAATGGGCAGAGACAAGAAGCAGGTGTCTGTCTATCCCAAGGTTATCAGCGAGTAAGAGATACACTGTCGCAGAACAAAAAGTGCTGTCATCCTGAGAAGCCAGGCGGCGGGGATTCGCAAGGATTCCCCCGCCCGCCGAAAGGATGGCAGCTTTTTTACTAAGAAAGCCCAGTCGCAAAGCATGGACGGAACGGGCTGCTTGCAGACCGGGCTGTCTATGCTTTAGCGACGCTAACCTGTATGAGCAAGTAGGCCGGCAGGCCGGATTGCGAATACAGGTAGGATTGCGGGAGTGCGCAGCACGGAGCAATCCGAAGGGCTTTCCGTAGTGGGAAGCACAGTAGAAGCCCCGGACGGCGGCCGGACGCCGGGCGCACTGGTGCGCACGGGAGGCCGGACATCGGTCAGAAAGGATTGAACGCAAATGTTTGCAGACAGCGCAAAAATATTCATTAAATCCGGCAAGGGAGGCGACGGCCACGTCAGCTTCCGCCGGGAACTGTACGTGCCGGACGGCGGCCCGGACGGCGGAGACGGCGGCCGGGGCGGGGATGTGATCTTTGTGGTGGACAAAGGTCTGAACACCCTCAATGATTTCCGCCATGTCCGCAAATATGTGGCCAAGGACGGCCAGGAAGGCGGCAAGCGCCGCTGCCATGGAAAAGACGGAGAGGACTGTATTGTCCGGGTGCCGGAGGGCACCGTGATCAAGGAAGCGGAGAGCGGCAAGGTAATTGCGGACATGTCCGGGGACAATCAGCGGGAGGTAATCCTCCGGGGCGGCCGGGGCGGCCAGGGAAATATGCACTACGCCACCGCCACCATGCAGGCACCCAAGTACGCCCAGCCGGGCCAGGCCAGCCAGGAGCTGTATGTGATCCTGGAGCTGAAGGTGATTGCGGATGTGGGGCTGCTGGGCTTCCCCAACGTGGGAAAATCCACCCTGCTGTCCCGGGTGACCAACGCCACCCCCAAGATTGCCAACTACCATTTCACCACCCTGCATCCCAACCTGGGTGTGGTGGACCTGGGGGATGGCGAGGGCTTTGTGATGGCGGACATCCCCGGCCTTATTGAGGGGGCTTCCGAGGGAGTCGGCCTGGGCCATGCCTTCCTGCGCCACCTGGAGCGGACCAAGCTGCTGATCCATCTGGTGGATGCGGCGGGGACCGAGGGACGGGACCCGGTGGAGGACATTTACACCATTAACAAGGAACTGGCTGCTTATAAGCCGGAGCTGGCGGAGCTTCCCCAGGTGATTGCCGCCAACAAGACAGACTTGATCTTTGACCAGGAGGAAGAGAATCCGGTGGAGCGGCTGAAAAAGGAGTTTGAGCCCCAGGGCGTGCGGGTGTTCCCCATCTCCGCTGTCAGCGGCCAGGGGGTGCGGGAGCTTCTCTGGCATGTGAACAATACTCTGAAAACCCTGGATACCAAGACAGTGATCTTTGAGAAGGAGTACACGCCGGGCCTCTTAAGCCCCAACCTGCCCTATGAGGTGAGCCAGGCGGACGATGGCGCCTACGTGGTGGAGGGCCCGTTGATTGAGAAAATGCTGGGCTACACCAACCTGGATTCGGAGAAGGGCTTTGCCTTCTTCCAGAAGTTCCTGAAGGAACGGGGTATTCTGGACCGCCTGAAGGAAGAGGGCATTCAGGAAGGGGATACGGTGCGGATGTATGGCCTGGAATTTGACTACTATGAATAGAGGGAAGATATGACAAGCAAACAGCGCAGTTATCTGATGAATCTGGCCTCCACCCTGGACCCGGTCTTTCAGATTGGAAAGGCCAGCCTGACGCCGGAGGTGACGGCGGCGGTGGAGGAAGCCCTGGAGGCCCGGGAGCTGATCAAGCTGAACCTGCTGAAAAACTGTATGGACGATCCGCGGCAGGTGGCTGCCATGCTGGCGGAGCGCACCCGCTCCCAGGTGGTGCAGGTTATCGGCAGAAGGATTATTCTGTACCGGGAATCCAAGACCAAAAAGAAGATTCTTCTTCCGTGAGGAGGAGTGCCATGGAAGAAAAAAGACGGGTGGGGATTCTGGGGGGCACCTTTGATCCCATCCACAACGCCCATCTGCAGCTGGGCCGGGAGGCCCGGAAGGCCTTTGGGCTGGACGCCATCTGGTTTATGCCCACCGGCAATTCCTATTTTAAAACCCGCCAGGGAAGGCGGGTGACGGATGCGGCGGACCGGGCGGCCATGGTACGGTTGGCCGTTGCCGGGGAGCCGGGCTTTTGCTGCTCCGAGCGGGAAATCCGCCGCCGGGGGGAAACCTATACCGCGGACACCCTGGAGGAGCTGGCGGCGGCTTACCCGGACACGGAATTCTATTTCATTGTGGGGGCCGATACCATCCATGGCATGGATACCTGGTACAAGCCAGCGTCCATTTTCCGGAATGCGGTGATTCTGGCGGCCAACCGGAACCAGCAGGTGCCGGAGGATGCACTGCACCGGGATATGGAGCGGCTGCGGCAGCTGTACGGGGCCAGAATCCGGCAGCTGAATTTCCGCAGCAGCGTCTCCTCCAGCGAGATCCGCCGGCGGCTGGAGGAAGGAACCACAGAGGGGATCCCGGTTCCGGAGCCGGTGCTGGCCTACATTCGGGAAAAAAATTTGTACCGCAAGGAGGAAAAGGCATGACGGAGCAGGAAATCTGCAGCAAACTGAAGACCGTCTTGAAGCCGAAGCGCTATCAGCACACCCTGGGGGTGGCGGAGACAGCGGTCCGGCTGGCGGAACATTACGGGGCCTCTGTGCAAAAGGCACGGCTGGCCGGCCTGCTCCACGACTGCGGCAAGGAGGCCAGCGATGCCCTGGGCCATGCGGAGGTGGGGGCCCAGCTGGCGGAGACAGTCTACGGCGTAACGGATCCGGAGATTCTTTCCGCCATCCGCTGCCACACCACCGGCAAGCCGGGCATGTCCCTGCTGGACAAGATCCTCTTTGTGGCAGATTATATTGAGCCGGGCCGTGAACAGGCGCCGGAGCTGCCCCGGCTGCGGCAGCTGGCGTTCCAGGATCTGGATCAGACTGTACTGGAAATTTTGGAGGAGACGCTGGCATATTTGAAGGAAAGCGGCGTTGTCATAGACCCCCGAACGCAGGAAACCTGCGATTATTATTCCAAAAGGAAGGAGCACACCATGGACGAATCCAAGAGAATGACGCAGATTGCTTACCAGGCGCTGGATGAGAAGAAGGCGGCGGAAATTACCGTGATTGATATTGCCAAGGTTTCTACCATTGCGGATTATTTCGTAATCACCAACGGAGAAAACCCCAGTCATGTCCAGGCGCTGGTGGAGAATGTCCAGGAAAAAATGTTCAAGGCCGGCTACCCCTGCAAGTCGGTGGAGGGCTTCCGGGCCGCCAACTGGGTGCTGTTGGACTACGGCGATATTGTGGTCAATGTGTTCTCCCGGGAGGACCGGCGCTTCTACGACCTGGAGCGGATCTGGCGGGATGGCCGGATTGTGGAGAACGTGGAAAGCTGGGCCAAGGACGGGACGGAAGAGGAGGCGTAAGGCGGCACGGAGAGCGCCTTTTGCCTGCGTAGAGATTATCTGGAATACCGGCACAGAGACGGGAAAAAGAGATAGGAAAACGGCTGCCAGAGGGACAGGGCTTCCCTCTGGCAGCCGTTTTTAATGGGGCTTGACAGAGCCGGAAAATCTCCTTATAATCTGTTTAAAGATTATTTTAAATAGATGCCTGCGTTTGCAGAAGGATGGTGAAAAAATGGCGGTAAACAAAGTGCTGTCCGCCCTGGCGGACGATACCCGCAGAAAAATTCTCATGAAGCTGACGGAGGGGACCATCAGCTCCGGCGACCTGGCCCAGGCGTTGGGGGTGACGCCCCAGGCGTTATCCTATCACCTGTCCAAGCTGAAGCAGGCAGGGCTGATCTATGAGACCCGCCAGAAGAATTTCATCTATTATGAGCTGGACTTGTCCATTTTGGATGAAGCAGTTTTGTGGATCAACACGTTGAAGGAAAGGGGGGCTTCCCATGAAGGCACAGAAACGTATATTCTGGATTCTGACGCTTCTTCCTCTGGCGGTTAACCTGGCGTCCCTGCCCTTTCTGCCGGACCGGATCCCGGCCCATTACGGGTGGGACGATCAGGTGACCCGCTGGGGCAGCAAGTATGAGACGCTGCTCTTTCCGGTGGTCACGCTTTTCTTTGGCGCGGTGATGCTGGCCGTGGCCGAAGCGTCCGGAAAGGGAGAAAAGGGGGAAAACAACCGACGCGCCTGTATATTGGTCGGCATGGCCGGTGTACTGGTATTTGATGTGCTGAATTTTTATTTCCTCTATACGGATTTTTGCCAGGTGGAAAACCTGTCCCAGGTTCCGGTGGATCTGTGGCAGCTGATCATGGGAGTCCTGGGCATTGCGATGATTGTGGTGGGCAATATTATGCCTCGGGTGGGCCGGAACTCCCTGGTTGGGATCCGGACCCGGTGGAGCCTGCAAAGCCCGGAGGCCTGGAAAAAGAGCCAGCGGTTCGGCGGCATTGCTTTCATCCTGGGCGGATTGGCCATGGTGCTGTCCGGCCTGCGGTTCCGGGGCTCTCTTTGTTTTGTGATCTGCATGGGAATCCTGGGAATTGTGACGGTGGCAATCGCAGCATATACCCGGCAGGCAGCCCGGGAGGACGCGGAATAGCGGGAAAGGAGTGCGCACATGGACCGAAAGCCTTTGCCGGTGGGCGTGGACAATGGTACATTGTCCTTTTCCGGAAGGAATGTATGGTGCGGTAAAAGAGGAGGAGTTTGCAAGTACAATTTTTTCAAAATATAGAGTCCGGAGAAGCGGCATTCATCCTCAGACCGTTTCTCCGGGCTCTGCTTTTCCCCGGGGCTGCCGGGATTCCCGTGCGGCCCGCTGGCTGCGTCAGTGAATGTTCATCCGCACCAGGGAGATGACCTTTCCCAGAATTTTGCAGTTGTCCACAATGATCGGATCCATGTGGTCGTTCTCCGGCTGCAGGCGAAAATGGCCGTTCTCTTTGTAAAAGCGCTTGATGGTGGCCGCATCCTCCACCAGGGCTGCTACGATCTGGCCGTTCTCCGCCGTATCCTGCTGGCGGCAGATGACCGAATCCCCGTCCAGGATGCCCATGTTGACCATGCTGTCCCCTTTGACATGGAGCATGAAAAAGTTTCCGGACGGAAGCATATCTGCGGGCATGGAAAAATAATCCTCTATATTTTCCTCGGCAAAAATGGGCTCCCCGGCGGCTACATGGCCTACAATGGGAATCTGTACCATATCCCGGCGGGCCAGGCCAAACTCATCATCCGTAATCTCAATGGCCCGGGGCTTGGTGGGATCCCGGCGGATATAGCCGTTCTTCTCCAGGGTTTCCAGGTGTGCGTGGACCGAGGAGGTGGATTTCAGGTGAACCCCCTCACAGATTTCCCGCACGGCGGGCGGATACCCTTTTTTCAGGATTTCACTTTTGATAAAATTTAAAATTTCTGCCTGTTTGTCCGATATTTTTCCATAAGCCATAAGCGTTTCTTCCTCCTTTCATAGCTGCCGTGTATCTCACGGCATCCCGTTACACCCGGAGGGCGTTTCCGGAATTCTGTGTTGTTGTTTTTTCCAGTATAGCACAGGTTCCTCCAAAATGCAAACGAATGTTCCAAAAATTTGTTCGATTTTTTCTTGACAAAAGAACACCTGTGCGGTATACTAAAGTCAGTTGCAAACAGATGTTCTGCACGTTCGTTCGGGGAGGAAAGCACTTATGAAGAAAGCAATTCAAATTTCTGTTTTTCTTGTGTTGTTGCTGTTTATAATCTTGGGCGGCGTTTTTGTGCAGGGCAAGGCCATTGAGGCCAACGCCCCGGAGCAACAGAAGTATTATACAACTGTCCAGCTGCAGGAGGGGGAAAGCCTCTGGACCCTGGCCCAGCGCTATTGCGGACACAACCAGGACATACGCCAGTATGTGCAGGAAATCCAGAATATGAACCATATTGTCAATGAGCGGGCGCTGCCCGCCGGCAGTTACATTACGGTTTATTACTGGGACGAGGCGGGGAAGTAGAAGATTCCGTATCCTCCGGGTCCTCCCGGAGCCGGACCGCATTGCGTGCCATGCGCCGCCGCTCATCCTCCAGGGCAGCGTAGTGCTTTTTGGTGGTGTTGACATCCGCATGTCCCAGCACGTCCGCCACCAGGTAAATATCCCCGGTCTCCCGGTACAGGTTGGTGCCGTAGGTGCTCCGCAGCTTGTGGGGGGTAATGTTTTTCAGGGTGGTCACGGTGCGGGCATACTTTTTGACCAGGTTTTCCACGCTGCGGACACTCATCCGTTTTCGCTGGAGGGAGAGGAAGAGGGCGTTTTCGTGTCCGGGGGCGGGGACAATGTTTTTCCGCGCCTCCACGTAGAGCCGCAGGGCATCCTCCACCTCGTCCCCAAAGTAGACGATCACTTCCTTGCCGCCTTTCCGGTGAATGTGGATACCGGCGTTGCGGAAGTCCAAATCGTCCAGATCCAGGCCCACACACTCGGAAACCCGGATGCCGGTCCCCAGAAACAGGGTCATCATGGCCAGATCCCGGGTCTTGGTTTTTTCATGGAAAGCCCGCTGCTGTTTGGTCAGTTTTTCCCCGGATTCCACCTCGTCCAGCAGAAGGGCCACCTCGTCAATGTCCAGCCGGACAATGGCCTTCTCATGAATTTTGGGAAGGGTTACCAGAGCTGCCGGGTTGGTGTGAATCTGTTCTTTTTTAAAAAAGTAGTTGTAAAAAGTTTTCAGGGAGGCAATTTTGCGGGTGATTCCCCGTTCCTGGTTTACCCGCTCCAGGTCCTGTCCATCTGCACAGTGGTAGAACTTCAGGTATTCCATGTAATCCTCCAGGTCGGTGGGGGTGACCCAGTCCAGCATTTCCACCGAGATGTCCGGAATCGCCATACCCTGGAATTTGGATAGACGCTGTGTCACAAACTCAAAAAATACATGCAGGTCATAAGCGTAGGCGATCCGGGTCCGGGAGGAGGTGGTGGGCTCTATGCCCCGGAAAAACACCCGCACAAAGGAAGGCAGGGTAGCGGTCAGCTCCCGGAGCTTCTGGGTGTTGAGGATGTCAATCTGTTCGTGGTAGGGCCGTGCGGTGTGATCACTCAATATACCCGCCTCCCTTCATGGCGCTCCGGCCAGCCGGGCAGGTTGCCGTTCAGCACCGCAGTGAACAGCCGTTCCCGGCATCCGGGGTTTTCCTTTGTCAGCTTTTTAACAAGCTGCTTGACATATTCCCGGCGGGTGTTGCCGTCTGCCGGGCAGGGGTTTTTGAACACCGGCAGCTGGTAACGGTTGCGGAAGCCGATGATGTCTGCCTCATCCGCATACATCAGGGGCCGGATGACGGTTACCTGCATTCGGTCCAGGTACGTCACCGGGGAAAAACAGTGAAAACGACCTTCGTAGATTAAAGACATCAGCATGGTTTCCACCAGATCGTCCTTGTGATGGCCGTAGGCCACCTTGTTGCAGCCCAGCTGGACCGCAGCCCGGTTGAAGGCGCCTTTCCGCAGCTTGGCACAGAGACTGCAAGGGTTTTCCTCCTTACGGACATCAAAGACAATCTGGGAGATTTCCGAGGGAACCACCGTGTATGGGACCTGCAGCTGACTGCAAAGCTCCCGGATGGGCTGCAGCCTGGGTTCCATATCCGGAAAGCCCAGATCCACGGTGACGGCCTCCAGGGTAAAAGGCAGAGGGTAAAACCGCTGTAGGCCCTGCAGGGCGTAGAGCAGGGTCAGGCTGTCCTTGCCGCCGGACACGCCCACGGCAATTTTATCTCCAGGCTCAATCATGTGAAATTCATCCACCGCACGGCGGGTGACATTGAGAAGACGTTGCATTTTCATAGAATCGGAGACTCCTTTCCAGCCCCATAACTATTCGCAAAAGAACAGTTTAACGAATAGTTATAGGCCTTTTTAGCTTATCACAGAGCCTTCCGGTTGTCAAGTCTTTTCCGTGTAAAATGTATACCGCATAAAATCACAGGAGTGTTACAGATGTAAAGAATTGGCTTGCATAAATCCCTCTTTTGTGTTAGACTAAAAAACAGTTTGTAGCAAAAAGGAGGCTGCAGCAGTAAAATAGAATAAAGGAAAGCGCCATGCACCTTCCCGGAACGGGACGAGACAGGAGGAAGGTTGACGAGGAGAAGAGCTTATCGAAATATTCGGCGGGTACTCTTCCATGCCGCTTCGGGCGTGAGATGTACTCTGAAATATGCGGGTAACTGCAAAACAACCAGAGTACAACCGAGGCAGTCTTTTTTCCGTGTGCGAAAAAAAGACCGCACAGACGGGAAAAGGACTTTAAACAGGACTAAGACAGAGCAGGCAGGCTGTGCCGGTACCCTGAAACCGGTATTTTTTCCTGTGGCTGTAAAAAGGAAAACAAGAATTGTAAACAAGAAACGCAAAAAGGAGTATTAGATTATGTGTGGAATTATTGGCTATACAGGGCCTCTGATGGCCCGGGACGTGATCCTGCAGGGACTGCACCAGTTGGAGTACCGAGGGTATGACAGTGCCGGCATGGCGCTGCTCACCGATGACGGCGGTATGTATCTGCGTAAAAAGGTGGGTCAGGTGTCGGCGTTGGAGGCGGTGTGTGAACCGGAAATCCCGGCGCACTGCGGTATCGGCCATACCCGCTGGGCTACCCACGGCGGCGTGACGGACGCCAACGCCCATCCCCATGCGGTGGGCAAGGTGGTGCTGCTGCACAACGGGATTATTGAGAACTACCACACCATCAGCCGCCAGTTCGGCTTTGAGGGACTGGCTACCTCGGAGACGGATACGGAGGTGGCTGCCCAGCTGATCAATTACTACTA
>CAJFTW010000111.1 GCA_904420025.1 Candidatus Pseudolachnospira avium
ACCACCGTAAAGAAGGTAGCCACCAGAATGGTCACACTGGTGCAGAGCCCGTCCAGCCCGTCGGTAAAGTTGACGCCGTTGTCCGTCCCTAGTACCGCCAGAAACAGCATGGGGATATACAGCCAGCCCATATCCCAGTCCACACCCAGAAATGGAATGTGGATGACAGTCCCCAGGCCGGAATACCGGACCATATAGACACAGAAGATGCCGGTGATCACCAGCTGCCCCAAAAGCTTCTGAACCGGGTTCAGGCCCTCTGAACGCTTCATAACAATCTTTATGTAGTCGTCCAGAAAGCCCACAATGCCGAAGCCCACGGTGAGAAACAGAATGGGCACAATCCGCGGATACCTCCCCACAAAAATCAGGGAAGTCACAATGACGCTGGCAAGGAACGCCAAGCCTCCCATGGTGGGGGTCCCGGCCTTTTTCAAGTGTGCCTGGGGGCCATCATCCCGCACCTGCTGCCCAAACTTCAGCTTTTTTAAAAATGGGATGAGCACCGGGCAAAGCACGGCGCTGACTCCGAAGGCAATCAAGACTGCTGCAATCACATCTCTGTTCATCTTTCCACTCCAAGTATGTTATTCGGGCTCTATCCCCAGGTACGGCAGCGCGTTGGCAAAAATCTCCGCCATCACCGGAGCTGCCACCGTCCCTCCATAGTAAACCCCCTCCGGCTCATCAATGGTAATCAAACCTATGACCTGCGGGTTATCTGCCGGCGCAAATCCCAGAAAAGAAGAGATATATTTGCCGGAACGCCGGGGAAGCTTTTCCGAGGTGGCGGTTTTGCCGCCGATGGCATACCCTTCCAGATAGGCCCGTTTTCCGGTCCCCTCCGCAACCACCTGCTCCAGGATATAGCGCAGGGTCTCGCTGGTCTCCTCTGAGATTATAGACGCTTCTGTCTTATATGTAAAGGTTTTGATGACTTCCCCGCCATTTCCCAGCACCTCAACCCCCAGGTGGGGCGTCACCCGGGTGCCCCCGTTGACCAGGGAGGCGGCCGTGGTAATCAGCTGCAGGGGTGTAATCTGGAAGGACTGGCCGAAGGACACGGTGGCCAGCTCCACCTCCCCCATGTTCTCCATCTGGTGCATGATGGTGCCTGCCTCCCCCGGCAGGTCCACGCCGGTTTTTTCCAGGAGGCCGAACTGTTCAAAATAAGAGTAGTACCGCTCCACCCCCAGCCGCAGCCCTACATCTATGAACACCGGATTGCAGGAATTCATGGCTCCCTGGAGGAATGTCTCCGCCCCGTGGCCGGCCACCTTGTGGCACCGGATCCGCCGGTCCTCCACCACCCGGTAGCCGGGGCAGTAGAAGGTGTCCTCCAGACCCACCACCCCTTCCTCCAGGGCAGCACCCATGGTGATGATCTTAAAGGTGGAGCCGGGTTCATAGGTGTCGTTGATGCAGGCGTTCCGCCACATCTGGTTCAGCAGGTCCTGCTGCTCCTCCTCCGTGGGCTCCCCCTCCGGCTCATAGTTCAGGGTAAACGGATCGTTGAGGTTGAACTCCGGCACATTGACCATGGCCAGGATCTCCCCGTTCTGGGGATTCATCAAGATAACCGAGACCTGTTTGGCATTTTTCTCCTCCATCACCGCCTCAGCCGCCTGCTCCGCGTACTGCTGCAGGTTCACATCCAGGCTCAGCACCAGGCTGTTCCCAGGGATGGGTTCCACCCGCTCCTCGGCCATGCCGGACAGCTCCACGCCGGTAGCATCGGTCATGGTCAGGATCTTTCCATCCATCCCCTTCAGATACTCCTCGTAGACCACCTCCAGGCCAATGATCCCCTGGTTGTCGCTGCCGGTGAACCCCAGCACCTTGGAGGCCAGGGTGTCATAGGGATAATACCGCTTATAGTCCTCGTCCACCTTTACCCCGTCCAGGCCGCAGGCCCGGATGGCATCCCCGATGGCTTTGTCCACATTTGTCTTGATAATCTCCCGGGAGGAAACCTTCTCCACCGCCTGCCGCACCTTGTCCTCCTCCAGGGAGAGCAGCTGGGACAGGGCTTGGATCACTTCCTCCGCATCCGTGATCTGGCTGTGTATCACCGAGACGGTACACACGGTCCGGTTGGTGGCCAGCACATTGCCGTTCCGGTCATAGATGGTCCCCCGGGCCGCCTTAATATCCCGCTCCCGCTGGTGGAGCTCCTCCGCCAGGACGCTGTAGTGGTCCGAGCGGGCAATCATCAGATACCCCAGGCGGACGATCAGGGCCAGGACGCCCAGGGCACAGACCAGGAACGCCCAGAGCATTTTCCGTTTGTGAACCACACGGTTTCGACTCATAGCCTCTCCTCATATTCCCCGTCTATCCAAGATATGAAGAAAAGGCGGATTTTATTCGTCTACTGGTTTTCCGGCGCTGTAAGATTTTCCTGGGAGGCCGATGCCTCTTCCGACGCACCTTCCTCCCCGCCGCCGGAGCCGTCCGGCGATGCGGTTTCCCCGCCCTCCGCCGGGCTCTCCCCGCTGCCGTCGCCGGTCTCCCCTTCCTGGGAGGCCGCCGCCGACTCGGTTGGATCGGCCAAAATCCCCTCGGTGGGCACCTCCTCCTCATAGCTGGCGCTGGCCGTGGCCGGCAGCGTGTTGCCCTGGGCGTCGGTCTCCGGATTGGTAGGTTCCGCCGGTTCCTGGGGTGCTGTGGTCTCCGGCACATAATCTGCGGAGGTGGGAATATTCAGGTACGGCAGGATAGCCTCCATCACCTTTTTTTCAATGCCGATGGCCAGGGAGGAGCTGACATTGGTGGTCTCTCCCTCCGCCAGGTTCTTCTTTTCCGGATTATCCACCACCACATAGACCACCACCTCCGGCTTCTCCACCGGGGCAAACCCCATAAAGGAGACCAGATACTTGTGCTCGGAACGGGGATGTTTCTGAGCGGTGCCGGTCTTGCCTCCCACATCGTAGCCTTCAATCTGTGCCTCCGATCCTGTGCCGGACTCCACCGTCTGCCACAGGGCATTGCGGATAAAATCCGAGGTGGATTCGCTGACTGTCTCCCGCAGGAGCGTCGGCTGCACATCCTCCACCACATCCCCCTCCGGGCTCAGGATCTGCTGGACCACATGGGGGGTATAGTAGGAGCCGCCGTTGATCAGAGAGCAGAAGGCCGCTGCCATCTGAACCATAGTGGCATTGTAGTTCTGGCCAAAGGAGTTGGTGGCCAGATCCACCACCCCCATGTCCTCCGCCTGGTACACCAGGCCCGGGGATTCCCCCGGCAGATCCACGCCGGTCTGCCGGCCAAAGCCAAACTGGCTCAGATACTTGGTGAAGGTATCCGCGCCCAGGATCTGCCCAATGGCCATCATAGCGTCGTTGCAGGAGTACATCAGGGACTCGGTCAGATTAATGCGGCCGTGGCCGCTGGTGTTGTTGCAGTTAACCCGAACCTGGCTGCTGCCGCTGCCGAAGTCCTCCCCTCCGTCGCAGATATACTCGTCATCCTGCTGAATCAAAGCTTCCTCCAGCCCTGCCGCCACGGTGAAGGGCTTGGCGGTGGAGCCGGGTTCATAGGCTGCCTGCACCGCAAAGTTGCTCCATATAGCGGCCTGGGCCTCGCTTAGCTCCTCATCGCTCATAGAGGCCAGTTCCGCCTCACTGTAATAGGCGGAAAGGTCGCTGGGGTTGTTCAGGTCATAGGGCGTACTGGTAGCCATGGCAAGGATCTCCCCATTGTTGGGGTCCATGACCAGGACCCCCACATTGTCCGCCGTATACTCGGTGAGGAACTCGGCAATATACTGCTCCGCCGCCGACTGGATGGTGTAATCAATGGTGGACACAATGGTGTTGCCGCCGATGGCCTCCCGGGTCACCCGCTCCAGATCCCCGTCCGTATTAATGTAACCGTAGCTCCGGCCGTCGGTTCCCACCAGCTGGTCATTATAGTACTGCTCAATGCCCCAGTTTCCCCGGCTGCTGTCGCTGCCGGAAAAACCCAGCACGGCTGAGGCCAGGCTGTTGTACGGATAAACCCGCTTGTACTCCGTCTCAAACCACACGCCGGCCACCTGGGGCGTATCGTTTTTCTGTGCGGCTGTATTGAATTCCTCCACATAACTTTCAAAGCTGTCCCGCTCCTCGGCGCTGAGCTGCCGGGCATAACGGATGTAGGCGCTGTCCGGGCGCTCCGCCACCAGGGCCGCCAGCTCTTCCCGGTTGTAGCCAAAGCACTGGACCAGGGCGTCCAGGGTCACATCCAGATTCACCCCGTCATTGGCCAGCATAACGCTGGGATCCAAGATCAGGTTGTATACCTGCTCGCTGGTGGCAAGCACCGTCTGATTCCGGTCAGTGATGGTCCCCCGCTGGAAAGGAATCATAGTGCTGCTGTAGTTCTGCTGGGACAGCACCACACGGCTGTAGTCCTCCCCGGAGTTTCCGGAGATGGACAGCAGCACAAGGCTAAGAGCAAGCAAAGCCGCCGCTACCACAACAAAGGTAAACAGCAGCTTTGCCTGCATATATTTCCGAAAAGTTTTCCAGCGGTTTTTCCGGCTGCGTTTCTTTCTCTCTTCAATCGGTCGGGATGTCTTCATATTGACGCACGTACTCACTTTCTGATTTGTCGTAATAGATCACCTGGTCGTCGGAGGCGTAGGTCATGCCCAGCTCCTCCGTCGCCACCTGGTAAATATAATCCAAATCCACCAGGGTGCTGATCCGGTTTTCCAGTGCGCTGTTGTCCGTCCGGAGAGACTGCAGCTGGCTCTCCAGCTGGCTGATACTTTTCTGGCTGGAGGTGATACCGGATTGGATCTGCAGATAGTTGGCACAGAGTAGCACCACCGCCACCGCGGCTGCCCCCATTGCCACCAAGCTGGGCACATTCAGCTTCTGGGCCCGCTCCCGGTTCTGCCGCAGCCTGGCCCGGCCCAGGGTTTTCTTTTCTTCCTGTCTCCTTCTCTGCCCGCTCCGCTCTTCCCGGCGGACGGTATTTCCCTCCACCACCATCCGCGGACGGGGTGTCTGTGATACCAGTCTCTTCCCGTTTCCTGCCATACAAACCTCCTGGCCTGCCCTTCATCCGGGGCAGGGCTTGTCCCCCTTTTGGGGGTTCCGACTTTTCTTTTCTCTTCTCAGGCAGCCTTATCTGCCTGCGTTCTGGGCCTCCTGTTTCTCGGTGGTCTTTTCAAATGGCCTTTTCAAACACCCGCAGCTTGGCGCTTTTCGCCCGCGGGTTTTCCTCCCTTTCCTGCTCCGAAGGCAGGATGGGCTTGCGGGTGACAACCCGGCCCTTGCTTTTCCGCCCGCACACGCAGACGGGGAAATCCTTGGGACAGATACAGGGATCTTCCGCCGTGCGGAACCGGCTCTTGACAATCCGGTCCTCCAGCGAGTGGAAGGTGATGACGCACAGCCGGCCTCCCGGCCGCAGGCAGTCGATCAGGGTGTCCAGCGTCTCATCCAGCACCGTCAGCTCCCGGTTCAGCTCAATCCGGATGGCCTGGAAGGTACGCTTGGCCGGATGGCCTCCGGTACGCTTCATTTTCTGGGGGATGGCCCGCTCAATGGCCTCCACCAGCTGCCCGGTGGTCTCCAGCGGCGCCTGCTGCCGGGCCCGCACAATCTCCTGGGCGATCCGGCGGGCAAACCGGTCCTCCCCGTAATCCCGGATGATCCGGTACAGCTCCTCCTCACTGGAGTCGTTGACCAGATCCTGGGCGGTCCGGGTCTCCTCCCGATCCATCCGCATGTCCAGCGGGGCATCCGTCTTATAGGAGAATCCTCTCTCCGGCGTATCCAGCTGGTAGGAGGACACCCCCAGATCCAGAAGGATTCCGTCTACCTGCCGGATCCCCAGGCCACCCAGCACCTGCCGTATATTTCCGTAGTTGTCTTTTACCAGGGTGACGCGGCTCTGAAACGGCTGCAGCCGCTCTGCTGCTGCTTTCAAGGCATCCCCATCCCGGTCGATGCCAATGAGACGGCCTCCCGCAGTCAGCCGTTCCGCAATATGGAAGGAATGGCCGCCTCCCCCCAATGTCCCGTCCACATAGGTTCCATCCGGACGGATGGCCAAGCTCTCCAAGGACGGTTCCAGAAGGACGGATGTGTGACGAAACTCCATATCAGATTCCCAACCCTTCCATGTTTTCTGCAATTTCATCCATATCGTCATAGGTGTTGGCTTCCGCCCAGCGGTTCTTGTCCCAGATTTCCACCCGGTCCCCCACACCGGCCAAAACCACATCCTTTTCCAGCCCGGCAGCTGCCCGCAGATTGGCGGGGATCAGAATCCGCCCCTGCTTATCCACCTCACAGAGGGTAGCTCCGGCCAGGAAATACCGTGAAAAGCGGCGCCCCTTTGGGTTGCTCACGGGGATTGCCTGAAGTTTTTCCTCGAAGTGCTTCCATGCTTCATTGGTGTAGGCGAACAAACAGCCGTCCAGCCCTTTGGTCACGACAAAATTATCCCCCATCTCTTCCCGGAACCGGGAGGGGATAATCAGCCGCCCCTTGGCGTCTATGGTATGGCTGTACTCGCCCATGAACATGGGATTTCACCTCCTTTTCCACCACTTCACACTACTTTCACCCACTTTTCACCACCTGGTTACTATTCTAACCAACTTTTTTTGAAATAGCAACCCCTTTTTTGCTTTCCAGGGTGCTTTTTATTTTTGGAAATTTTTGGTTTTCCTCTATTTTATTAAATTTTCTTGTGTACAAAAAAAGGCCTTGTTGCTTTCACAACAAGGTCTGGGGGGTCTGTACTGTCAATGCCCCATATATTGCGCGATCAACTGATCCAGCTCCACACTCAGCCGGTAAAGTACCTGCGCCTCCGCTTGACGGTCAATCATTTCACTGAGTTCTTTCCTTTTCTTTTCAATTTCCTGCTTCAGTTCTTCTCTATGATGCATGGTCTTCTCCCCGCTGTATTCCATCGTTTCGTTTTGCCTGCCTTTATTGTAACCAAGTTCCCCCAAAATTGCAAACAGAAGCGTCAGGAAAGCATCGGGTGCTTTCGACAAAATTCGCCCAAGCCCCAGTATAAGCCGGTCCTGTTCCTTTCTCCATTCACCATCCTCCCCTTTACATGCGAGGACGCCGTTACTGCCGGAAAACTCCGCAGCCACCTGGAAAAGCAAGGCACCCCCATTGGTCCCTACGATATTCAGATCGCGGCCCAGGCCTCAAGCTGGAGGACTGGATCACCGGTTCTTGCGCCAACAGCGGCGAAATATATTGAAAAAAGGGCGATTTTATGTTAGAGTAAAGTTTTGCAAGACCATTGAAAACAAAGGAGTTATGAGATATGAAATTAGGAATCGTGGGGCTCCCCAACGTGGGCAAGAGCACCCTTTTCAATTCCCTGACCAAGGCCGGCGCGGAATCCGCCAACTACCCCTTCTGCACCATTGACCCCAACGTGGGGATTGTGCCGGTGCCGGATCCCAGGCTCCAGCTGCTGGGGGATTTCTACCACTCCAAAAAGGTAACCCCGGCTGTGGTGGAATTTGTGGATATTGCGGGACTGGTAAAGGGCGCTTCCAAGGGGGAGGGGCTGGGGAACCAGTTCCTGGCCAATATCCGCGAGGTGGATGCCATTGTACACGTGGTGCGCTGCTTTGAGGACGCCAACGTCGTGCATGTGGACGGCAGCATTGACCCGCTGCGGGATATTGAAACCATTGATCTGGAACTGATCTTTGCCGACTTGGAGGTGCTGGAACGGCGGATGTCCAAAACCGGCAAAAGCGCCCGGATGGACAAGACGGCCGCCAAGGAATTTGCCATGCAGGAACGGCTGAAAAAGCACCTGGAGGACGGAAAGGACGCTATTCTCTTTGTGCGGGAGAATGAAGATGAGGATGCCTGGTTTGCCGAGTACAACCTGCTGACCGCCAAACCCGTGATCTACGCGGCCAACGTCAGCGAGAGCGACCTGGCCGACGAAGGGGCTTCCAACCCCCACGTACAGGCTGTGCGGGCGTATGCGGCTGGCCACGGCAGCGAAGTGTTTGTAATCTGTGCGGAAATTGAAGCGGAGATCTCCGAGCTGGAGGACGATGAGCGGCAGGAATTCCTGGAGGACCTGGGACTGAAGGAATCCGGCCTGGACAAGCTGATTGAGGCCAGCTACCGGACGCTGGGTCTCATGAGCTTCCTGACCAGCGGCGAAGATGAAACCCGTGCCTGGACCATCAAGGTGGGGACAAAGGCCCCCCAGGCAGCCGGAAAAATCCATACCGATTTTGAGCGGGGTTTTATCAAGGCGGAGGTAGTGAACTACCAGGATCTCCTGGACAGCGGCTCCTATGCCGGCGCCAGGGAAAAAGGCCTGGTCCGCATGGAAGGCAAGGACTACGTGGTGCAGGACGGAGACGTGATCCTGTTCCGCTTCAACGTGTAAGGCCCGCCCTGGGCGCACCGCCGGACAGGCCATAAAAAAGCAGGCCATAAAAACTGACCATAAAAGACGAGGAGGCAACAAATGGAAAAGGATCCCAAATACAGTGGCGACTGCCCGGATGGGGAGGATCTGGTGATGACCCTGGAGCTGGACGACGGAACCCAGCTGGAGTGCTCCGTGCTGACCATCTTCCCGGTGGACGGAAAGCAGTATATTGCCCTGCTGCCGGAGGGCCCGGACAAGGAGGAGGGCGACATTTTCTTCTACCGCTACCATGAGACCCCTGACGGACAGCCGGTGCTGGACAGCATTGCAGACGACGATGAGTTTGAGGCGGTCATTGACCGGTACGATGAGATTCTGGACGAGGCCGAGTACGACGAATACGTGTCCGAGGAGGAGGAGTAATCCTTCTCCTTTCTCTTTTTCACGGCTGGGGCAGAAGCACGAGTAAGGCGGATACCGATTTTTCTTCTCGATATCCGCCTTCTAAACTGCGTTGTCCATGGGACTAAACCTCCTTGATTCCTGCAACAACTTGGTACCCTATTCAGTTTTCCCTTCTTTCCTCTTCCTTACCGCAATCGTTTCTGACCTCTACCTGCCGAATGTTGTCTCTGTGATCTGCAGCCCTTCAGTTCTTCGCTTCCGGATTCTTCCTTCCTGGATACCTCCTTCCGGAATCTGCCTCTTGCTCCCCCTCCGGAACAATCCCTCAGCCGCCTTGTTGCCCGTGCAACCGTCAACCAATCGAATTTTCCTTTTTGGTAGAACTTCCGGCCTTTTCCTTCTGGATTTCTCCCTCCGGCGCCTTCCTCCGTGCTTCCCCACACGTCCGCTTTTCACAGAACCCTTTGTCTCATCCGACTTTTCTTACGGTTAAGTACTCTCGGAAATCTATATGAAATGTACCTTGGTACATCCGTTCCGACTAGCGGAACAAAAACTTAATCCTTCGGTGGTCCGTACCTCCTTCTTGCAAGATTCATCAAAAGCTTCTGGGAATTCCCTCCGGTATCTCTGATACCTTTTTCTCTCTTCTTTTGATGGTTTTAGTATACACGCTTTCCGCAGATTTGTCAATTACTTTTTTACATTTTTTTCTTTTATTTTTCAATTATGATTTTGTTTGTATTGTATCTAATTTTTCAAACATTTTTGTCTAATTAAACACTCTTTATTTTTGTGTCTACAACTGCCTTCATTGTACTTCTCCAACCAAAATTGTTCCGGAAATTCCGCCGGCTTCGGGAAATTCCGCCGGCACGAGAATACCGGCCTACGGAATTTCCCTCCAGAAACGGGCCCAGCCGGTCAGCGCCGGCACCCGGTGATCCCGGATTTTTCCATAGATCACCCGGCACCGCCGGTATTCCTCCTGGGACACCGGATGCGGGCTGAACCAGGCCCGCTGGACCAGTGCGGCAAAGGCTTCCAGCTCCTGCCGGGACAGCCCTTCCACCTGCCGCTCCGCCCGCTCCCCAAATGCCGGGTCCAGCAGGAAGCAAGGAGCAGACCGGGTGGACAGAATCCGTTCCGCCTCCTCCCCCAGGGCCAGCAGGGCGGCCCGCCGGTCCGGATTCAGGATCCGGCTTCTTCTCCGCTCTCTCCGGCGCCGCTTGTACCACACCAGGGCCGCCGCCAACGCCAGCAGCACCAGCACGCCCAGGGCCAGGCGGATCCAGCCGGATCCCACCGGGGCAGCCCCGCTGCCCTCCGGGTTCCCGGCAGTCTCCGCCTGGGACTCCTCCGGCGCTGCTTCGCTCTCTTCCGCAGTCTCCTCCGGCGCACTCTCTGTCTCCGCTGGCTGCGTTTCCTCCGGAGTGTCCGGCTCCTCCGCCGGCGTTTCCGTCCCGGAGGGGCCCTCCTGGAGGGAAACCGCACTGCCGCTGAAGTAGGGCGGGGTTGCCTCCACCGGGCACCAGGTCTGGCCTTCCCGGTAGACCTCCGTCCAGGCGTGGGCATTCCGGTCTGTCACCCAGGCGGTCCAGGTGCCGTCCCCGTTGTCCTGGAAGTTTTCCGGGAAGACCACATACCCCTCCACATACCGGGCCGGCACGTCCCAGAGCCGGAACAGCAGCGTGGCGGCAGAGGCAAAGTGGGTGCAGTACCCCTGCCGGTTCTCAAACAGAAAATATTCCACAAAATCCCTGCCGTCCGGCAGGCTCCCGGGCGTCAGCGTATAATCCGCCGTTTCTTCCAGGTAAGCCTGGATCTGGCGGGTCAGCTGGTCCAGGTCGTAGTTCTCCGGCTGCTGGGAGCGCCAGTCTTCCCATACCTCTCCCTCCGGGGTACCCAGATAATGCTGGCGGGCAAAAGCCTCATATTCCTCCTCCTCCGGCGTCCTTTCCCCCGCGTCCAGCCGGGCGGAGGCCGTCTGCCAGTCCGCGTAGAACCGGAAGCTGTCCTCCTGGCTGGCCCAGCGCCGCAGATACTGGTCGCTGACCATCCGGATATCCTCCGGCAGCGCCGCCCCGTACGGGATGTACAGATACTGGGAGGCGGCATCGTAGAGCCGCACGGACATGGTCTGCAGGCGGGCGCCGGAGCGTGCCAGCCAATCCGATGGAAACTGCCACACCTCCTCCGGGGTAAGGCCGGTCTCCCGCTCCAGGAGGGAATCCGGCAGCGCCTCCCAGGCGTCCCCGGTGTACTCGCTTCCCACATAAGCCTTAAGGTACAGCGGGGTCTCCGGCAGCTCCGATACCGTCACCCGCAGGGCAACCACCCCCGCATCCGCCCGGTTCCCCTGGTTGTCCAGGTTGCCGCCGTTGACGCCGCCGGCCCGGGTGCTGTCCCCCAGCAGCGCATCCCAGTCCGCCGCCTCCTCCAGCCGGGCCCGGATCCAAGTTTTCATGCCCACCGCCCCGTTGTCCAGGATCCCCTGGGTGCGGGGCAGCAGAAAGGTGGAGCTGAGCAGAAGGGCAATCCCCAGCATGGCCCCGGAGCAGAACAGCGCGGCCAGGGAAACCGGCCGGAAATTCCACCGGCACACACGGCCCGTGCTGCGCAGCCCCAGGCTGCCGCCGGCGCTCCACCACAGAAATACGGCCGCCAGATACCATACCACCGCATAGCCCTGGGGCACCACCCCCAAGCTAAGGATGCCAAACATCTCCAGGCCCATCAGCACGTGGGGGAAGGCCAGGGAGCTGAGGCGAACCAGGAAAAAGCCGCTTCCAAACAGCAGAATCCCCGCCAGGAGGATCAGAAAAATCTGGCTGCTTTCCTGGAGCAGCGCCTCCTGCTGCACCTGAAAAAGCCCTTCCAGCTCCGGCATGTCCGGCCCTGCCTTCCACTGGTTGAAGTAGGCGTTAAACAGCTGAATCCAGCTGTCCGCCGCCTGCCGGGCGCCCAGGGAAAAGGAATCCCAGAACACAAAGAGGCCAACACCCAATACCAGGGTCCCCCCCAAGGCCAGCCAGCCGGCCGCCACCGGCAGATGCCACAGAAGGACAGACAGCACCGCAAAAACCGCCACCGCCGCCCAGAGGACTTCCGGGCGGAAGGGCAGCGCCAGCTCCTGGGCGGCAAAAAAGAGGATGCCGGAGACCAGCCCTGCCAGCAAAACCATCTGGCAGAGCCATCCCAGCACCCCGATTGCTTTTTCCTTGCCTTTTTTCTGCATATACGGTCCTCTCTGTCTTTCTAACCTTCCGTGCCTCTATACCTCCAGCCCGCACCGGGCCAGGTCCTGCTCCAGGTGCTCCGCCGACAGCTTCCCCACCAGCGCCTCGCCATAGTACAGCTCCAGCTCCAGGTTGACCCGCAGGATTCCCGCATAGCGGGGGATCAGCCGCTCCGAACGGCAGACCTCCCACAGGTCCTCCGCCTCCGGGTACAGATCCGCACGCATCAGCTGCTCCCCTGCCTCGTACAGCTGTTCCAGATCCTGCACGCGCTTCCGCTGCAGCTTTCCTGTCTGAGGCTGATACCAGCCCAGCTCATGGCAGCACCCCTCCAGCACCAGCGCCTGGCTCAGGGAGAGCACCGAGGTCAGAAACGCGTCACACTGGGCGGCCGTGGCGCCGGCAGGCCTCCGCAGATCTGCCAGCAGCAGAATGCGGGGGATCTCCGGCAGGCTCAGCTCCCGGACCACCCAGCTGTCCGCCCGGGCGGACAGCTTCCAGTGTACCTGCTGCAGCCGGTCCCCCGGCTGGTACTCCCGGAAGCCAAACACCTCCGCCGGGTCGTCCCCCGGCTGGCTGTCCGAAAAGACATCCCCGTCCATCCGGAAGGACCAGGTGCGGCCGCTCACCGCCACCTCCGCCGGCAGCAGCTTGGGAAAGCGGCAGAATTCCCGGCGGATCCGCAGCCGTTTTCCCAGGAAAAACAGGCCCAGGTAGTCCCAGAGGCGCAGCCGCTCCGCCGTCACCACCGTGCGCCCGCAGGGGAGCTGCCCCAGATTCATACGGATTTCCTGGGTATCCCGGCCGCCCACGGAGAAACGGTTCCAGCGTCTCCGCCGCTGCCCGCTCCAGGGGTGGAGGACCTCCGTCCGCACCGCCAGCCGCAGCAGGGGCAGAACGCCCCGGTTTTCCACCAGCAGCCGGAAGTTTTCCGCCTCCCCCTCCATCCGGGTCCGAAGCCCCAGGCGCTGCACCGGCAGCAGGAACAGCTGCAGCAGGGGAAAGATCAGCTCCAGCAGCAGAAGCAGCAAAAAAGGCTCCGCCGCATACATCACCAACAAATAGCCTGTCCCCGCCACCAGGAACAGATAAGCCAGCCAGTTTTTCACGTTACCTCCCCCGCAGCACCGGGCCCGGCACCTTCCGCAGCACTTCCTGCATCACATCCGGCACCGTTGCGTGGGCCGCCCGGGCCCGGGCGGTCAGGATCAGCCGGTGCACCGCCACATCCGGGAACAGGCTGCGGACATCCTCCGGCAGCACATAGTCCCGGCCGCTGAGGTAGGCCGCCGCCTTTGCCAGGCGGCAGAGGGCCAGGGTGGCCCGGGGGCTCATGCCCAGCTGCAGCTGCGGATGGCTGCGGGTGGCGCCAGCCAGCGCCGTCATATACTGCAGGATCGCGTCATGGACAAACACCTGCTCCACCTGCTTCTGCATGGCCAGCAGTGTGCGGGCATCCGCCACCGGCTCCACCCGGTCCAGCGGATTGCCCTGCTGGCGTTCCCGCAGGATCTCCACCTCGTTCTCCGGCGCTGGATAGCCGATGGTCAGGCAGACCGCAAACCGGTCCAGCTGGGAATCCGGCAGCAGCTGGGTGCCGGCGGAGCCCACCGGGTTCTGGGTGGCAATCACCGTAAAGGGGCGGGGCACCGGATGGGAGCGCCCCTCCAGGGTCACCTGCCGCTCCTCCATCACCTCCAGCAGCGCTGACTGGGTCTTGGGGGAGGTACGGTTGATCTCATCTGCCAGGAACAGGTTGCACATCACCGGTCCCGGCTGATAGTGGAACTGGCCGCTTTCCTTGTCATACAGGTAAAAGCCGGTAACGTCCGAAGGCATCACATCCGGCGTAAACTGCATCCGGCTGCTGGAGAGGCGCATGGCTCTGGCAAAGGCCAGGGCCAGGGTGGTCTTTCCCACCCCCGGAATGTCGTCGATCAATATATGGCCTCCAGACAGGATGGCAGTCAAAACCTTCTGAATACAGGCATCCTTTCCCTGGATCACCTGCTTCACCTGTCCGATGATCTCCCACGCTTTCTGGTATCCTTCCATGAAAACCTCCTGATTCTCTCATCCCTTCCCGGCCAGGCGCTCCGCCGCCTGCACCGCATCCCGGCCCACCAGCTCCGTGACAAACCGGGAAACCTCCTGGGGCTTGTGGTAGTGCTCCCGGGCCCAGTACACGTGCAGGTGGTTCTTGGCACGGGTGGCTGCCACATAGAACAGCCGCCGCTCCTCCTCCATGTCCGCCTGGCCCCGGGCCTTCTTGTAGGGGGTGATCCCCTCGTTGGCATCCAGTATGTAGACCACCTGGTATTCCAGCCCCTTGGCGCTGTGCATGGTGGAGACGCTGATGCCGGTGTGCTGCTCCGGGCTCTGCTTTTGCTCCTGCAGCTGCCGGGTGTATGCCCGGATGTGCTCCAGCCATTCCGGCAGGGTGCGGAAGGGGCGGGCCGCCTCCTCCAGCTCCTCCAGGATCTCCAGCAGCTCCTCCGGCTGCATCCGCCGGTACTGGGCGTACTCCCGCAGGAAGCCATCGTACCCCACGGTCTGGCGGATATAGTGGATGGCCGCCGCCGGCGCCATGCGCCCCAGCACCTTCAGGTCATACGCCAGCCGGTCCAGCTTCTCCTCCATCCAATCCTTGCCCCGGTACCATTCCTTCAAATGCTCCAGATCCAGCTCCGGCTGGTCCAGCGCCGCCCGGTGCACATACCGCTTGGGGCGGTTGATGATCCGCAGGAAATCCCCCCGCTTCCGGCTGCCGTGGGCCAGAAACAGATAGGTGAGAATATCCCCGGCAATCCAGTGCTCATAAAGGTTAGGCACCAGATCCCGCATCTGGAAGGGCAGGTTCATCCGCAGCAGCTGCTCCACCATCCCCCGGGGATTCTGATTGGTCCGGAACAGCAGGCCCATCTCCGCATAGGGAACGCCCTGCCGGTGGTACTCCTGCAGCTCCCGGACCACCTGGCGGTTTTCCTCCGCCGGATGGGGGAAGGCCTTCACCGCCAGCGTCCCGCCGGGGCCCGCCGCCGCGGAGAGCTCCTTGGGGAACCGGGCCTCGTTATGCATCACCAGCTGGCTGGTGGCCCGGACCAGCTCCGGCTGGGACCGGTAGTTCACCGACAGGAGGATCTGCCGGGCATCCGGGTAGTCTTTGGGGAAGCCCAGCATGATCTCCGGCTTGGCCCCCCGGAACCGGTAGATAGACTGGTCGTCATCCCCCACAATGAACAGGTTGTTCTCCGGGGCCGCCAGCAGCCGGACCACCTCATACTGGATCCGGTTGATGTCCTGGAACTCATCAATGAGGATGTACTGGAACTTCCGCTGCCAAGCGGCCAGAATGTCCGGCCGGGCCCGCAGCAGCTCATCGCAGAGCCGGAGCATGTCATCAAAATCCAGCAGGCCTGCCGCCCGCAGCCCCGCCTCGTATCCCCGGTAAAAGGCCCGGAATACCTCTTCCGGGCAGTTCTGGGAATAGTAGTGGTCCGGATCCACCCGGTCTCCCTTGACCCGGCTGATTTCATTGGAAATATCCGCCAGAAATTCCGCCTCATCCTCCACCTGAGGCCGAACCTGGGCAAACACCTGGCGCAGCAGCTCCTGCCGCTTCTCCGGGCGCAGAATATGGCTACCATTATAATGGTAGGCGTATTTCAGAATTTTGAAAAAGACAGCGTGAAAGGTGCCGAAAGTCACCGGCGGCGCAGCTCCCTCCATCAGGCGGAAGAAGCGCTCCCGCATCTCCCCGGCAGCCGCCTTGGTGAATGTGATCACCAGAATCCGGGAGGGATCCGCCCCTTTTTGCAGCAGCTCCCGGACCCGGTGGGTGATAACCGTTGTTTTCCCGGAGCCAGGGCCGGCCAGCACCAGGGCCGGCCCTTCCCCCCAGGAAATGGCTTCTAATTGTGCTGGATGGAATGGCATAGCTTTTCAATTCCGATCCGGATCCGGCAAAGGCTCTCCTCCTTGCCCAGGATTTCCATGATCTCGTAGGCGCCGCCCGGCGTCATCTGCCGGCCGGATACCGCGGTACGCAGGGGCCAGAGGGCCTGGCCGTTCTTAATCCCCTTCTCCGCCACGTAGGCGGCCACCAGCTCCTGGACCCGCTCATGGCCCATGTCCGGCAGCTGCTCCAGCCGGGGCAGCAGGTCCTCCAGGGCCTGCAGGGAATTTTCCGGATTGGTTTTCATCTTCTTGTGGGTGTACATGGCCACATCGTAGTCCGGCAGCTCCTCAAAGAAGCCGATGGGCTCCGCAATATCCGGGAACACCTCAATACGGGTTTTCATCAGGTCCGCAATGGCCTTCTTGTCCACGTCCCGCTTCACCACCGAATCCACCACCGGCAGGGCCCGGGCATAGTATTCCTCCGGGTCCATGGCCTTGATATACTCCCCGTTCATCCACCGAAGCTTCTGCATGTCAAACACCGCCGGGGATTTGCTGATGTGATGGTAGTCAAACACCTGCACCAGCTCCTCCAGGGAATAGATCTCCCGGTTTTCCTCCGGGCTCCAGCCCAGCAGGGCCACGTAGTTAACCACCGCCTCGTTGACAAAGCCCTGGTCAATGAGATCCTCGTAGGAGGAATGGCCGCTGCGCTTGGACAGCTTTTTGTGCTCCTCATCCGTGATCAGCGGGCAGTGGACGTACACCGGCTCCTCCCAGCCAAAGGCCTCGTACAGCCGGGTGTACTTGGGGGAGGAGGACAGGTACTCGTTGCCCCGGACCACATGGGTGATGCCCATCAGATGGTCATCCACCACGTTGGCGAAATTGTAGGTGGGGTAGCCGTCGGACTTGATGAGGATCATATCGTCCAGCTCTGTGTTGGGCACGGTGATGCTGCCGTAGATCTCATCGTGAAAGGTGGTGGTCCCCTCCCGGGGAATGTTCTGGCGAATCACGTAGGGCTCCCCGGCGTCCAGCTTTTGCTGCACCTCCTCCGGGGACAGGTGCAGGCAGTGCTTGTCATAGACGGAGATCTCCTTGCCCTCCACCACCTGGCGCAGGGAGTCCAGCCGCTCCTTGGTGCAGAAGCAGTAGTAGGCTTCCCCCTTTTCAATGAGTTTTTTGGCGTACTCCAGGTAAATGCCCTGGGCCTGGCGCTGGCTCTGGACGTAAGGGCCCACGCCGCCGTCCTTGTCCGGCCCCTCGTCATGGACCAGGCCGGTTTTCTCCAGGGTGCGGTAGATGATGTCCAGTGCCTCCGGCACATAGCGCTCCTGGTCCGTGTCCTCTATGCGCAGGATGAAATCCCCGCCGGCGTGCTTGGCAATCAGGTAGGCGTACAGGGCGGTCCGCAGATTTCCCACATGCATCCGGCCCGTGGGGCTGGGCGCAAAGCGGGTACGAATTCTATCAGCCATAAAAAATCTTTCCTCCATTTTCACAGCATGCCAACGGCCGAAGGGACTTGCTCTCCGGCCGGAAGGGCGCATGCTTACGTTTTACCCGCCAGGATGGACGGGCCTACCGGCATTATAGCATGTCCCACAGGAAAAAGCAAAGACTTCATGGTTCTTGCTTTTTTCACAGGGGATTGCTATACTAGAAAAAAATTTGAACCAGGAGGCACCATGTCTGATTTGCTGAAGAAAACGCCGCCGGAGCCAGTCTCCGTTATCGATGACGTTGACATTACCGAGCTGATTGAAAACGCGCCGCTTTTTCTGGACCAGGCCATCCAATACCAGGAGCTGATGATGATGTACGACTGTGCCATCAAGGAGATCCGCACCAAGCTGGAAGTCCTCAACTCCGAATTCTCCGTCCGCTACCAGCGCAATCCCATTGAATTTATCAGCAGCCGGATCAAAAAGCCGGTGAGCATTGCCCGCAAGCTCCGGAAAAGAGGGCTGCCCGTCAGCGTTCCCTCCATGGAGGATAACCTGACGGATATTGCCGGCGTCCGGGTGATTTGTTCCTTTATTGATGACATCTATGCCATTGCAGACATGCTGACGCAGCAGGATGACCTGCGGATCCTGGAGCGGAAGGATTATATCCGTACGCCCAAGGCCAACGGCTACCGCAGCCTGCACCTGATTGTGGAGGTGCCGGTATTTTTCTCCGATCATAAGCGTGCCATGAAGGTGGAGATACAGATCCGCACCATTGCCATGGATTTCTGGGCAAGCCTGGAGCACCAGCTGAAATACAAAAAATCTGTGCCGGATGAACAGGAGATCATCCGGGAGCTGAAGGACTGCGCGGACACCATTGCCGCCACCGACCAACGGATGATGGCCATCCGCAACCGGATCCACAGCGCGCCGGACACGCCGGAGGAGGCAGGCGGCGGGGACGAACTCTGAAAAAACCACAAAGGAAGGAACCGCCATGCCAACAGACGAGGAACTGTACCGCCTTTCCGGGCTGTTTAAGCTCTTTGGAGACCAGACACGGATCAAAATTCTCTACACCCTCCTGGAAGGGGAGCGCTGCGTGCAGGATATTGCCGACCACATCGGCATGTCCCAGAGCTCCGTCTCCCATCAGCTGCGGATTCTGAAGCAGAGCCAGCTGGTCAAATTCCGCCGGGAAGGGCGGACCGTCTACTATTCCCTGGCAGACGCCCATGTGTGTACCATTATAAACCAGGGGCTGGAGCACATTCAGGAGTAGCGCCTGCCCTACCCTTTTCCCTCTCCCCTCTTCATGCCCATGATTATCGGAGAAATCCGCCGCTATCTCCGGGACAACAACAGCATCCGCGTATCCCGCTCCCTGCGGGACATTGCCTACAAGGCCATCTCCGCCAAGGAACAGATGACCAAGCAGAACCTCCGGGAGCCGTCCCTCAGCGAGATCTCCCAGGAGATCGGCGTGAGCACAGAAGAGATCACCCGGGCGCTGGACGCCATCCAAAGCCCTGTCAGCCTCTACGAGCCAGTGTACACGGAGGGCGGGGACGCCCTCTACGTGATGGACCAGATCAGCGACAAAAAGAACCGGGAGGACAACTGGGTGGAGAACCTCTCCCTCAGCGAGGCCATGCGCCGCCTGCCGGATCGGGAAAAGAACATTGTGCACCTGCGCTTCTTTGAAGGGAAAACCCAGATGGAGGTGGCGGAGGAGATCCACATCTCCCAGGCCCAAGTGAGCCGGCTGGAGAAGAACGCCCTGAACACCATGAAGAATTATCTGGCCTGAGAAAAGCCGCCTGGCAGCGGAGCGCTCCAGCCAGAGAAAAACCGCTCGGCAGCGCGGAAAACGCTTTGCCGGGCGGTTTTCTGTAAGGATATGTATCTGTAAGGATTTAGGATGCGTGGGCTGCCGGCACTGCCTTAGGCCAGCAGCTTCCAGAGCTCGTTGACAATGGCAACCGGGATCTGCCCCGGCGCGCTGGCGGCCTTGCCCACCACAAAGCTCATATCTGAGCCGTACAGGTCGCCGATGACACGGGAAATTTTGCCCACATCCCCCATGGACATGGTGATCATGGGCAGGTCCACCGCCTCCGTGCGGGCCCGGTAGGTGGCCTTCATCAGCGTCAGCACATCCAGGAAATCCTTGGGCATAACGGCCAGCTTGGGAATGTCTGCCCCCAGCTCCTTCTCCTCAATGAGCTTGTTGTAGATGAACTCCTCGGAAGGGGTCTCGGTGAAATTGTGGAAGGACAGGATCAGCTTGGAGCCGGCTGCCTCCACCGCCGCCTTCACCTGGTCAATGAAGGACTTCTCATTGCAAGCCTCCACATCAATGATGTCCGCATAGCCCGTCTCCAGCGCTGCCCGGATGGTGGCCAGACGCACATCCTGGGGGTACTCCTTGAAGCCGCCCTCGCATTTATGGCGGAAGGTGAAGATCACCGGGATGTTGTTCAGGCTGGGCCCGATCTCCTGGAGGACCTCCTTGACCGCCTGGGGATCCCCCGCCTGGTCGTAGTGGTCCACCCGCCACTCAATGACATCCGGATTCAGGCCGGCCACCATCTTGGCCTCCTCCACCAGCGCCTCCCGGGTTGCGGGAATCATGGGGATGCAGGACAGATTCTTGTCCCCGCCGAACACCTTTCCTCTTACGTTTACTTTCACTTTGCTTTCCAGTCTCATTTTTCATGATCTCCTTTGAACAGATTGGATAGATATATGAAAATTTCATCACTCTATTTGTATCACATCCCCAGGTAAAAATCCAATGTTTTTCATAAATTATTACCTGTTATTTTTCTCATATAATGGGGTTTTCCCATAAAACCGGTTGTTTTCCCTCATGATTGCCCCACAAAGCCTTGCATTTCCCCCCGGAAAGCTTTATGATAGCTGCAGAACCGGAGGTGCTTCCATGAATCTGCAGCAGCTTTACTATTTCAAAACCATCGCCGAGCTGGAGCATTACACCCAGGCGGCCCGCAAGCTGAATATTTCCCAGTCCAGCCTCAGCCATTCCATTACGGACCTGGAGAAGGAGCTGGGGGTTTCCCTGTTCATCCGCCAGGGGCGCAATGTGCGGCTTACCAGCTGCGGTGCCTTTTTCCTGGACTATGTCTCCCGTTCCCTGGAGATTCTGGATGAGGGACGCTCCCGGCTGCAGGATTTCATCAGCCCGGAAAGCGGCATGATCTCCCTCAGCTATCTCAGCTCCCTCAGCGGCTTTGTACCGTTTCTGATCTCCCGCTTTTTTGAGAAAACCGGCAAAGTGCAGAATCATTTCCGTTTTGACCAGCTGTCCACCCCCACCATTGAGGAGTTTCTGCTGGAGGGGAAAACAGATCTGGCCTTCACCACCCCCTTTGACCATCCGGAGATTGAATCGGTGAAGATCGGCAGCCATCAAACCATTCTCATGGTACCCAAGGATCACCCTCTGGCGGGGCAAAAGTCCGTGAACCTGAAAACCCTGGAGGGGGAAACCTTCATCACCTACCACCCCCAGTGCCAGATCCGCAACTATATTGACCAGGTTTTCCAGAGCGTGGGGCTGCGCCCCCGGATCTCCTTTGAAGGCTTCCATGACTCCATTATCCTGGGTGCCGTGGCAGCACACCTGGGTATTGCCCTGATGCCGGAGGCCGCCGCCGATGTCTCCACCTACAACACCGCCGCCCTGGCCGTGGAAAACGAAATCCCCACCCGGGACATTCACATTGCCTGGGTACGGAACCGGTACATGACCCCGGCGGTCAAAAATTTCCGGGACTTCGTCATTGAGAGTGGGCAGCTGCTGGATGAGTACAAGACGCTGCGGAGCTGAAAAAGCAGGAAGAGGTATCTTCCTGCTTCTCTTTTTCTTCCCTTTTTCTTCCAAATTTTTTTGGGAAATTTTCTCTCTTTCGGTATTGATTTCTTTCCTCTTGTGATGTAATATTAGTATATCTTACATATGGTTTTGAATACTATGTTATATAATTTCGAATCTGCGTCACAGGAGGTGTCTGTTATGAAAGCCGTTTTGAAGGATCCAGGAAGCGCCATCACCCATTTTGTTGGCATGGTGGCGGCAGCGGCGGCGGCCCTGCCGCTGTTGGTGAAAGCTTCCCACCATGCAGGGCGGGAGCCGCTGATTTCCCTGAGCATTTTTATCGGCAGCATGATTCTGCTGTATGCTGCCAGCACCACCTATCACTCCCTGGATATTTCGGAGAAGGTGAACCGGATTCTCCGGAAGGTGGATCACATGGCCATCTTCCTCCTGATTGCCGGGACGTATACGCCGGTGTGCCTCTGTGTGCTGCCCCAGCCCCTGGGCTTGCGGCTCTGCCTTCTGGTCTGGGCCATTGCCCTGGCCGGCATTCTGATCAAGGCTTTCTGGATCACCTGTCCCAAGTGGTTTTCTTCCGTGATCTACATTGGCATGGGATGGGTGTGCGTGCTGGCTTTCCGGGAGCTGGTTGCCGTCCTCTCCCCGGCGGCCTTTGGCTGGCTTTTAGCCGGCGGCCTCATCTACACGGTGGGCGGCGTCATCTATGCCCTGAAACTGCCGCTCTTCAATGCCCGTCACCCGGGCTTTGGCTCCCATGAGATCTTCCACCTGTTTGTCATGGGCGGAAGCCTCTGCCACTATATCATGATGTACCAGTATATCGCCTAAAAAAATTCGTCTGATTTCCTTAGGAAGGAGCTTGCTATGTCCACTGAATTTTGCTGTTCCCATGAACCTGTTGTCCTGCAGTCCGCTGCCCTGGCGGTCCTGGCCCCGGGGCAGGATCTGTCAGAGGCCCGTCTCCTGTGGAGTGGGAGCACCCCCGGAGAAAACCTCCCGGACACCGCCGGGCGGGTACTGGCCGCCGAGACCGGCGCCGCCCGTTTTTCCTTGATTCCTATTGGCGTCTTCCGGACGGAGGATCCGGAGGGGGAAGCCTGGGGCATGCTGTATCTGGCCCGCATCCACAGCTTCCGCTCCAACGCACGGCTCAAAAAGGGACCGGCAGAGCCGCTCCCTGGAATCTGGGCGTCTCTGCCGGTCCGGCAACAGTTTCTGGACAAAATCCGGGGAACCGGATTGGCTTCTGCCTGCAGCGGGGCTGCCGGTCAGAACAAATTCTTTGACTTTTCGGTGCAGGCCCGCACCGCCTCAATCACGGCGCTGCGGTAGTTGTGCCGCTCCAGCGTCTGCACCGCCTCAATGGCAATGCCACCGGGGGAGCAGACCTGATCCTTCAGCACGCCAGGATGGAGCCCGGAATCCCGGACCATCTTGGCGCTGCCCAGCACCGACTGGGTAGCAAAGCGGTAGGCCAGATCCCGGTGCATGCCGTCCGCCACCGCTGCGTCCGCCATGGCCTCAATAAACATATAGACCAGTGCCGGAGCGCTGCCGCCTATGCTGCCCACCACATCCATCACTGCTTCCTTCACCTCGATGGCTTGGCCAAAGGTGGCCAGGATTTTCATCACCTCGTCAAACTCATCCGGTGTGACAAAGGAATTCTTGCAGGCGCCGGTAACGCCCTCCCCCACCATCACCGGGGTGTTGGGCATGGTGCGGACCAGCTTCACATCCCGCTCAAAGGTTTCCTTCACCCATTTGAGGGTTTTACCAGCCGCTATGGTCACAATCAGCTGCCGGTCAATCTCATAGCGGATCTCTGTAATCACATCCCGATAATCCTGGGGCTTCACTGCCAAAAAGATAATGTCTGCCTCCCGGACCACCTGGCGATTATCCTGGGCCACAGAAATCCCCAGCTCCCGGTGGGTTTTCTCCAGTGTATCCCAGTGCAGCGCCGAGGCGATAATATTTTCCGAATCGCAAACCTTTTTTTTAATCATCTGGCGAATCATGGCCCGGGCAATGTTACCGCAGCCGATAAAACCAATCTTTTTCATCCGTGTGTCCTGCTCTTTCCTGAATTTCTGCACTGTTTTATCTGTGTTTCTGCATAGCGCTTTTTTATCCTACCATGAAATGGACGGATTTGCAAGATCCAGCGGAATTCCCGTTCACACCTCCACCGTGATTTCCTCTTCCTCCCCGGCGACATCCCCGGTCTCCCGGGCCACCTCCTCCTGGATCTCCGCCATCTTTTCCGGATCCGGCACCGGCAGGCTGTCCAGGGATTCCAGCTGGAACCGCCGCAAAAATTCTTCCGTGGTGGCAAACAGGATGGGCCTTCCCGGCGCGTTGAGCCGGCCTGCCTCACAGACCAGGCCGTACTCCACCAGCTTGTTCACCGCATGGTCCGAGCTGACGCCCCGGATCTTGGAGATTTCCTGCTTGGTAATGGGCTGCTTGTAAGCGATGATCGCCAGGGTCTCCATGGCCACATCCGTCAGCACCGGCTTTTTGGGCCGGGCAGCAATACGGATCAGCGGCTCATAGCACTCCGGCTTGGTGCACATCTGGTAACTGTTCTCCAGCCGGATAATCTTCAGTCCATGCTCCTCCCCCTGGTATTTCTCCATCATAGAGGCCACCAGGGATTCCACCATCGGCTCCGGCAGCTCCAGGGCCATAGCCAAGGTTTCCCTCTCCACCGGCTCACCCATGGTAAACAAAATCCCTTCAATCATTGCCTCGTAATTCATCTTACGCTCCATTTCCCTCAATAATAATATCGTCCCGGGTGCTGTCCTCAGTAAGGCGGATTTCCCCGGTCTTGATCATCTCCAGCACCGCCAGGAAGGTGACTACAATCTCCTCTCGGGAGGCGCCCTGGTGGAGCAGCTGCCGGAAGGAATATCGCCCTCCCCGGGACACCCGCCTGCGCACCGCGGAAATCCGGTCCCCAATCTGCACCGTCTCCCGCTCAATCTTGCCGAACCGGCTGCGGACCGGGTCAACCTTGTCCGCCTGCCGCCGCATGGCCTCGTCAAAAATTGCCTTCAGGCGCAGCATAGTCACCCCCTGCAGCAGCTGATCCAAATCCACCGGAGGCCGGTAGCCCGCCACCTCCCGGGGAATGGTCGGCTCCTTAAACTGCAGCCGCTCGCTGCCAATGCCCTTATCCCGCAGCTCGCCGCTCATGTACTTGAATTTCCGGTACTCCAGCAGCCGCTCCACCAGTTCTGCCCGGGGATCCTCCTCCTGGCCCTCCTCATCCTTCTCCTTGGGCAGAAGCATCCGGGACTTGATGTCCAGCAGGGTGGCCGCCATCACCAAAAACTCGCTGACCAGGTCCAGATCCTCCCGATCCATCTGGTTCACATAGTCCAGGTATTGGGCAGTGATCTCTACAATGGGAATATCGTAGATATTTACCTTATTTTTATCAATCAGGTGCAAGAGTAGGTCCAATGGCCCCTCAAACACTTTCAGCTTTACTTCCAGTTCCATCTTTTCCTATCCTCTGTGCCGGAACGTCAGCATCAGCAGCTCCGGCGGGTTGTTCAGCCGCAGGGGGATGGTGTGGGTCCCCAGACCGGCACTGACAATCATCTGCCGTTCCCCTCTCCAGAATCTTCCCCGATCGTAGCGGGGAAATGGCCGATAGTAGGTGGACATCACCCCGCCCACCAGGGGCAGCCGCACCATGCCCCCGTGGAAATGGCCGGCCAACACCAGATCCGCCCCCCAATCCGCATAGGCCTGGAAGAACTGGGGCGTGTGGGCCAGGAGAATCTGATAATATTCCTCATCCGCCGGTCCTGCCAGCTTGCGGATGGCCGCCGCCGTCAGCTTGGGGATCCGGAGCCCTTTCCGATAATAGAGCAGAGGAAGTTCCAGGCCGGTGACCCGTATCCCCTGACGGCCGCTTCCCAGCACAGCGGAAAGGTTGTCCAGGAACACTATCCCCGCATTTTCCAGCTCCCGGCGGTAGCGCTCAAAGGTGTAGGAATGGCCCTCCCTCTCCTTCTTCCAGCGGGATTCATGATTTCCCATAGCATAATAGATGGGAAATTCCCGGGCCAGCTCCAGCAGCAGATCCCGGGCCCGGCGATAAGAAAGCCATGAACTGATCTGCCCTGTATGTTCTGTAATCATATCACCGGCCAGAAGAATCCGATCCGGCTGCGCCTGCCGCAGGGCAGCAAGCAGCCACTGGTTCTCCCTGCCCACAGCACAGTCGTGCAGATCTGCCAGTACCGCCATCCGGTATCCGTCCATACTTTCCGGGATTTTTTCTGATTCCACCACGTACTCTACTACTCTGAATCCCATGCCATTCCTCCCGCAGGCCAACCGATTGGAAATCAAGTTATTATACCATGCCCATACCCGGTTTGGCAACCATCCGGAAAGGCCCGGCCGGGGCCGCCGGTGGGAGGCGGGGGAACCGGCCGGAAGGAGAGGGACCGGTAGGGCTAGGCCAGCACCAGCGCCTACAGCAGCCACTGGATGGTGGCCTTCCGAAGGTAATCCAGGAATCCAGCCTTCTCCACCGGCCGCTGGGCCAGAATCTCCACGCTTCCCAGCTCCTTCTCTCCCAGATAATAGCGGACAGTACCCACCACCTGGCCTTCCTCCACCGGTGCCTCCACGCTCTCCGGCAGCTCCAGCGCCTTCTCCACCCCGGAAAAATCCTCCCCGGTGGTGCTCAGGTAAGAGAAGCTCCCCTTCTGGATCAGCGGCAGGCTGTCCTCCACGCCGCCGGTCACCGGCAATTCCGGCAGCTCCACCCCCTCGCTGTCCTGGTACAGGCGGCAGGTGGCAAAGCCGTACTCCAGCAGGGTCACCGCGTCCTGGAAGCGCACCCGGTAATCCGGCGCCGCCATGACCACCGCAATCAGGTCGATCCCATCTTTCCGGGCCGTGGCGGATACACAGTACTTGGCCAGACCCGTGGATCCGGTCTTGAGACCGGTGGCGTAGGAATACTGCTTCATCAGCTTGTTGGTGTTCACCAATCCAAACTCACTGCTGCCCCGGGAGGTTACGTGGGTGATGTTTTCCATCCAGATAGAGGTGTACTGGTAAATGTCCGGGTAGCGGGTGATCAGCTCTCGGGACATGATCCCCACGTCCCGTGCGGTGGTCAGATGGCCGTCCGTGTCCAGGCCGCAGCAGTTGACAAAGTGGGTGCCGGTCATGCCCAGGCCGGCAGCCCGCTGGTTCATCTGCTCCACAAAGGCCTCCTCGCTGCCCCAGGTGAACTCGGCCATGGCCACGCAGGCATCGTTGGCGCTGGCCACGGAGATACACTTGATCAGGGTGTCCACGGTCTGTTCCTCCCCCTCCTCCAGGAATACCTGACTTCCTCCCATGGAGGCAGCATAGGCGCTGACCCGCACCACATCCTCTTTCTGGATTTTCCCCTCTGCCAGGGCGTCGTAGATGAGGATCAGGGTCATAATCTTGGTGATGCTGGCCGGGTGCAGCGACTGGTCCGCATTGTTCTCATAGATTACCGTGCCGGTGGATGCCTCCAGGAGAATCACCGAGGGGGCGGAAAGGGAGAGGTTTCCCCCGGCGGCCTCCTCCGTCTCCGCCAGGGCGGAGGAGGGATGCAGTGTCAGCAGCAGCACCGCCAGGAAGGCGCAGAGCAAAGATTTTCCTTTCATACGAAATGTCCCATCCGTTTTTTACTATTCTAGTGGACGGCCGGCCCTTTTATGCCTGGGTATGCTCCAAAGGCTTGCGGAAACGCCCTTGGGGAGGCAGCCGCGGGTTACGGGAACACCAGGCGGAACAGGAAGCGGAGCAGGTACGGATGGATCCAGGCCTCCGCCACCACCTCCAGCAGCAGAATGCAGAACGGAGGCAAGAGCCGGGGCAGTTCACGGTTCCTGCCCAGGAGGACCCGGCCCAGCTGCAGCCAGCCATAAACCAAAAGCAGCCCGTGGGGGAACAGGGCCATAAAGAACACAAAAATTCCGGAGATGCCGCCGGAAAGAAGGCACGCTGCCCAGAAGGAACCGAAGGAGAATGCCGCCCAGAGGGCATACAGGCGCAGGGCGGAGAGACGCCACCGGCTGAAGCTCAGCGCTACCATCAGAAAAGCCGGCACCAGGCGGCTGACCAGCAGGCTCACAAAAAGCCGCTGCAGATCCCAGCCTCCGGCCAGTATGTATTCCCGGTAGGAGGAAGAGAGAATGCCGATCTCCCCCACATAAGGCCGGCCGGGAAAGTTTGCAAAAATGGCCCCTGCCGCAAATCCCACGACAAGGACCATTGCCATTTGCTGCTGTACGGTGAACCGCTTTTCCAACATATTGCCCTCCCTGGAAATCCTTTTTCCATTCTATTCCAGGGAGTTGGAGGATATGACGCCATTCTCTGCCATAGGCTGCCGGTCAGCTTTCCGGTTTTCCCGCCTGGGCCAGCCAGGCCTGGTAGGCCAGAATGCCCGCCACCGTCTTGGCGTCCCGCAGCTCCTGCCGGAAGATCATGCCGCACAGTTCCTCCAGGGTATAGGCCTCCACCTCAATCTGCTCATCTGCGTCCAGGTGCTGCTGGGTCTTTTCCAGATTCCGGGCCAGGTAGATCTCAATCAGCTCGTTGCAGAAGGCCACAGTGGTGTTGACCGTAATCAAAAGCTCCAGGTTTTCGCTGCGGTAGCCGGTCTCCTCCTCCAGCTCCCGCTTGGCGCAGAGCACCTTGGGCTCCTCCGGCGCATCCACCTTGCCCGCCGGCAGCTCCAGGGTAAAACGGTCCAAGGCATTCCGGTACTGTCGGACCATCAGGATCTTTCCGTCCTCCCGCACAGCCACCACTGCCGCCGCCCCATCATGGGCAATGAAATCCCATGCCTCCGGCGGACAGCCGGGGACCTGCACTGTATCCCGGTAGACCCGCAGTACGGTGCCCGTGTAAGCCAGTTCCCGCTTCAGACGCTGTACTTTCTCCATGGTGCCCTCCTTCGTTACAGGGTTTTCAGGAAAGACTCAATCCGGTCCAGTCCCTTGGCAATCTCTTCCTGGGAGATAGCGTAGGACAGCCGCAGGTGATTGGGGAAGCCAAAGTCTGTGCAGGGCACCACCGCCACCTGATAATCCTCAATAAGGATGGCCGCCACGTCCGCGCCACTGCCAATCTCCTTACCCTGGTAGGTCTTGCCCACCACCTCCGAGCAGTCCACAAACAGGTAAAACGCACCCTGGGGCTCCACCGCCGACAGCAGCGGCATGGCGTTGACCCGGCTGTAGATATACTGTCGGCGCTGCTTAAATGCCTCATTCATGGCCTTCACCGTATCCTGGGGACCATTCAATGCCTCCACCGCCGCCGCCTGGGAGATGGAGCAGGGGTTGGAAGCCTGATGGCTCTGGATGCTGCCCATAAGGGAAGCAATCTCCTGGGAAGAGCCGGTATAGCCGATCCGCCATCCGGTCATGGCGTAACTCTTGGAGACGCCGCTGACGGTGATGGTATGGGCAAAGATCTCCGGGCTCAGGGAGCCGATGCTGACGTGCTGCCCCTCCGCATAGAACAGGTTCTCATACATCTCATCTGACACCACAAAGAAGTCGTGCTTCACCGCCATATCCCCCAGGGCCTTCAGCTCTTCTGCGCTGTAGACCGCGCCGGTGGGATTGTTGGGGGTATTCAGGATCAATGCCTTAGTCCTGGGCGTCACCGCCGCCTCCAGCTCCTCCGCCGTCAGCTTATAACCGTTCTCTTTCCGGCAGGTTACCTCCACCGGCACACCATCTGCCAGACGGACAATCTCTGGATAGCTGAGCCAGAAGGGGGCCGGAATGATCACCTCGTCCCCTGGGTTTAGAATAGCCTCAAACACGTTGGTCAGGGAATGCTTCCCCCCATTGCTGATGACAATCTGGCTAGGCTTATACTCCAAATGGTTGAATTCTCGGAATTTCCGGCTGATCGCTTCTTTAAGCTCCGTTGTACCAGAAGCAGGGGTATAACGGGTCATACCCGCGTCAATAGCCCGATGGGCCGCCTCACAGATATTCTCCGGAGTGGGGAAATCCGGCTCCCCAGCGCCAAAGCTCACCACATCTTTGCCTTCTGCCCGCAGGGCCTTGGCCTTAGCCGTGATGGCCAGGGTTGAGGAGTTCTTAACCTTTTTTGCTTTCTCTGACAGTGTTGTAGGCATACTGTATTCCTCCATTCTCTATAAACCTTTTGTGTTTCCGTTTATTCTAGCACAAAAGATCTGCTGTTGACAAGTACATCCATTTCTATAAAATAGCAGATAATGGCCGAAGAATCAACTGAATATGCCCGTGCATTGCAAAAACATATCTCGTTATATAATAAGATGCAGATTGCGGGAGCACGCAGTGCGGAGCAATCTGGTATCATAGGGGTCAAAATACCTTTTGGCTCCAACATCATAATAATAGGTTGCCCGGCAAATGGGCAACTCATATTATTTTATCTCCTGCGCTACAGATCTCCCAGCTCCCTTCCCAGCCGGTTGATTGCTTCCTGCAGCGCCTGGGCCATCTCCTCCTGCTCCCGCCGGAAGGGCCGGACGCCGGCAAAATACAGCGGTTCCCCAAAAGCAACCGTCTTTCGGCTTTTGCCGCAAAAAACCGGCACAAAGGCCAGGTGCCGGCCCGTTTCCCGGAAGTAGAGCTTCTCCAGGTGTAGGAAGCCAGCGTACAGAGGGCCAATCTCTGGATTCCGATCCGCATAGTTCCGGTCCGGGCTGAGAAGGATGGACTCCCCCCGGACCAGGGCCTCCAGGGACAGCTTCATGGTCCGGACAATCTCCCGCTTGCCCCGGTAAACCGGGATGCCGCCGAAGGCCTTCATCAGCCCCGGCACGATCCAGGAAAGCAGGAAAGCCAGCAGGCTGGCCATGGGCCGGGGCCAGCCAAACCGCTTGGTAAAGGTGAAATCCATATACTGGCGGTAGCAGGTTTTCCGATCCTGGAACACCCACAGATACCACAGGTGGGCCTCCCCCGGCAGAAAGGCCAGGGTGTGGACCGGCCCAAACAGGTTCTGGTGGTGGATCAGGTACACCGCAGGCCCCCGGCTGGCGTCCCATCCCCGGGTGCTCCAGCCGGGCATGCCTAAGCGAGCCAGACGCCGCAGCAGATATGCCTTCCGACTCCATATTCCTACGCCCGTTCTCTCTTTCTTCCCCACAGGCCTTCCCCCTCCTCTTGCTTCCGAAATACCCAGCGCAGCTGGATCTGGTAGCTGGCCGCCGCCAGAAACAAATCTGCCACCAGCTTAGCCGCCAGTTCATCCATGCCCAGGAAGCGGCAGCCCAGCCAGACCAGGCCGAAGGAGGCGGCCAGCTGCCCGGCCCACAGGGTGTAATACCGGACAAAGGTGGGGAACAGCTTCCGGTTCTGCATGTAGGGAAGCTTCCGGTTGCAGCTGTAATTAACCAGGGAGGACAAGATCCGGGCAATGACTGCGGCCAGGAACAGCTTTTCCGACAGCGGCAGCGCCGCCAGCACCCATTTGACCAGGACCGCGTACAGGGACACATCCACCAGGGCAGAGGCCAGGGAGGAGAGGCCGTACTGTACCAGGCCCCAGCCCATGACCCGCACCGCCCGCAGGGAATCCATCACCGCCCGGTAGTGGCTGCCGGCATTGCCCTGGAAATATAAGGTACGGATGGGCACCACCTCCAGGGGAATACTCTGCCGCTGAGCCGCAATGAGCATGTTCAGCTCATACTCATAGCGCTCTCCCCCCAGGGTCATCAGCTCCGGAAACCAGCAGGCTGGCAGGCCCCGGAGCCCGGTCTGGGTGTCCTCCAGCTCCATGTTGTAGAGCAGCTTCATGGCCCGGGAGGTAATCCGGTTGCCCACCAGGCTCCGGGCCGGCGTGCCCTCCCCAAACCGGCGACAGCCCAGAACCAGCGCCTCCGGAAAACGGGCCATGGCATCCATCACCCGCCGGACATCCTCCAGGCTATGCTGCCCGTCACAGTCCACCGTCACCACCCCGGCCAGCTGAGGCCGGTTTTCCCGGCACCAGGACAGGCCGGTCTTGATGGCCCTGCCCTTGCCCCGGTTGACACTGTGGCGCAGCACCACAGCCCCCAGTGCCTCCGCCTCCCGGAAGATTCCCTGGTAGGCCGACCCGCTGCCGTCATCCACCAGCAAAAGCAGTCCCTTCCAGCTCTCCCGCAGCCGCTCCAGATACGCCAGCATTGCCGGCTCCGGCCGGTAGGCCGGCATCAAAATCCCAATGTTCTCTCCCATACCAACGGGTCCCCCTCTCTCTGTTCGGATTTTTTTCTCACGCTTCTTCTCTTGCCGGATTTCCGCCCCGTTCAGGAGGCCGGGCAGGCTTTTTCTTTCCGTTTCCTCAGCAAAATCCCTTTTTTCACCCGGCTGACGCCGAACACCAGGCAGGCCAGCAGCGGCGGCACCGCCAGGGCCAATATGGCCAAAAGCCGGAGAGCCCCGGCGGAGAGGGCCGTCAAGTGGAACAACGGGCCCAGCCAGAAGGCAGCCATCAGAAAGCCAGCGCCGCAGCCGGCAATAAGCAAAAGGCGCCACAGCTTCAGCGGCCAGCACAGGAACAGGAGGACCAAAATCCCCACCAGGCCAATGAGCATCACACAGACCGTGGACAGCTCGTCCAGGGGGATTCCCGCCCGGGTACCCAGGAACAGGGCCGCCAGCAGAATCAGCACGTTGGCCAGGCCGCCAGGCAGGGAATTCAGGAAGATATTCCGCAGGAAGCCTCCCTGTACCCGCTCCAAGGACGGCTCAAAGGTCAGCAGGAACGAGGGCACCCCAATGAGGAAGCCACTGATCAGGGTAATCTGCGCCGGCAGCAGCGGATAAGGGATGGCCGCAAACAGCAGGATCACCGCCACCAGGAAGGAAAAAATATTCTTCACGCAAAACAGGGAGGCAGAACGCTGGATATTATTGATCACCCGCCGCCCCTCCCGGACAATCTCCGGCATCACGGAGAAATCCGAATCCAGCAGCACCAGCTGGGCCACCTGGGAGGCAGCTTCACTGCCGGAGGCCATGGCAATGCTGCAGTCCGCCTCCTTCAGCGCCAGCACATCGTTGACCCCATCCCCGATCATGGCCACCGTATGGCCCTTTTTCTGCAGAGCCTGCACCAGCTGCTGTTTCTGCTCCGGCGTCACCCGGCCAAAGACGCTGTACCCTTCTGCCCACTCCCCCAGGTCCGCCTCCGGCGGGAGGCCGGACAGGTCGCAGAACCGGTCCGCCCCGGCCAGCCCGGCTTCCCGGGCAATGCGGGCTGCCGCCGCCCCATTGTCCCCGGAGATCACCTTCACCGTCACCCCCTGCCGCCGGAAGTAGGCCAGAGTCTCCGCCGCCTGGGGGCGAATGCGATCGGACAGGACAAGAAAGCCCAGCGGCGTCAGCGGCCCGGCAATCCGGTCCTTCGCCAGGCAATTCCGGCCTCTGGCAAAGAGGAGGACGCGCCGCCCCTGGCGGAACAGCCCCGCCACTTCCTCACCGTACCGGTCAAGCTCCTTCCCCAGCAGCATTTCCGGCGCCCCCAGCACATAGACGGTGCCGTCCGCCAGTACCTGGCCGCTCCACTTCCGCCGGGAGGAGAAGGGCACCTGCCGGGCCACTGGAGCCGGCGGTGCAGGAAAGTCTTCCGACGGTGCGGAAAAGTTTTCTGTTTGTGCAGGAAACCTTTCCCGCGGCCTAGATAGGCTTCCGGCAGCCGCCCAGGCCTTCAGCGCCTGGGCAGTGCCGTTTTCCCCGTCCATCCGCTGGATAAACTGCCGCAGGTCCGGAAGGAACCCTTCCTCCGGTTCCAGGGGGATCAGACGTTTTACCTCCATGGAGCCCTCGGTGATGGTCCCGGTCTTATCCAGGCACAGCACATCCACCCGGGCCAGGTTTTCAATGCAGGAAAGCTGGTGGACCAGGGTCCGCCGCCGGGCCAGCCGGATGACGCTGACGGCCAGGGCCACGCTGACCAGCAGATACAGCCCCTCCGGAATCATCCCTACCAGCGCCGCCACCGTAGACCGCACCACGTAGGGCAGCTCCAGGCCCAGCAGCCCCGCCTGCTTGCCCACCATCAGCAGGCCCAGGGGGACCAGCACCGCCCCCGCCACCTGCAGCAGCCGGTCCAGGTCCCGCATCATCCGGGAGCGGACGCGCTTCCGCTTTTTCATAGCCTGGGTAAGGCTGGCCGCGTAGGCGTCCCCGCCCACCCGGTCTAGCCGGGCCCGGCAGTGGCCGGCAACCAGGAAGCTGCCGGACAGCAGGGTTTCCCCTTCCCGGCGGCGCACCGGATCCGCCTCCCCGGTAAGCAGGGCCTCATTGACCTCCACACAGCCCTGGCAGACCACCGCGTCCGCCGGCACCGGGGAGCCGGGTCCCAGGCAGACCACATCGTCCAGCACCAGCTCCTCCGGCGCCAAGGGCACCTGCCGCCCGCCCCGCACCGCCGTCACCTTCCGGCCGGAGACCAGGGAAATCCGGTCCAGGATTCGCTTCACCCGCATTTCCTGCACAATGCCGATGAGTACATTGAGCACCACAATGCCCA
>CAJFTW010000112.1 GCA_904420025.1 Candidatus Pseudolachnospira avium
CGGAGGGTGTTTCGGGTCCTTGTATAATGTAGCATCCAAAGGTTTGAAGATTATGTGGAGTTTTATAAATGTTCGTTAAAGGAATGTAAAATGCGTGACGGTCTTGAAAAGAAATAGAAAAATCAAAATAGAATCCCAGAAAAATCACAAGCAGGAATGATACAAAAAGGTTACACAAAAAAACGCGGATGGCAGGGACGCTTTCTACGCCCCCTCCTCCGCACGTTTACAGAAAACCACCACCCGGGTCTCTCCGCCCAGGGTGCAGGTGTACAGCACCAAATCATCTTCGCTGTTCAAAACAGCATCCACATCCTCCGGCTCTATGGTTTCCCGCTTCTCTACACGATACGTATTGACTACTCCATTCATATCCGTAAAGATCACGGTATCTCCTGTGTCCAGATTTTTTAGTCCTCCAAACTGACTTTTGTAATTATGAGCGGCTATAACCAGATCATCCGTATAGGAAGAGCCAGACTGCCGGCAGGGAGCAATCTTTAACCGTTCATAGTCCCATTGGGACATAACCGGCAGTTTCCGCTCCAGTGCCGGTATCTCCACATAGCCGATATATCCGTATCCGTCCACCACCTTCACGGGAAGCTCTTCCTCCCCGGCCTGCCTGCTTCCGTCTCCCGGCTCCGCGCCTGTCCCTTTATCCACTGTAGAAACCGCTCCGCTTCCCGGATATATTGCTTCCGTGTGGAAAGGCTCTTTTCCTCCTGTGTCAACCAGGTGTCATAATCCACCAAATACTCCCTCATCTGGGAAAAATCCATCTTCTTCTCTTCTGCCATAATACGCATACCTCCTTCCCTTTATCTTACCCGCAAAGAGTCACATCTAAAACATACGCGGAAAGAAGGAATACCGTACTTCAGGTCACCTGGATCTTCCAACCAAGGACGAACCGACTCCCAGACCATGAGATCCAAGCCAAAAGAAAAGCAAAAAATCACCCTACCACGCTCGACCAAAGCTGATAGGGTGATTTCCGCCTCCGCAAAGGAGGTGATACCAATGAGTACATACGAATGGCTTACAGTCATTTTAACAGTGACTCAGATAATTTTGAGTGCGCTGATGTACTTCAAAGGCAAAAAACAAAGATACCAAAAACAATCCCCCTGCCTAGCCGACCAATGCTGTCAAGGTGATTACTTCATCCGAGGCGTGGGTTACCGGTAAAGGCGACTGCCTTTGTGCCTATAGTATAGCACCATCGTCGTCGGATTGCAATACTTTTTTTCGTTTCGAAATATCGTTTTTCACTTGTATCAAGGACATATCTATGTTAGAATAAAAACGGGCAGTCGGCCCGCATGGGTGATTTCCGCCTCCGCAAAGGAGGTGGTGCCAATGAGTACATACGAATGGCTTACAGCCATTTTAACCATTATTCAGATTCTTCTGAGATTGTGGATGTATCTCAACGGAAAAAACAGAGGCACAAAAAAATAATCACCCTGCCAAGTCTACCAAAACTATCAGGGTGATTACCTTACTCTGAGGCGGAGGTCACCCGGTAAGGGCGACTGCCTTTGTGCCTATAGTATAACATGGCGGAGGGAAAAGGGCAAGGAGGGAAATCAAAAAATGCGCAGGGATTTTTGCCGGAATGGGGAGGCGCATATGCAGAACCATAAAATGCGGGTGGCAAACAGTGAGTGCAAAATCGGATCGGAGGTACAACACATGATCAAACCCAAACGGCTAAAATGCGGAGACAAGATTGCCATTGTCAGCCTGTCCTGGGGCGGGCTGGGAGACCCGCCGCTGATTCACAAATACCACCTGGCGCGGGAGCGGCTGGAAAAGGATTTCGGCCTGGAGGTGGTGTGCATGCCCCATGCGCTGAAGGGCAGCGAATTTGTGGCCCGACACCCGGAGCTGCGGGCCCGGGATCTGATGGATGCTTTCCGGGACCCTTCCATCGCCGCCATTTTCTGCGCCATCGGCGGGGAGGACACCATCCGCACCCTGCCCTACATAAATTTGGACACCATCCGGGAAAACCCCAAGATCTTCATGGGCTATTCCGACAGCACCATCAATCACCTGATGATGTACAAGGCGGGGCTGGTCTCCTTCTACGGCCCTTCCATCATGAACGAGTTCGGGGAGTACGGCGGCATGTTTGCCTACACGAAGCAGGCGGTGCGGGACATGCTGTTCGGGGACTGGGAGGAATACGACCTGCTCCCCAGCCCGGAGTGGACGGACGAGCACATTCCCTGGCAGGAAAGCAACCAGCGCCGCTCCTACACCATGCGCAAGGAGCAGCACGGCTACGAGTGCATCAACGGGGAGGGCCTTGCCACCGGCCACCTGCTGGGCGGCTGTCTGGATGTCTTTCTGATGGCCAACGGCACCTCCATCTGGCCGTCGCCGGAGGAATGGGACGGCGCCATCCTGTTCTGGGAGACCAGCGAGGACAAGCCCTCCCCCGGCTTTGTGCGCTGGACCCTCCGGAACCTGGCCGCCCAGGGGATTCTCCGGAGGATCCGGGGGATGCTGGTGGGCAAGCCCCAGGATGAGACCTACTACGAAGAGTACAAGGCCGTCATCCGGCAGGTGGTAGCGGAGGAGGAACATTTGGAAAAGCTTCCGATCCTCTACAACATCAACATTGGCCATGCCCGCCCCATCGGCATTCTGCCCTACGGCGTGCAGGCGGAGATCCACTGTGAGAAAAGGACCGTCCGCATTTTGGAAGCGCCCACCGAAGGCGCCTGCCACAGGCCAAGCATCACACCGCACACAGGGGAGGAATGAGAAGATGATTCTGCGAGAATACCGGCCCGCCGACTGCCCCCAGCTGGCGGACCTGTTTTACCACACGGTCCACACCGTAAACACCAAGGATTATACGGAAGAACAGGTAAACGCCTGGGCCACCGGTCAGGTGGACCTGGAAGCCTGGGACCGGTCCTTCCGGGAGCATTACACGGTGGTAGCCGAGGAAAACGGCTTGCTTGTGGGCTTTGGCGATATAGACCAGACCGGGTATCTGGACCGGCTCTATGTCCACAAGGACTTTCAGGGCCGGGGCATTGCCACCACCCTCTGCAACCGGCTGGAACAGGCGGTGGCCGGGAGCATTGTAACCCACGCCTCCCTCACCGCCCGGCCTTTTTTTGAAAAGAGAGGCTACACCGTCCTCCGGGAGCAGCAGGTAGAACGGCACGGTGTTCGGCTGACCAACTATGTGATGGAAAAACGGCGGAGCTAGGCACGCTCAGGGCCGGCGGCCCCCGCCTCTAAAGGTTTGTGCGGATGCCGGGCGCTTCCCTCATCTGCCTCCGCAGCCGGGGCGCAATCACCGCGGCAAAGCTGATTGCCGTCACCGTGGCCCCGGCCAGATCGGAGATGGTTTCCGCGTAGAACACATTTTCCAAGGGCCCTAACACCGGCAGGAGGAACACGCACACCAGGTACAGGATTTTCCGGAAAAAGGAAACCGGCAGGGCCAGCCGCACCTGCCCCATGGCGGTCAGGCCGTCCACAATGGCATACTGCACCGCCACCCCCAGGAGGCCCAGGGTATATTTCCGGATACAGCCGGCGGACAGGGAAACCAGGCCGGCATCCTGCACAAAGATGGCGGCAAACAGCTCCGGAACCGTCTGGGCCGCCGCGCAGAGAACCAGCATGTACCCGGCGCAGAGGAAAAACACATACCGGAATACCTGCATGACTTTTTTATCATTTCCCGCCCCGTAATGGTAGCCGTACAGGGTGCCGCAGCCGGTGGTAATCCCCTGGGCCGGGTAGAACACCAGCACCATGAAGCTCTGGACCACCGCCGCACAGGATATGTACCGGTCCCCCAGCTCCGGGCCCCCGTACCGCCGCAGCACCGCGTTCAGCGAGATCACCAGCAGATTGTCAAAGAGCATAATGAAAAAGGGCAGGCCGCCGATGCGGCAGATTTTCCCGGCCACCCGGAAATCCGGGCGTTGGAAACGCACCCGAAAGACGGCCTTCCCCGAGAGAAGGAAGGCCAGCACAAAGGCCAGCACACAGTACTGGGCCAGCACCGTGGCAATGGCTGCCCCCTCAATTCCCAGATCAAAGGCAAAAATGCAAACCGGATCCAGCACCGTATTGACCAGCGCCCCCAGCACCACGGCCAGCATTCCCCGCCGGGCCCGGCCCCAGGCCAGAACAAACTGGTTCATACCGGTGCCGCAGAGCACCGCCGGGGTCCCCAGGATATAAATCCGGAAGTAGCCGCTGGCGTAAGGGTACATGGCCGGGCTGCAGCCCAGGGCATACAGCAGCGGCCGTTCCGCCGCCAGCGCCACTGCGGTGAGCAGCAGGGAGATCCCCAGCAGCAGTCCCAGGGACTGGTTCATGGCCTGCTCTGCGTCCCGGTACTCTTTCCTTCCCATGGAAATGCTCATCAGAGAAGCGCCGCCCACGCCGATCAGGGAGGTGAAGGCGGCGATGGCCGTCAGCACCGGGGCGCAGAGGCCAATGCTGGCCAGGGCCAGCTCCCCCTCCCCGGGAATATGGCCCACAAAGGCCCGGTCCACAATGCTGTACAGAATGTTGAAAAACTGGGCCAGCATGGCCGGAATGCCCAGCCGGATCACCAGCCGGGCAACCGGCGTATGGTCAAATGGTAAACTCGAACTCCACTCCGTCTCTGGTGTTGCGCACATGACAGCTTCCCCCATGCAGCTCTACAATGCTCCGGGCAATGGCCAGGCCCAGGCCGGTGCCTTCGCCGGTTCGGGACTCGTCTGCCCGGTAAAAGCTCTCCCATACCTTCCGCAGCGCCTCCGCGGACAGGGGCGCGCAGTCGTTGGCAATGGAGAACCGAGTCTTGTCCCCCTCCGCGGAAATCTTCGCCTCCACCTTGCCCCCGGCCGGTGTGTAGCGGATGGCATTGCTGACAAAATTTTCCACCACCTGGGCCATCCGTCCCTCGTCCGCCGTCACCGGGCAGGTTTCCGGAAAGTCCAGAGTAAGCTGCAGCTCCTTGGCTTCTGCCGCCCGCCTCAGCCTGTCAAAAATCTTCCGGGCCAGCGCCGCCAGGTCAAACACGTCCCGGGCCAGCTTCACCCGCCCCGCCTCCAGCCGGGAGAGGTCCAGCATCTCCAGCACCATGGCGTCCATCCGCTCCGTCTCCTCCAGAATCACCTGCAGGTACTGATCCCGCTTTTCCTCCGCGATGTGCTCCTGCAGCCCCTCCGCATAGCTGTGGATTACCGCCAGGGGCGTCTTCAGCTCATGGGCAATGTGGGAGGTCATCTGCCGCCGGTTTTCCTCCGCGGTCCTGGCGTAGTCCAGGGCGGCCTGCAGCCGGCGCTGCTCGTTCTTCCCCGCCTGCCGCGCATCCTGTGTCTCCTCATAATGCCGGTACAGCTCATAGAGCTCCTGCCATCTGGGCGGTTTTTCCCGCAGCCCCGGAAGGTGGGGCCAGCCGGTTGCCATTCCCTGATTTATCTCCCCCAGAGGGGCCAGCAGGTTTTTCCCCAGGCTGCGGCGCAGCAGCAGGAAGCCCGCGGCCATCGCCAAAAAGGTGATCCCGTATACGTTCCGCAGAAAGCCCATGGCAATCCGCAGAGGGCTGGCCCGCAGGGCCGTCAGCGCCATGTACACCGGCTCCGGATAGGGCTCCCCGGAAGCCGCGTCATACCCGGTCAGATCGTACACCCCATAGGAGCTGAATACAATCAAATCCCACATATCAAACTGGGACGCGCTCTGATAGAGCATGTATCTTCCGGAATCCCGGTAAAATCCCACAGCGCCCAGCAGCGCCAGCAGGTTTTCGTACTCTTCACTTTCCTGATACCGCACCGGCCCGCCGCCCTCATACAGGTCCATCTCCGGATACAGGGCATAGATGGTCACCAGCTGCTGTCCCGGCTCCGCCTGGTCCGTCCGGTCAAAGCGAAGATCCCACTCCAGCAGCCCCTGGGCGTCCAGCTGCGCCATGGTGTAGGGAGGCTGCACGCTGCCGCCGGAATCGCCGGTGGCAGAGGAGTCCCCCGTATCGCCGGCGGCAGCGGAATCTCCCGTATCCCCGGTGACAGCGGCGTCCCCCGTATCCCAGCCCGGGGCCGCCTGCTCCAGGGCCTGGTAGTAGGCGCTCTCTGTGGCCACGGCCATGGCCAGCGGATCCAGCCGGGAGCCATCCCAGTAGCCGGTGAGGCGCAGAGCCCGCAGGTCATACAGGCTGTGGACACCGGCGTAGGTGGTGCGGAACAGGCCATACCGTTCGTCCGCCGGATCCCCCAGATCCAGCCAGCCATAGCCGGCGATTTCCGGCTCCTCCCCTGCGGAGGACCCCTCCCCGCTGGATCCGGCGTCTTCCCCCGCAGAGCCGCCTTCCGCTCCCCCGCTGCCGGCAGCCTGCCAGTCTGCCTCCGTCACATAGGAAAAATAGACAAAATCTCCGCTCTGGCGGATCACCTGGTTGTCCGTGTCCAGAAAGAGCACCGCCGTCTCACAGGCTCCGGCGCTCGAACGGAATATGCTCGGTGTGTGTTCCATGCCCGGATAGCTGCCAAGGGAGGGGGCGTACACGCTGGCGCTGGTGGCGGCAATGGCCCGGTTCATGCGGTATTCCGCCGCCCCCGGCAGCTGCCTCTGTCCGGCGGCGTAATCGTCCTCCTCATACAGGGAATCCAGCCGTCCCGCGCGAACGGCGTTCTCCGCCAGCCCCGGCCCCGCATCCGTCAATTCCCGCAAAATGTACTGGGCAATGCCCCAGGTGAAGGCCGCCATGCATGCCAGCCACAGCAGCAGAAGAAGGGTTCCCAGGCGCAGGTTCAGGGCCCGGGAAGCCTGCGCGCGTTTCTTTTCCCTCATCTTCACCCCTCCCATCGGTAGCCGGCCTTGATCACCGTCTTAATGCAGGAGGCCCGTTTCCCCAGCTTCTCCCGCAGCCGCCGTATCTGGGTGTCCACCGCCCGGGCTTCCCCCTCGTAGTCGTAGCCCCAGCACTTGACCAACAGCTGCTCCCGGCTTAAAACCATGTTCCGGTTCTGCAGCAGGCACCGGAGCAGGGCGTACTCCTTGGGCGTCAGCAGAATCTCCTTCCCGTCCGCAAACACCCGCTGGGAGCTGAGCTCCAGCGCCAGCCCCGCCGACTCCAGCCGGTCCCCGGAGAGCATACTGCCCCGGCTCCTCTTGATCAGCGCCATGGTCTTGGCATAGAGGACCGACATGGTAAAGGGCTTGGTCACGTAATCGTCCGCCCCCAGCTCGTATCCCAGCAGCTTGTCCTCCTCGTCGGACAGAGCCGTGAGAAAGATCACCGGCACGTCCTGGCTGCGGCGCAGGGCCCGGCAGACGGAAAAGCCGTCCAGCCCCGGCATCATAATATCCAGCAGCACCGCGTCAAAGCCGCCTTCCTCCGCCAGTTCCAGGGCTTTCCTCCCGTTTTCCGCCTCCACCGGGAACTCTCCCTTGCTGCGGAAATAATCGCAGAGCACCTCCCGCAGCTTTCCCTCGTCTTCCACAATCAAAATCCGGCAGTTCATCCCCTCACCCCCTTCTGCTTACAGGATACCCTGCGGATTTGTATTCTCTGTGTCAATTTGTCATGGGGATATACCCTATATACTTCGGTATTTTTGGTTTCGGCTGCGCGGTTTACCGGGCTGCGTCATCTCCAGCTTTTTCTGATCCAACAGCGGCTGAACATAGTGTTTCATCGCATAATACACGGTTCCAATTCCCAAAAATTCCGCAATTTCTTTGCGGCTTCTGGGGATTTTGCAATACTCCAGCAGCGTATCGGCTGGTTCCGGTTTGGCAGCCGGCAGAGAGTCCTCCTTCTGGGGAATCCTCTGATTATAAAACGTGACGACAAATTCATTTCTTCGGTTTTCAAATACCGGCTCCGGCAATCCGGCAGCCGCCATCTCCCGCCGCATAGTGGGGATACCGGAATAGCGGTTTTCGGTTCCCAGCAAAAATTCCGCCATCGTCGCCAGGGCAGGATTTCGCAAATCGGGGCGGGCATGGCCCAGCTGCTCCACCGTCATCCGCTCATACAGACTGCCGGGACTATGGATCTCCAGACGATTGGAAAAGAAATCAATCTGAATCGGGGTTCCCTCCGTATAATGGCTGTAATCACGATGAATCAAGGCATTCAGCACTGCTTCCCGGACTGCCTCCAGAGGATACTCCACTTGATCTGCCCGCTCTCCCGTTTCGGCATCAATCCTTGTCCGGATTTTCATATTCCTTTTACAAAAATTCATTGCCTCCCGAAGCATATCCGGCAGCGTTCCTTCTATGCGTTTATTATCGGTAAAGCGGACGTTGCCCTCATCCCGCACGCCTATTTCCTGCCCCGGAACCACAATGGCGGTAATCGCCAGCTGCGGGAAATAGCCTTGTGGATAAATGCCGAAGTTCAAAACTGCAGCCAGTGTAGGGATATGGTCCCGCGTAATGGCCAGCATTTCCATGGCCTGTTCTTCCGTTAATTTGGAAAATCCCGGGCGGTCTGCCTGCATTTGCAGCAAATATTCTTGCAGCTTTGGCTGATCCAGAAGAGACAACTGCGCCCGGGGCACCGGGCGCTCATCATCATGAAGGTGCTTCCGGAAGGACTCAAAACTGTACAATTCATAGTCGGTCATGGGCAAATCCGCATCCCCTACACGGATATAGGACCCCTTCATACGCCCTGTCCCCTTGTAATAGCAAGGGCGCTCCGCAAGATCCAAGCCTGGGATCTCAGCCGAACAGATCGGATGTCCGTTCTGCTCGGCAAACGTGAAGACGGCCCGTACCGGAGGCTCCATCTGATTGCATTGCTCCGTAACTTTCTTTTGCAGATCCTGTAAGTCATAGACCCCCACGGTTTGAAAATCCTGTTCTTCATCAATGCCAAATAGAATGGTGCCTCCCCCGTCCTGGTTGGAAAAACTGGAGAGGGTGTCATACAAATGTTTGGGACATCCACCGTGGGCTGCTTTCACTTCCACCGTTTGTGTTTCCGCTTTTATTTTGCAAATATATTCTGCTAAATCAAAGAGTTCTTCACTTAACATAAAATTCCCTCCATTTAAGCAAATTATAACAAACTATTTTCACAAATGCAATCAAATAAAATCAAACAAAATCAAAATCTCATCTTGTTTTTCCTCTCAGTTCTGTGATATATTATGATAGCGGAGGCAAAAGGTCAAAATCCGGCACAAGCTTTCTTGCAGGAGGATTTTGATCTCGGGACCCGCAAAATAGGAATAGGAAAAGGACATGCCGGCTGTGCCAGAATCAGCCGCCCCAAGACAAGCTATGACCAATCAAGAGATTCTTCCGATTGCGCTGCAGCAATCCGCTTATGACTATAACTGCCGGGCAGAAGATTTTCTGTCCGGGGAAAACAAGGTGGTTTTATCCCAGAAAAATGAAAAAGCCCGCGCCTATCTGCCCCTTCCCCTGGCCTGCAGCCTGGTATCCTACGGCAGGAATATTGTGGCCCAGGCCAGCCCGGAACTGAAAGAGTGCGTGGAGTGGTATATCCAGAAATACCCGGTGGCCCATTGCTTTGAGACGCCCCATATACTGGCCCTTCAGGAAAAGTTAAATGCCTTTGACTATCAGATCTGTTTTATGGCAGAATATTTTCTGCCGGATGCCAACCTGGTCCGGGAGCTGCCCTGCCCCTACCCGCTTCAAGTGCTGTACCCGGAGGATTTTGCCCCCTACTACACCGAGGAATGGGGAAACGCCCTGTGTAAGGATCGGAAGCACTTGGACAAGATTGCCGTGGGCGCCTGGGATCAGGGCCGGCTGATAGGCCTGGCCGGCGCCTCCGCCGACTGCGAAACCATGTACCAGATCGGCGTGGATGTGCTGCCGGAATACCGGAGGCAGGGCATTGCGGAGGCCCTCACCAGCCGGCTGGCCCTGGAGGTGTTCCAGCTGGGCAAGGTTCCCTTTTACTGCGCCGCCTGGTGCAACATTCCCTCCGTCCGCAACGCCATAAAATGTGGCTTCCGCCCTGCCTGGGTGGAGCTCTCCGCCCGGAGCCGCCCCTTTGTGGAGGAGCTGAACCGGTAGAGGGCGGATAATCGCCCTTGACTACGGAGATTTTCGCAGAAATCTCGTTTTTCTCCGTAGGCCGAACCATTCGATTACGGAGATTTTAAGCACTTTTTCTTTTTTCTCCGTAGGCCCTGTCCATTGACTACGGAGATTTTGAACACTATACCCGTTTTCTCCGTAATGGTTGCTTGTTTCCTACGGAGATTTGGGCAGAAACCCGCATTTTCTCCGTAATGATTGCCTATTTCCTACGGAGATTTGGGCAGAAAGCTGCATTTTCTCCGTAATGGTTGTTTATTTCCTACGGAGATTTGGGCAGAAACCCGCATTTTCTCCGTAAAGCCAGGAAAATAGATAGCAGGAAAACAGGGCGGGCAGAATTTTGCCCGCCCACAACAAACAGCAGCCTGCAGATGTGCCCATCCGGAAGCGCAGACAACCGAAGCGGCAACCTTCTCTGCGCTTCTCCCTTACGCCTTGCCGTACAGCTCCACTGCCTCAAACAGTGCTTCCATATTGGCTCTGGGCGCATGGTCAATGCTGGCGCCCATGCCAAACATATAGCCGCCGCCGGGCATCATAATATCCAGGATC
>CAJFTW010000113.1 GCA_904420025.1 Candidatus Pseudolachnospira avium
TCTATGTTGATTTCTTTTCGTTCCTGCAACATGTCACCACCTTTCCTACCTAGTTTATGTAATGATAGAATTGACATAAACACTTTGTCAAGTGTATAATAATTCGTATTAGTAATGCGAATCGTGCAGAGAAACACGGGCAGAGAGGTGGCATTTATGGCAGATTGGGTTCAGATTCTGATGGGTGATTTAATGGAAAAACGGGAGCTGGACCCGGCACACCCTCTGTCCATCGGTGAAAAACGTGATTGTGGTTATCATCTTCCTCCCGGCAGCTGCGGGGAGAATTTGATAACCTTTTTCTTTTCCCATGGCAAATGGAGAGTCCGCTGCAGCGGCCAGGTGACTTGCAATGGGCAGCCGGTGGGGGAGGCGGAGGCCCGGGATGGGGAGCTGTACCTTTTAAATAGGAAGGAACACATAGCGGTGCGGTTCCTTCACCAGGAACATCAGCCGGCCCGGAAAGTCCCATTGGGAGGTTCTTCCCAGCTGCTCATTGGCCGGGCGGACAGCTGTGACCTGCAGCTGCAGAATAAGCGGGTCTCCGGCAGCCATGCCAAGCTCTATTTCTACGAGGGGGGCTGGTATGTCTGTGACATGAACAGCACCAACGGAACCTTTCTCAATGGGCAGAAGATCAGCAGCGCACCGCTGCGGGAGCGGGATGTGCTGGTGGTCGGCCCGTATGAGCTGGTGTTTTCCGCCGGCGGCCTGGAGGTGTCCGGCGGGGAGCCGGGGAGCATCCAGCTTCGCCTGCCGGAGCAGGAGGAGCGCCGGCAGGCGGGAAGCCGCCCGGCAAAGGGCACCCCGGCGGGGAGCCGTCCCGCAGGCAGCTACCCGGATTTCAGCCGCTCCCCGCGGCTCATCCGGCAGCGGCCTTCCGGGCGCATGGAGATTGAGGGGGCGCCATCCATCGGCAGCAAGCCGGAGATCAACTGGCTCACCACCCTTCTGCCGGTGCTGGGGACCCTGGCCATTTCCCTGGCCATGTCCGCCTTTACCGGCGGGATCGGCATGATGCTCTCTGTCCCCATGATGCTCATGGGCGTGGTGGTGACGGTGATCAACTATAAAAATCAGACCAAGCGGTTCCAGAATGCGGAAAACACCCGAAGGGAGAAATACCAGGCATACATCCGCTCTTGTGAGAAGCAGCTGGAGGAGGCGGCCCGGACCCAGCGGGATGCCCTGCTCTACGCGAATCCCGGCCCGGAGCAGTGCCGGGACATGGCCCAGCGGGTGGATCCGCGGCTGTGGGAGCGGACCGCCGGGGACGCGGATTTCCTGTCTCTGCGGGTGGGGCTGGGGGCGGAGCCTCTGGGCGTGGAGGTACAGACGCCCAAGGTGGGGTTTGTGCTGGAGGAGGATGCCTTCACCCGGATGCCCCAGCAGCTGGCGGACCGGTACCGGCTGGTGGATTCGGTGCCGGTGCTCTGCGATCTGAAAAACATCCCTTCCCTGGGCGTGGTGGGCTCCCGGAGCCTGACCGTGCGCATGGCCCAGGCCCTGGCGGTGCAGCTGGCCACCCTCCACGGGTACGATGAGGTGCGGTTGGCGGTGATCTTTCCCCCGGCGGAGTGGGAGCAATGGGCCTGGATGCGCTGGCTTCCCCACACCTGGAACGAGGACCGCACCCAGCGGTATCTGGCCGGCAGCCGGTATGAAGCTTCCCAGCTGTTTGCGGGACTGGAAAAGGTTTTCCAGCGCCGGAAGGCGGAGCGCGGCGGGCTGTGGGGGCAGACCACATCTCCCCTGCCCCATTACGTCGTTCTGGTGGCAGATCCCTCCCTCCTGAACGGCCAGCCGGCGGCGGAGGAGCTTTTCGCCCACCCGGAGGGCCTGGGCATCAGCTGGATTCTGCTGGGCCAGGGCATCAGCAGCCTGCCCGGGGGCATCCGGCAGATTCTGGAGGCCCGGGGGGAGGAGAGCGCCCTGTACCTGCGGGAGCGGACGGAGGAAAAGCGGAGCTTCCGGATGGACCAGCTGTCCCTGGCGGACTGTGACACCTTTGCCCGGAGCCTGGCGCCGGTGCGGCTGCCGGAAAAGAGCAGTGCCCATGCGTTGCCGGAGGCGGTGACCCTCCTGGAGGGCTACCATGTACAGCGGCCGGACCAGCTGGACCTGGGGGAATTCTGGGGCAATTCCTGCAGCTACCAGTCCCTTTCGGTGCCCATCGGCGTCCGGGGCGGCGGCTCAACCTACTTTTTTGACATTCATGAAAAGGCCAGCGGCCCCCACGGCCTGGTGGCCGGCACCAACGGAAGCGGCAAGTCGGAGATGGCCCAGAGCTGGATTATCTCCATGGCCCTGCAGTTCCCTCCCAGCGATGTAAACTTTGTGCTGGTGGACTTCAAGGGCTCCAGCCTGCTGAAGCCCTTCCTGGAGCTGCCCCACCTGGCCGGGAGCATTTCCAACCTGGACAAGGACGTGCGCCGCTGCCTGCTGGCCCTGGACAATGAGATAGAACGGCGGCAGATTCTTGTGCACCAATATGATGCCCACGACATTCTGGGGTATCAGGCCCGGCGGCGGAGCCATCCGGAGATGGAGGAAATGCCCTTCCTGATTCTGGTCATTGACGAGTTTGCGGATTTCAAGGCCCAGTTCCCGGATTTCACCGGAGCCCTGGACCACATCTTCCGGGGCGGCCGCTCCCTGGGCATTTACACGGTGATCATGACCCAGAAGCCGGCGGGGGTGGTGACGGAGCAGATGAACGCCAACGCCAACTTCCGCTGGTGCCTGAAGGTAGTATCCGAGCACGACAGCCGGGACATGCTGGGGATCAGCGACGCGGCGTACCTGACCACCCCCGGGCGGGCTTATGTGAAGAAGGGGACCGCCCCGGCGGAGCTGGTACAGCCCTTCTACTCCGGAGCGCCCTACTATCCGGAGGGCCGGGGAAAGCATACCGGGCTTTCCATTGCCCGGGTGGAGCTGGGCGGGGAGCGGCAGGTGCTGTTTTCCGGGGAGGAAAACAACGGACTCTGCGCCCAGGGGACCCAGCTGGAGGCGGTGGTGCAGGCCATTGCCGCCTACTGCCGCCGCTGCCGGATTCCCGCCGCCCGGAAGATCTGGGCACCGCCGCTGCCGGAAAAGCTGGAGCTGGCGGAGATCCTGCCGGGCCAGAAGCTGTGGGAGGGCCCCGGGGACTGGGCGGAAAAATCCGCCGCCCCGGTGGCCTGGCTGGGGCTGGTGGACGACCCGGCCAGCCAGCGGCAGTTCCCGCTGTCCCATCCGTTCCGGGAAAAAGGCAATCTGCTGGTCTACGGTATGCCCCTGTCCGGCAAGACCACCTTTTTGCAGACCCTGCTGGCGAGCCTTTGCAGCCGGTATACGCCGGATCAGCTGCAGATTTACCTGATGGAGTTCGGCGGCTTCGGCCTCCGGACCCTGGAGTGCTTCCCCCACACCGGCGGCGCGGCGGGGGATGACGAGCCGGAGATCCTGCGGAAAATCACCGGGCATTTCCTCCAGGAGCTGGAGCGGCGGAAGCAGCTGTTCCGCCAGCAGGGGGCCGGGTCCATCGGCGCCCTGGAGGAGGCGGGAGGGCAGACGCCGGCTTCCTGGATTCTGGCGGCGGACAACCTGAACCTGGCGGGGGCCCGGTTCCCGGATCTGGTGGACGATCTGGTGAAAATCTCCCGGGAGGGGGAGGCCTTCGGCCTGTATCTGGCGGCCACGGTCACCGGCTCCAACAGCCCCGGCTATCAGCTGGCCCAGAACTTTAAGACGGTGATGACCCTGCAGCTGACGGACCGGACGGAGTACGGCTCCCTGGTGGGCCGGGTCACCGGGGATATTCCCAAGCCGGTGCTGGGCCGCGGCCTGATGCGGGGGCCGCTGGAGTTCCAGACGGCCATTGCCTTTTCCGAATACCGGGACGGCCAGCGGACCGCGGCCCTGCGGCAGATGGCCGGGCAGATGGCGGAGGCCTGGCAGGGGGAGCTGCCCCGGAAAATCCGCTCCCTGCCGGTCCATGTCCCCTACGGCTCCGTGCCCGGGGGCCCGCTGATTCTGGGCCTGTCCCGGGAGGACGCCTCCCCGGTGCGGCTGCCTCTGGAGGAGACCCCCGGCCTGCTGGTCAGCGCCGGGGACGAGGCGGCCAAGGAACGGCTGCTGACCCTGCTGCTGCGGCAGGCGGCGGCTTTGCCGGAGGTCCAGATCCTTCTGTACTCCCGGTCCTTGTCCTGGCCGGGGGCGGAGGTACTGGCTGATCCCCAGGCCCTGGCGGCGGCCCTGCAGCAGCTGGTGCCGGAGCTGCGGGCACGGCAGAGCGCCCGGCGGGCCGGAAGCCGGGAGGGCTTTCCTCCCATTGTGCTGGTGGTGGATGATCTGGATTCCTGTATGCAGGAGGCGGAGCCCACGGTGATCTCCCAGCTGGAGGTGTTTGTCCGCCTGGGAGCGGGGTTGAACCTGACCGTTGTGGCGGCGGACCTGGCGGACGGGGTGGAGCACAGCTATTTCAGCCGGAATATCCTGCTGGAGACGCTGTCCCAGGGGCCGCTGCTCCTCACCGGTGGCAGCCCGGAGGATCACCGGGCGGTGGATGTCAGCGCTTTGGAGCGGCAGTTTGGCGGCACCTTTGGGGAGGATCTGCTGGTGCTGGTTCAGGATGGCCATTTCCTGGGGGTGAAGCAGATGGAGGCAACACAGGCATGACGGGTTGCCGGGAAAGGAGGGGAGGCCTATGGCCTACAGTTATGAGGAATATGCGCGGATGAAAGAACTGGAGGCGGAGCTGCAGCGGGTGCTGAAATGGCAGCGCCAGTGCGGGGAGGTTGCCCGGGCGCTGCGGAAATACGGTACCTCCAACGGCGGCGATGATGTGTCCGGCTATCTCACCAAAGCCCTGAAGCAGATTGACCGGGTGGGCGGCTGGGAAGGGGAGGACGCCCGTGCCTGTGTCTCCGCCATGGTCCGGATCTGCAACGAGGCGGAGGCCCAGTGCAACCAGGTATACTATTCCATCACCCGGGATATGTATGAGCAGGCGCAGCGGCAGGTGGAGGAGCTTCAGCGTGAGATTGCCCTGTGCTGGAGCCATCTGGAGGCGGCAGGGGTGGCCCGGGGGGCCACGGAAGCGGAAATCCGCCACTTCTTTGGTTTGGCGTAGCGGAGGGGTTTATGCGTACACAAGCCATTGTGTTATCGGACCGGGGGCTGTGCCAGGCGGTGCAGGCCCTGCGGCTGCCGGAGCGGCTGCTTCTGCCGGATTCGGCCGGAACCGCGGCGGATTTTCTGCAGGCCCGGCAGGAATGGGAGGCAGCCGGGCTGGCGGAACTGGATTTTGACGGGACTCTCCATCCACAGCCCCGGTTTGCCCGGATGCTCTACAATCTCACCCATATCCGGAGTATGCTGCGGCTGCGCCGGGAGGGGGAAACGGTGCTTTATGTGCGGGGGCCGGTGGACCTGCTGCGGCTGTACAGGAAAACAGAAGGGGAATGGCAGCTGTCCCTGCGCCCCCTGGCGGAGGCCCTGGGCTGCCTGCAGCGGGAGTGGGCGGCTGGGGGAAAATGGGAGATTGCCACCCAGTCCCCGGGGGAGGAGGCGCCTCTCTGTGAAACCCTGGATCCGGATGCCCCGGAGGAGGAACGGAGGGCGGTTGTGTGCCGGCATTTGAGCCGCTTTTTCCCGGCGGCGCCGGAAGCCATCAGAGAAGGAGGGGAGGATCATGGTTCGCTACCTGAACCCGGAGGCCTACCAGGCGGCCCAGGGGTATCTGAAGAAGGCGGATGAGTGCTACCGCAAGCTGTACAGCGCCATGCGCCAGAGCTCGGTGTACAATTTTGAGAATGCCATGGATACCGGCGGCGTCATAGAAGACTTCCGGCAGCGGGTCATTGCCAACTGGAGGAAGCTGCAGCAGCTGCAGCAGGAGATGGCCTGTTACCTGGAGGAATACCAGGACGCCCAGGCCCGGGGCAGCGCGGCCCTGGGGAGGGAGTACATGGAGCAGCATGTCTACGGTACCTTCGGCACCTTGGCGGCGGCATCGGCCGTGTCCTATGAAGCCTATAAGACCTACCGGTTTGCCTCCGCCAGCAAATCCTTTTCCCAGGATTACAACGATCTGTATTCCTTCATGCAGACGGATTTTTACAAAAACGCGGTGGGGAAGGCGGGGCTCACGGAGTGGTCCAACTATGGGCTGTATCTGGATTCCTTTGCCTCCCTGTTTGGCGGCAGCACCGGCGCCATCCAGGAATACACGGATGAGCTGCTGGAGAGCGCCCTGGGGTCCATTGTGGACGGGCTGCCGGGGGTGAAGGAGGAGGCCACCAGCTTCAGCGGTACCTTCTCCGCCCTGGAGGATCTGCTGGGGCTGGAAAATCTGGATGGCTGGGCGAAGCAGCTGAAGACGGTCCTGGAATCCTGTGCCAAGGCGGAAGTCCCCTGGGAGCGGGTTCAGGCGGAGCCCACCTTTCAGTCGCTGATGTCCCTGTGGCCCCAGGAGGCAAGAGAGATTTATGAGGGGATGCTGAAGAGGGCGTATCTCCTTCAGACCGCAGGGGAGAAGCTGGGGGATGTGATGGACAGCATAGACCTGCTGGACCAGGGGATCGACCTGATCAACCACTGGTTCAGCGACTATTCGGTCCAGGTCTCCTATCTGGATTCCATGGAGGAGGCACTGTTAAACGCAGGCTTCTCCCACGGGCCGGTCCACGAGAAAATCCAGGAGATGCGCGAGACCTACACCAGCAGCTTCCAGTACACCCTGGAGAAGTTGGGGGATAACCTGGAGGGTGAGATCAAAAAAGCGGTGACCCAAAAGGTGACCGGCTCCATTCCTCTCCTCAAGAATGTGGATTTTGGCCTGCGGGTGGTGTCCGAAACCAGCAGTCTGCTCTTCTCCGATGAAGTCAGCGCCTACAAGGGGCTGGCGGGGCTGATGCAGTACGACCAGGCCCTCACCGCCTCCTATGAACAGTACGTGTGCATGATGAACGACGGCGTAGCCACCGCGGCGGATATGGCCCAGGCGGACCAGGTATATGAGCTTTTGAAGGCCACCAAGGCCAAGGAATACGAGTATATGATGACCCTCTGCGAGGGGAAGGACCGGGCGCTGTTCAACCAGTACCATCAGAAATATTATGAGCTTACGGGAAAGGCCTTTGAGAATCACGTGATTTCTCCCGATTGGAAGGCAGATCCGTAAGGGAACACACGGAAAAAGCAGTATGCCGTATCATTGTGTGACGATCGGCTGATCCGGTACGCTCCGGGTTGGAAGATAAATTATTTGTAAAATGAAAGGAGAACACCATTATGTCATCCAAAGTAAGTCTGGATACCTCCGCTCTGCGCAGCTCCGCCTCCCGGGTCAACGGAATTGCGGGAAATCTGGAGAGCGAGCTGAGCACCCTGGAGCAGATTATCCACACCACCGCGGACGCCTGGGAGGGCCCCGCCAAGGTATCCTTTGAGAATGCGTTCCAGAACACCTACAAGAAGAACCTGACAGAGATCAAGGAATCCCTGCGGAAATACGCCCAGGCCATGACCTCCTACGCCGATGAGACGGATGAGACCACCAGCCGGGGCGCCCGCCGTTTCGACACCATCTAAAGGAGCGGTTATGGCACCGGAAAAGGTATTGGTTACCATCCGCTATATGGACCGGGAGTTTCCGGGGGACTATGAGCTGCCGGCCCGGCTGCCGGTCCGGGCGTTCCTGGACGGCCTCCTGGAGGCGCTGGCCCGGAGCGAACCGTCCATGGAGACGGTCCTCCGGGCCCGGAAGCAGGGGCTGTTCCTGCAGAACGGAAACCGCTACAGTCAGATTCCGGAGGAGGACACCCTGGGGAGTCATGGGGTGTGGGACGGGAGCTGCCTGTATGTGCTGCCGCTGACCCACTGATTGTACGGATTTCTGTCCCGGATAAGGAGGGATTGCCATGAAATACGGCCTGAACGCTGCGGCCCGGACCCATGTTGGCCGGGTCCGCAGTAACAATGAGGATAATTTTTACCTCCAGGGAGAGATCCGGGAGGACGTGAACCGGCAGGAAGCGGAGGCCCGGGGGGATTTTTCCCCCGCCCGCTTTCTGGCGGCGGTGGCAGACGGCATGGGCGGGGAGGACCGGGGAGAACTGGCCTCCCTGCTGGCGGTTCAGGCGCTGAAGCCCTGCGCCTGGGATCAGATTCCGGAGGTCTCCGCCGCCGCCATGGACCGGGCCAATGTTGCCATCTGCCGGGAGATGGAGCAGGCCGGCGGCGGGCGGATGGGCTCCACCCTCACCGCCCTGTATATAGACGGGGAGCGGGCTGTCTGTTGCAACATTGGGGACAGCCCCTGCTATCTGCTGCGGGAAGGCACCTTGCTTCCGCTCTCCGCCGACCACAACAAAGCGGCGAGGCTGATCCGCCTGGGGGTGCTGACCCCGGAGCAGGCGGCCCGGCACCCCAGCCGCCATGAACTGACCCAGCACCTGGGTATTTTCCCGGAGGAGATGATCATTGAACCGGCCTTAAGCCAGGCGGTCACGCTGCAGGAGGGAGACCGGTTCCTGCTGTGCAGCGACGGCCTGACGGATATGGTCACCCAGGAGGAGATTGCCGTGCTGCTGTCCTCCGGGGACGCCCCGGAGGAGCAGGCGGAAGCCCTGGTGCAGGCGGCCCTGGAGGCCGGAGGCCGGGACAACGTAACGGTGGTGGTGGTGCGGGTGGAAGCGGAAAGCCGGCCGTTCTGGCGGCGGATGTTTGAGGGAAAGCCCCGCCGTGGGCAGCGGGATGCTGTGTGAGATACGGCACATAGAGGAGGGGAAGGAATGGCAAAATGCGAGACGCCTGACAGCCTGATGGAGGAGCAGTGGACAAAGGCAGCCAACCAGGCTTACCCGGAGCTGGCTTCAAAGGAATGGCTGGACCGCTGCCGTTTTCCGCTGGGGATGGATGACCAAGGGAATTTCTGGCCCCTGGAGGGTGAGGGGGCAGGAGGGGCCGGGCCGAAGCCGCCGTCCCCCTCTTCCCCTGCCTCTCAGCAGGGACCCTCGCCCCGGGAAATCATGGGCGACCGGTACCGGGGCTGCCTGCTGGGCGGCGCGGTGGGAGACGCCCTGGGATACCCGGTGGAATTCCTGAAGGAGGGCACAATATGGGCCCAGTATGGCCCCCATGGAATTCAGACCCTGGAGCAGGCGGGCAGTCCGGCCAGGATTTCCGATGACACCCAGATGACCCTCTTTGCGGCAGCCGCCCTGGAGTACGGCCAGGAGCATTCCCTGGAGCCCCGGGAGGCCCTGTGGCTGGCCTGGCGGGAGTGGCTGGGCACCCAGGGGGATACCAGCCGCATGGAAGATCCGGCGCATCCCCGGCTGTGGCCTTACCGGGTGCCCCAGCTCCATGCCCGGCGGGCGCCGGGAAATACCTGCTTAAGCGCCATCCGCACCAGCCCCAGGGGCGGCACCATGCAGCAGCCGGTGAACAACAGCAAGGGCTGCGGCACCGTCATGCGGGCGGCCCCCTTTGGCCTGGCGATGCCGGCGGGAAGGAATGGGATGGAAACCGTGTACCAGCTGGCCGCGGAGGATGCGGCCTTGACCCATGGGCATCCCCTGGCCTGGGCCGGCTCCGGCGTTTTGGCCCAGCTTCTCCACTGGATTGTGTGGAAATATCCCGTAAGAGACTATCGCCTGGAGGATGTAATCCCCCATCTGGCGGCGACTCATCCGCAGATTCCGGCCGGTGAGGGGAAGAAGCTGGGAACGCTTTTGACTCAGGCAGTCCAGCTGGCCCTGGACCCGTCCGTTTCCGATCTGGACGGCATTCATGGGCTGGGAAAAGGCTGGGTGGCGGAGGAGGCTTTAGCCATTGCCGTGTTCTGCGCCGTCCGCTATCAGAATGACTTTGCCGCCGGGGTCCGGGCAGCGGTGAACCATGAGGGCGACAGCGACTCCACCGGCGCCATCTGCGGGAACATCCTGGGAGCCTGGCTGGGCAAACAGGCGGTGGAGCAGGCATTTCACCTGCATCAGCTGGAGCTGCGGGATGTGGTGGAACAGGCGGCGGACCGGCTGTTTGCATCGGCGGCGGGGCAGGAAACGCCGGCTCCCGGTGGGCCGGAAGGTGGAAAAGCGCCGCAGCCGGTTCCCCGTCCGGCGGCACCCAAGCCAGCGCCTTCCCCTTCCGTATCTCCGCTGGCGCCGCTGCGGCCCGTGGGCCTGATGTACACGACCCTGACCAAGAAGGCCCTGGCAATCTGCTGGGACGCCCACCGGAATCAGACGGACAAAGGCGGCCTGCCATACATCTTCCACCCCCTGCACCTGGCGGAGCAGATGGAGACGGAGGAGGAGGTCTGTGCCGCCCTTCTCCACGATGTGCCCGGGAAGTCCCCCTGTACCCTGGAAAACCTGCGGCAGGCGGGAATGCCTCCCGCTGTGCTGGAGGCGGTGAGGCTTCTGACCCGGGAGCCGGGGATCCCTTACCTGGAGTATGTGGTCCGGCTGCGCCGCAACCCCATTGCCCGCCGGGTGAAGCTGGCGGAGCTGCTGCACAACAGCGACCCAGGACGGCTGGAGCCCAAAACCGAACCGGATCAGAGGCGGCTGCTGCGGTACCGGATGGCCCAGGCCATTCTGGAGGATGATGATTACGATCCGTTCCTGGAACACTTTCGGAAACGGATTCCCCTTGCCATCGGGGGAGTCTATTATTTGTCCGTGTTTTATGATGTCTATGGGCAGGTGGAGAAGTACTGCTGGGACGTGGAGCTGGCGGAGGATTCCCACTATGAGTTTGGCCCCCAGGACGGGGAGCGGCTGCGGAAGGCCCTGAACCCGAAACGGACCCTGCCGGAAGCCCTGGCGGAGCGGATGCCCCTGCCCACCTGGAAGTTTGAGACGATACTGGGGAACCTGGGGATTCCTTACCAGGCGTTTCATTTTGATTGATACGGAAGGAGAGATCAAGGTATGGACAGTGGGTATTACAAAAAATATGAACCGGTTTTCGGTGTCTGGCGGATCACCCGGCTCATCGGCGAGGGAAGCTTCGGCAAGGTCTTTGAGATGGAGCGGGAGGACTTTGGCTATACCTACAAAGCGGCCCTGAAGGCCATCACCGTGCCGGAGAGCCCCGGCCAGGTGAGCGAGGCCCTGTCCGAGGGCATGGATGAGGCCAGTGTCCGCACCTACTTTGGCTCCTTTGTCCAGGATCTGGTGCGGGAGTTTGCCCTCATGAGCCGGCTCAAGGGCAACAGCCACGTGGTCAGCTATGAGAACCACCAGGTGGTGGAGCA
>CAJFTW010000114.1 GCA_904420025.1 Candidatus Pseudolachnospira avium
AGGAGGGCGAGGGCACCTGGGCGCAGGTGAACCTGAACTCCCAGATCAGCTTCCAGCTGCTGTCCCTCACCGCGGATCCCTTGACCGGGGCGGTGACCTATTCCACCCAGCCGGTGGAGGAGGAGATGCCGGCCACCTTTACCTACCAATACCAGGATGGCCAGTGGAAGCTGATGGAAATGTATTTCTGAAAAAACCGGAGGATGAAGACGCCGGCCGGCGTCTGCTCTATAAAAATTCCGCCCCGGGCGGGCGCAAAGGAGGCACATCATGGCATTTTTTGACAAAATCGGAGAGACCATCTCCAGCAAGAGCAAGGGCGTTGCCCAGAAGGCCAAGGACATGGCCGAGGTTTCCGATCTGAACAAGCAGATCAACCAGTGCAATCAGAAGATCAACGAGTCCTATATGGAGATCGGCTACTACTATTATCAGGCTCACAAGGATGACGGGGATGATCCCTTTGCCGCCCAGTGTGCCAATATCCGCCAGGCCATGGAGCAGGCGGATGCGCTGCGCAGCCAGATTCAGGTGATCAAGGGTGTGAAGGTGTGCCCCAACTGCCATGCGGAGATTCCCCGGGACAGCCAGTTCTGCGGATACTGCGGTTACCGGCTGGCCGCTCCGGCTCCTCAGCAGCCCCAGCCGCAGCAGCCTTATCCGCCGCAGGCTCCGCAGCCGCAACAGCCCCAGCCGGTGCCGGAGAGTTACGGGTACAGCCAGCCGCAGCCCGCGCCGGAGGTGACCCCAGAGGAGATTCCGCAGGCGGTACCAGAGGCAGCACCCCAGCCGGCACCGGAGAGCTATGAGTACAGCCAGCCGCAGCCCGCGCCGGAGAGCTACGGATACAGCCAGCCGCAGCCGGTGCCGGAGAGCTACAGATACAGCCAGCCGCAGCCGGTGCCGGAGAGTTACGGGTACAGCCAGCCGCAGCCGATGCCGGAGGTGACCCCGGAAGCAGCCCCGGAGGAGGCTCCGCAGGCGGCACCAGAGGCAGCACCCCAGCCGGCACCGGAGAGCTACGGATACAGCCAGCCCCAGGCGTCTCAGGAGAGCTATGGATACGGCCAGCCCCAGGCGTCTCAGGAGAGCTACGGATACGGCCAGCCCCAGCCTCTCAGCTGCCCGGGATGCGGCAGCCCGGTGGCGGAGGATGACGTGTTCTGTGCCGAGTGTGGCCGGAAGCTGAAATAGAAAATGGATTTTGTGCCAGGGGGCGAAGCGGCAGAGCCGCTCCGCCCCCTGTGAATAGGAACCAGATCAGCAGGAATCACGGAGGGGAGGAAGAGGATGTTTCAGGGAAAACGGGTGACGGCGGTCCTCCTGGCTGGAGGCAGCGGCAGCCGCTTTGGCGGCAGCCGGAATAAGGTGTACGTGCCGGCTGCGGGGAAGCCTTTGCTGGAGTACAGCCGGCAGGTGCTGGATGAGAGTCCGCTGGTGGACGACCTGATTTTGGTAAGCCGCCCGGAAGATGCGGAGGAAATCCGGGAGCTGGCGGCCCGCTGCCGGAAGCCGGTACAGCAGATTGCGGGAGGTGCCACCCGCCAGGAGTCGGTGTACCATGCCCTGGCGGCAGACTGCGGGGAGATTGTGCTGATCCAGGACGGGGCCAGACCTATGCTGAAGCCGCGGTATGTGCAGGAATGTGTGGCGGCCATGGCCGTTTGCCCCGGCGCCACGGTGGCGGTGCGTTCCAAGGATACCATCAAGCTGGCAGATGCGGACGGCATGGTGCGCTGCACCACCCGGCGGGCGGATACCTGGCTGACGCAGACGCCCCAGTGCTTTCTCCGGGATGTCCTGCTGGAAGGGCACCGGCAGGCGGGAAAAGATCCGGAAATCACCGACGACTGTATGCTGCTGGAGCGGATGGGCCAGCCGGTGAAGCTGGTGGAGGGGGATTATACCAATATCAAGGTGACCACTGCCGAGGATCTGATTCTGGCGGAGAGCTTTCTGCGGCAGTGAGAGGGGAGCAACATGGCAAAGAGCAAGGCAACCGCGTTTTTCTGCAAGGAATGCGGCTATGAATCAAGCAAATGGATGGGCCAGTGCCCTGCCTGCAAGGCCTGGAACTCCTTTGTGGAGGCGCCGGCGGCAGGGAAGGGCGCTTTGCCCGGCAAGGGCGGTGCGGTGGCCCGGGAGAGCGCAGAGCCCTGTACCCTGGATCAGGTGCCGGCAGAGCGGGAAACCCGGATTTCCACCGGGTTTGGGGAACTGGACAATGTGCTGGGAGGAGGCCTGGTGCCCGCTTCCCTTCTTCTGGTGGGCGGCGACCCGGGAATCGGCAAATCTACGCTGCTGCTCCAGGTCTGCCGGAACCTGGCGGCGGACGGCCGCAGCGTCCTCTATATATCCGGGGAGGAATCTCTGCGGCAGATCCGCCTGCGGGCCAACCGGATCGGCACCATCACCGGGAATCTGCGCTTCCTCTGCGAGACCAATCTGGACACAGTGGCCCATGTGCTGGAAAAATACCGGCCGGAGGTGGTGGTCATTGACTCCATTCAGACCATGTACCGGGAGGATGCCTCCGGCGCCCCGGGAAGCGTGGGGCAGGTGCGGGAGTCCACCAATGTGCTGCTGCAGCTGGCCAAAGGCCTGGGGATCACCATCTTTATTGTGGGCCATGTGACCAAGGAGGGCACGGTGGCCGGCCCCCGGATGTTGGAGCACATGGTGGACACGGTGCTCTACTTTGAGGGGGAGCGCAGCGCCTCCTACCGGATTCTCCGGGGGGTTAAGAACCGTTTTGGCTCCACCAATGAGATTGGTGTCTTTGAGATGGCGGAGGAGGGGCTGCGGGAGGTGAAGAACCCTTCGGAGTTTCTGCTGAGCGGCCGGCCGGAGGGCGCTTCCGGGTCCGTGGTGGCCTGCGCCATGGAGGGAACCCGCCCAATCCTGCTGGAAATCCAGGCCCTGGTCTGCCGGACCAACTTCGGCATGCCCCGGCGCACCGCTGCCGGCACGGACTACAACCGGGTCAACCTGCTGATGGCGGTGCTGGAAAAGCGGCTGGGCCTGCGGTTGTCCGAGTGTGATGCCTATGTGAATATTGCCGGGGGCATGCGTATCTCCGAGCCCTCCCTGGATCTGGGGATTGTGACGGCGCTGGTGTCCAGCTACCAGGACCGGCCGGTGGACGATTCCCTGCTGGTGTTCGGGGAGGTAGGGCTCTCCGGCGAGGTGCGGGCGGTGAGCATGGCTGAGCAGCGGGTGGCCGAGGCGGTAAAGCTGGGCTTTGAGACCTGCGTGCTGCCCCAGAGCAACCGGGCTGCCATGAAGAAGGACTATCCGGTGCGCCTGATTGGCGTTCGGAATGTGCAGGAGGCCATGGCGGTCCTGGAGGGAAACGCCGGGCGGAAAGGCGGCGCAGCCGATGGGAAAGTGTAAAATATAAGTGGAAAATTCTTGACAGGCCTGTCGGATTGTGATATAAATATATGGCAGGTCTTTTTAGGGGCATAGTTCAATGGCAGAACAGCGGTCTCCAAAACCGTCGATGTGAGTTCGACTCTTACTGCCCCTGCTGTTTAATCCCCGCGGGTTGTCCGCGGGGTTTTTTGTACGATAAGCCCGGCAAGGCTGTTTCTTAAGGGCGAAAGGGGAAAATTGAAGCGCCATCGCTCCGCCAGGATCCTTGCTGCGGCGCAGCGGGAGGAAGAGCCTTACATCGGCCGCAGCAGCTCCAGAAATTCCTTTTCTGTCAAAATCTGAATGGAGCAGCCCTGGGCGTTGAGCTCCCGGGCCTTCCGCTCCTTGGTAGACATCCCATCCTCCCCGGCAAATTTGGGATCCGGCGATCCCACCACCAAAATCTGAGTCTTCCGGGAAACGCTGGATTTGATCACGCCGCCGGCGTTGACCACCAGCTGCAGGGCCTCCTCCCGGTCCAGGGACAGAAGATCCCCGGTGAACACTACGTTTTTCTGATACAGTGGATTGTGAGGATCAAAGTCCTGGGTTTCCGCGGTGATGTCTGAGATGCGCACAGAGGAAAAATGGCGGCGGCTGTCTGGCTCCCGGGAGAAGGACTGGAACGGCGTCAGTTCCCGGAAACAGTGGGCCCGCAGCTGAGGATAGGCTTTCCGGTAGGCGGCCAGGTCCGGGCAGGCGGAGACCCGCAGGCAGGCCAGTACAATCCGGGCGCAGGTGACCGCGTCATCCAGTGCCTGGTGATGGCAGCCGGGATCAACATGGAAGAAGCGGGCGCACTCGGTGAGAGAGTAGCCCCGGGTGTGTTTGATGGCCGATGCAATGCGGATGCTGTCCAGGTAGGAAAAGTCGGGAAGGGACAGCTGGTAGGTGTCCGCACAGTCCCGGAGGACGGAAAGGTCAAAGCGCACGTTGTGGGCGATCACCCAGGCGGCCTGCTCAAAGAAAGGGGCAAGCTGCTCCCATACTGCCGGGAAGGGCTTGGCCTCCCGCACGTTCTCCCAGGTAATGCCGTGGATGCGGACATTCTCCGGGGCAAAAACCGGGGTGGGCGGTTGAATCAGGTGGTATGCTGTCTCCACAATCTCTCCCTGGCGGACCGCAGCCAAGCCAATGGAACAGGCGCTGTTCAAATGCCGGTTGGCAGTTTCAAAATCTATGGCAATAAAATCGTACATAATCATTCACTTCCTTCTTACAATATACCCGCAGGGGATTTGTGCCGGTTATAACTATGTGCTTCGCACATGTTTCCCTCCGGGGGATGTGAGCGGTGCGGGCTGGAAGCTGCTCTCCCTTCAGCCTGACCCGCACCAGCGCTGACATCATGTCTGTTCTGCGGCCATTATACCCCATGGGTGGGATTCCTTCAATTCTTTTCTGACCGGATTCTTTAGCAAATAAAAAGACGGAAAACAAGAATAGATTGCAATGAAAGTGAAAAAGTGTTAATATTTAAGTGCAAATAAAAGTTAAATTACACAGAAAGGAAGTGGCCGTATGATCAAACGACCGATTCAGCTTTCGTGCAGAAAAAACCCCAGCGTCATCATCCGCGCTATCCCCGGGCACTTTGCCACCACCCATGCCCATACCAACTACTATATGGACATCACGGAACCCAAGCTGAGCCATGAGATGGGCCGGGAGGCAGCCATCACCCTGTCCCAGGATTATGCCTACACCCAGGTGGTGGACACCATCGCGGCGCTGGACGGCAGTGAGCTGATCAGCGCGTTTCTGGCCCGGCACCTGACCCGTGATGAGGTGACCATGATCAATGGGAAGAAAAATATATATGTGGTTCCTCCGGAGAACAACTCGTCCGGCCAGTTGATCTTCCGGGACAATACCCAGCCTATGATCCGGGATAAATATGTGCTGATCATGATTGACGCCATTGTATCCGGGCAGTCGGCGCGGCGTGCCATGGAGTGTATCACCTACTATGGCGGAAAGATTGCCAGCATTGCGGCCATTTTTTCCACCTATGACGAGTTGGACGGTATCCGGATTTCCCATCTGTTCGGCAAATACGACCTGCCGGATTACCAGGTGGCGGACCACCATGACTGCCCGCTGTGCAAGGCAGGGGTGCGGTTGGACGGATTGGCAAATTGCTACGGTTACTCGGTGCTGTAAGACGAAAAACGATTTTGTGAATTAGGAAACACGACACAACCTAGAAATTTCGGGGCTTCCGCAGATCGGGGAGGCCCTGCGTTTTCTTCTTCCCCTTCCAATTCCGGCCGGTGTTGCATCCGGTGTGCTCACCAGCCTGGTGACGGTTTTCGCCATGGCGGCCATCATGGGGCTCAGCCATCAGGAATATGTCACCCTGCTGCCAAAATCGGTGACCACCGCCATTGGCATGGGGATCTCCGAGGAGCTGGGCGGCTATGTAGCTGTCACCACGGCGGTCATCATTGTCACCGGCGTCATTGGCACTATTTTTGCGGAAATTCTGTGCCGGATATTCTGGATCCGGGAGCCCATTGCCCGGGGGCTGGCCATCGGCATCGCCGCCCATGCGGTGGAGACCGCCAAAGCCATGGAGATGGGGGATGCGGAGGGCGCCATGAGCAGCCTGTCCATTGCCGTGGCCGGTATGCTGACGGTGGTCGGCGCATTCGTATTTGCCCAATTTTTGTAAGCAACATTTCCGGATTGCGGCTTCCCCGCCGGTGTGCTATGATGAAACAAAAGTCTGGATACCGGCAGCGGAAACCATCCAGGCGGAAGGAGGTCGTAGATGATCAACCATTTTTGCCGTACCCCTCTCTGGGAAGCCAGCCGCACCCTGGCCGCTGTGGCCCAGGGCAAAGTACCGGCGGATACGGTGATCCGCCATGCCACCCTGGTCAACGTCTGCACCCACGAGCTGCAGGAAAATGTGGATGTGGCAATCTCCCAGGGGCGCATTGCCCTGGTGGGGGATGCGTCCCACTGCATCGGCGGGGAGACCCAGGTCATAGAGGCCGGCGGACAGTACCTGGCACCGGGATTCATGGACGGCCATATCCATGTGGAGTCCGCCATGGTGGGGGTGGGAGAGTATGCCCGGGCGGTGATTCCCCATGGAACCACAGGGATTTTTATGGATCCCCATGAGATCTGCAACGTGCTGGGGCTGGAAGGGGTGTCCTGCATGGCGGAGGACGCCCGGCGCACGCCGCTGAAGGCTATGATCACCACCCCGTCCTGCGTGCCGGCGGTGCCGGGCTTTGAGGACACCGGTTCCGCCATAGGCCCGGAGGAGATCCGCCGGACCATGGACTGGGACAGTGTGGTGGGCCTGGGGGAGATGATGAACTTCCCCGGCATCCTGTCCTCCGATCCCCGGACCCACGCCATTGTGGGGGAGACGCTGCAGGCAGGGAAGATTGTCACCGGCCACTATTCCATGCCGGAGACCGGTCCGGGCCTTAACGCCTATATTGCCTCCGGCGTCCGGTGCTGCCATGAGTCCACCCGGGCGGAGGAGGCCCTTCAGAAAATGCGCCTGGGCATGTACGCCATGCTGCGGGAGGGATCTGCCTGGCATGACCTTCACCAGGTGGCCCGGAGTATTACCGAACATGCCATTGACACCCGCTTTGCGGTGCTGGTTTCCGATGACAACCATCCCCACACCCTGACGGCCCAGGGGCATCTGGACCACATTCTTCGCCGGGCGCTGGAGGAGGGGATCGATCCCATCACCGCCATCCAGATGGTGACCATCAACTGCGCCCAGTGCTTCCAGCTGGACCATGAGCTGGGTTCGGTGGCGCCGGGCAAGTGCGCGGACCTGGTGCTGCTGCGGGACCTGAAGACCATGGAGGTGACCCGGGTCCTCATTGACGGGCAGACGGTAGCCAGGGATGGCCGGCTCACCGTGGAGATGAAGCCCTACACCTACCCGCAGTGGGCCACCGGCTCCATGCACATCCGGGACGCCATCACCCCGGAGACCTTCCGGATTCCGGTCCAGGGAGGGCAGGTGACGGTGCGGGTAATGGAGGTGGCCTCCGGCCGGGTGGATAACCGGGAGACCCAGGCGGTGCTGCCGGTGACGGACGGGGAACTGCGCTCGGATCCTTCCCAGGACGTGCTGAAGGCGGCGGTGCTGGAGCGCCACCATGGGACCGGAAAGATGGGCTTTGGCTTTGTCCGGGGATTCCAGATCCAAAATGGCGCCATGGCCTCCACAGTGGCCCACGATGCCCACAACCTGCTGGTCATCGGCACCAACGAGGAGGACATGGCCCTGGCAGCCAACACGCTGGTGGAAGCCGGCGGTGGTATGGCGGTGGTCCAGAACGGGCAGGTGCTGGGGCTGGTGCCCCTGCCCATTGCCGGCTTGATGAGCCCTCTGCCGGTGGATCAGGTCAGCGCCCAGGTGGAGCAGCTGGAAAAGGCCTGGGAGCAGATTGGCTGCCGGATGGTCTCCCCGTTTATGACCATGGCCCTGATCTCCCTGGCCTGCCTGCCGGAGCTGCGGCTGACGGACCGGGGGCTGGTGGACTGCACCCGCTTCTGCTTTGTGCCGCTGGAGGTACCGGAAGGAGCGGCGGACAGCGATTTTACAAACATTTAACAATTCATTGGAAGCCGGCGGAAAACGGATTCGGCCGGATTTTGTATGAAATGTACGTAAACGGTGGATAGGACGTACCTGTTCCAGGTAAAACAGTTATGGGAAAATAGAGTGGAAACTATCATCCGTCAAAAAAGTTGAGAACTGAACTTTTTTGACTTTACTCAAACAAGGTGGTAAAAATGGACTCTATCACAACCATGACAGCAAAGCAATACCGCCTCCAGCAATGGACGGAACAAATCCAGGCCTGCCGGTGATCCCCGTGGAGCATACCATGGCGGAGGAAGAATTACGGGAGGTTTTCGGGGAAGAAGGCTACAAAAGGCTGCCGGATGAGATC
>CAJFTW010000115.1 GCA_904420025.1 Candidatus Pseudolachnospira avium
AGACTTTTGCCTGTATTTCCGCTGTTAAACGCCACCGTAAGGATAATCGAACCACTAGCTACCACGTTCCGCAAGGAACTCCTAAGGCGGCGCTCTCCCAGCGCCGCCTATTTTTGTGCCAGCGGGCGGCAGCCAGAGGATTCTGCTTGTCTATTCTTCCAACATGCCAATCCCCTGCCGGAGCGTCTCCTCATCCATAGCTCCCTGGGCATATGCCGCCAGCGTCCCATCCGCATGGAGGAACAGGGTCATGGGAATGGACATCACATAATACTTGTAGGCGGCCTCCTGCCACAGATCATAGTAGACCGGAAAGGTGTACCCGCTCTCCGCTAAAAAGTCCTGAGCGGTCTCCATTGTTTCCCGGCTCCCATCGGTCAGATTGATCATCAGGAACTGAATGTCCTCCCCCTTTTCCTCATACAATTTCTGAAATTCCGGCATCTCGCTTTTACAGGGCCCGCACCAGCTGGCCCAAAAATTGATGACCACCGGCTTCCCCTGCTCCAGGACCTGATACAAGGTGAACTCCTTCTCCGCCGCGTCCGAAAAGCGGAAATCCGGAGCCAGACTGTCTGAAAGTGTCTCCTCCTGGGACGCCTCTGAGCCGGAAGCGGCTTCTGTTTCCGCAGCGTTTTCCGTTCCCACCGTCTCCGGCACGCCGCTTTCCTCCGCCACCCCCATGGTTCCCTCCCCCGATCCTTCCAGGGTTTCCGTCCCACTCTCACCAGTCTGCCCCGCCTGGGTTACCAGCTGGTTCCCCGGCCGGTATTCCGCAGCCAGTGTCCGATACAAAAACAGGCAGACAACTAGAAAAACCGCAAACCCCGCAACGCCCCATAACCATTTCTTCATGGATTCTGTATTCCTCCGCTCCCTAAATTTTTAGTTCCGCCCCCATAGCCCGTTCCGCTTTTTCATCTTATAAAATCTTTCCCCGCCATCAAAAGCTGAGCAGAGAAAGCAGCCGGTTCATCCAGCCCAGGCACATGCAGATGCCCACCAAAACCAACAGGACACCAGAAACTTTGGTGATGACCCCGTAATGCCGCTTCACCCACCCAAAAGCAGTTTTCAGCCGGTCAATGAGCACCGCACTGATCAAAAACGGGATTCCCAGCCCCAAGGTATACAGCACCAGCAGCAACATGCCCTGGGCCATGGTCCCCTGCTGAGAAGCCAACATCAGCGCAGAGCCCAAAAAAGCTCCTACACAGGGGGTCCAGCCGATGGAAAAGACAATTCCAAAGAGGAAGGAGGAGGCCAGGCTGTGCCGGGCCGGGTGAAACTCCACCTGCCGCGTCCGGTTCAGAAAACCAATACGGAAAACCCCCAGAAAGTTCAGTCCAAAGAGAATCACAATCAAACCCGTGACCAGATTCACCGCAGTCCGGTGCTGTGTGAGAAAGCTCCCCACCGTCCCGGCAAAAGCGCCCAATGCCACAAACACCACTCCAAAACCGCAGACAAAGGCGGCGGCATTTCCCAGCGTGCGGCCGGTACCCCGGCCCTCCTCCCCAGCAAAATACGAGACGTAAACAGGCAGCAGCGGCAGCAGGCAGGGGGAGATAAACGTAATAATGCCCTCTAAAAATGAGATCAAATATTGCATCGTGTTCCTTTCTGTCCGGACGAAAATATTTTTTTGACGTTAGGCCAGGGGAGCAAAGAAAAACCGTTGTGACGGTCTGCTGTCTCTGCATCCCGCACAGCGGTTTTCTCTTTGTGGCTTTTATTTCACTGTACAAAACTCCACTCTGTTTAACAACTCTTCGCTGTTATCCCCGTAGATTTTCAGGTTCAGCTTTTTTTCTACCCCTAGCGCAATCACACCCAACAATGATTTTGCATCCACCATCCGGTTTCCACACTGAACATCCACAGGATCGGGATATTTCTCCGCGCAGCTGACAAATTTCTTTGCGTCAGCCATGTCATGAAACATAATGGTTGCCGTCTGCATTGCCGCATTCCTCCTATGTAACAGATTCACTTGTGGTTTCTGCCCGTTCCCGGAGCCTTTGGGCCGACCCCGGTATACCGGTTCTTTGTTTGCAAATTAGAATACCCAATACAGACGGATTTGTCAACTGTTTTTTACAATTTTCCCGTTTTCTTCATGAGTGCTTAACATTCTCTTTCGCTTTTTTTCATAAAATACGCTGTGCCTGTGCGCAAAAGCCATCCGGGATAAAAATGACTGCCGTTTACTCGTTGGCCAGCCCGCTCAGATCCATTGCAGAGGTGAACTCCTCCACCGAACTATCCTCATAATAACTGATGTAGTAGGCCAATGTGCTCTGGGAAAAATCAGCCCCCTCCTGTGGATCCTCCTTCCCGTGCAGGGTAATCCGCGAATAGTGTACCTCCGGCATCAGCAGGCAGTTATTATCTCCCATCTGCTTGTTGGAAGCCCAATCCCCCACGGTCAGGTTCCGCAGCGCCAGGTAGCCGGTATTGGTTCCCTGGGACAGGATGTGCAGGGTCACACCCATGATATGGCCATCGGCGGCAGAGACCCAGTAGTTGGCGTCCACGACCTGTACCTTTCCGTCTTCATTATCCAGCAGTACCCAGGAATCCTGCTTTGGCGCCGGGAACGGATCTGCCTCCGCCGGCTTGGCGCCAGGATAGACTGTGGCCTGGAACATCACTTCCTCATAGATGCTGCCCTGGGCCGAATACCCCAGTGCCACATCGAATTCCAGGGACGTAATCTCCTGGATGCCTGCGTGGGCCAGCAGCGTCCGGGGCAGCGTTACCTGAATAGGACGGTCCGGGCCGCCGCCCAGCATGCTGTTGCTCGTCCGGTCCTCATCAGCAAACGTAAAATCATCATAGTGGAAGATTACGCCGTTGACCTTCAGCTGCATATCGTAGTAGCCGGAATAGTTCTGCTCGTCTGTGGCTGCCCGGTAGGTAATCACATAAGCGTCCGGCGTTTCTTCTATGGAGTCAATCTGGAACAGATAGTCCCCCTCCTCATAGATAACCCCAGAGGTAAAATTTTCAAACTCCACGGGTTCCGGCTGGCCGGCATCCCCGGTTTCCCCGCCACCTTCCTCGCCGGCAGCGCCCGTCTCCTCCCCGGCGGCTCCGCCGCCCTCCTCATACACAGAGCCGTCCGTTTCCGGTTCCGCCTCTGGGCCGCCGCAGCCGGCCGCCATAGCCAATACCAGAATCAAGGCAAAAAAACAACGTATCTTTCTCAAGGTCCTTCCCTCCTGCTGTCTTGTTTTGTCGGGAGGATATGCCTCCCCGGGAGATTGGACAGCAAACTGTCCTGGGGGAAATTTCAAGAGCCGGTCAAGCGGCCGGGACGCTTTACAACCGCCGGGCGGCCGGACCACCAGATCCCGGTTTAGGGGGCCAGGGTGACCTCTGCCGTAATTTCCTCCGCCTGGATGTACACATCCTGGTCCACCCGGAGGCGAAGCTCTGTCCACTCTTCCTCTGCCCAGGTCCGGATCCGCAGCCCTTCCGGGGTGGCCACGCTGCCACGCTGATAGGAGGAGGTGTCCAGCAGATGCACTGTGCAAAGGCGCAGGGAATCCGAACCGGACAGCAGCTCCGCCTCCAGGTAGTAGTCCCGGTACTCGTTTACCCGGCGCACCGGATCCTGGCTCACCGAATAATCGTAATCCCAGACCTCTTCCTGGGCCAGCTGGCAGCGGATGCCGGTGAAGTGCACGGAGGCACCGGTGGGAAGCGCCACCGTCTGGTCCAGGGGCAGCCATTCTCCCGGCTCCGGGACCGGCACGGAAATCGCCGTCTCCGCCCCATCCCCCTCCCAGCACAGGTAGGGGATGTGCAGGGTATAGTCCCCGGCCGGCAGATCCGGGAAATACAGCTGGCTTTCCTTCTGGAAATCCTGGCCATAAATGTTGTCTACCTCCCGCACATTTCCCTGGGCGTCCGTCAGGTACACCGATTCCCTCTGGAAATCCCCCAGGCCCTGCCAGTGGTACGTCAGCAGGTAAGAGAGGCCCAGCGCCTCCGGCTCCTCCATGGGATACACGGAAATCCAGGCATCCCCTGCCACCAGCCGCGGCTCCATCACCAGCAGGCTTCCGGCCCCATGCTCCACCACCTGGCCCAGCTCCCGGGGGTCCGTGTACACCTCCGTCTTCCGCAGCGTCACGTCAAAGGCCGGTGCCGGCCCCTGCATCTGGTAGTGTTCCATGTTACCGGAGGTAAGGGAAAGAGGCCATATGGCCGGTTCCCCGTCCTTTTCGCTGGGGCACAGGGAAAAGCGGAAGGAAAGCTCCTCCGCCTCTTCCCCCGGCCGCCAGCTGAAAAACAGGTCCGTCTGCCTCTTGCCCCTGGCCAGCTCCGTGCTGGAGGAATAGTAGGCACCCTCCGACGGCAGCAGGCGGATGCCATCCGCATACGCTTCCTGGAAATAGAAGCTGGGAAGGCTCTGGAACCGAAGCCACCCTGCCTCCGAATCCACCTCCAGCAGTGACTCCTGGAGAATGGTGGCCTGCAGCTGCCCGTCCTGGTACTCCATATCCGTCAGGGTAAACCGGACGCCGTCCGCCTCACAGGAAGGCGGCACCTCCGCCAGCTGGTACTGGGGCAGCTCCAGATCCCAGTGGAAGCCGCTTCCCTGCCGGAACTGGAAATACCGGTAGGCCAGCGCCGCACACCCGGCCAGGAGGCCCAGAAGCAGGCCGATGGCCAGAATCCGCAGCAGCTTTTTCAGGGCCCGCTGGTTCCGCTTTTTCACGGTCTCGTATGGCAGGTCCAGATTGGCGGCAATCTCATGGAAATTCAGGCCGCCGTAATACTTCTGCCGGATAATCTCCTGGTCTACCGGATCCAGCTGCTCCAGGGCCCCCTCCAGCTCTGCGTACTCCTGGAGGTCCGGCTGGCCAGCTTCCTGCTCTCTGGCCCGCTCCTCCGCTCTGCTCTGGCGCTGGTTCTTCCGGTACCGGTCCAGGGCCCGCCGGTCTGCCAGCATGCATAGGTAATTCTTCAGGCTCCCCTTCTCCGGATCAAACCGGGTCCACTCCCGGCAGAATCCCGCAAAGGTGTCATTGACACACTCTTTTACATCCTCCGGGTCCGGCAGGCGGCGGCTGCACACCCAGCACACCAATCCGCTGTAGGTCTCCAGCAGCGCGGCGGCCCCTTCTTCCAGGTTTTCCCCCAGCAGCAGCAGCAATTCCTCTTCTGTATACGGTTGACTCCCCATTTTCCCTCCCTGGGATCACTTTTTCCCGTACAATCTCCCATTATATTGTTCGTTTCTTAAGATCATATCGGGACATGAAAATAAATTTTTTTGAAATTGGCAAAAAAGGAAGAAGGTGTCCCCTTTCTATGAAAAGAAGAATTCATAGCCCGGAGACACCCCCTGAATCAGGAACATACGATTCCAAACGTTATTGGACTGAGTGGATAACATCCAAGAGGGTGCCATCCCGATAGATTACATTAGCCACAACCTTCTCACCCAGCTTCACCGGCTTCGGAACACCGGCCAGCTCCTCAGCCATCCGCTTCAGATCCTCAATCTCCACCACCGGCAGTTTGGCCGCCTTGAGCTGTTCCTTTAGCTCGGCATTTTTGCCATACTTGGTATTGACCGCAATACCGCGCTGGGTTACAACCACATCCACTGTCTTGCCCGGAGTGGAAATGCACAGGCAGCGGTCCACCACCAGCGGAAGCCTTGCCCGGGTCAGCGGGGCAATGATAATCGCCAGTTTAGCCCCTGCGGCAGTATCGCAGTGGCCGCCGGAGCCTCCCATGATGTAGCCGTTGGAATCCGTGTGAACGTTAACATTAAAATCCAAGTCCACCTGGGTAGCGCCGAGCAGGACTACATCCAGGTTGTCCACACCTGCGCTCTTGCCGCTTACACCCGCATACTGAGTGGCGGAAACCTCAATATGCTTAGGATTGGTGCGGATGGACTCCACCGCCTTCAGGTCAAAGCACTGTACATCCAGCAGCGCTTCAAAGCAGCCCTCATTCAGCATATCCACCATATAGCCCGTGATGCCGCCCATGCCGTAGCTGCCTTTGATCCCTTTCTCCAGCATCATTTCCTTGACATATTTGGCAGTGGCCAACGTTGCGCCGCCGGCTCCCGTCTGGAAGGAAAAGCCGTCCCGGAGCAGGCCAGAGGCCTCAATGACCTTGGAGGCGTAGCTGGCCATCCGCAGGCCCACCGGATCCCGGGTGATCTTGGTCGTACCGGAGACTATACCGGCCGGGTTGCCGATCTGATCCACTTTTACAACATAGTCCACATAGACCTCCGGGATAGAAAAGCCGGCCAGCGGATAGGCAACCAGGTTATCCGTAACCACCACTACCTTTTTGGCATTCATGGCATCTGCAAAGGCATAGCCAATGGAGCCACAGGCAGACGGGCCGATCTTGCCGGTGCAGTTGCCCATGTCGTCCGCAGTGGGGGCCGCAATGAAAGCCACATCAATGACGGAAGCCCCCTTCTCCATGTCCGAAGCCCGGCCTCCATGGCTGCGAAAGACAACCGGCTGATCCAAAATGCCCTCCGAGATGGCCTTGCCGACCTTGGCCCCCATATAATTGCACTCCAAGCCAGTGACCACACCGTTTTGGATATGGCCAATCAGCGGCTCATGGATGTCAAAGACTGAGCTGGCATTGACCGTCAGGTTTTTTATGCCCATCCCCGCAATCTCATCCAGCACCATGTTCAGCACATAGTCGCCGTTCCGCATGTGGTGATGGAAGGAAATGGTCATTCCGTCCCGAAGCTCACATTTCTCGATTGCTTCCCTAATGGATGCTACTAGCTTACTCATCGTCCTCCACCTCCCCAAACATTGCTTTTTCCATCTCAATAACCTGTCTGGCCCGCTCCACAATCGGCGCATCAATCATCTTGCCGTGCAGAGAGACAACGCCCTTTCCCTGCTCCTTGGCAATGCGGATGGTCTCCATGACATCATGGGCATAGTCAATGTCCGCCTGGGTAGGGCTGAAAACCTCGTTGATGCCCTCCACATGGCTGGGGGAGATGGAAGCCTTTCCCGAAAATCCTAAAGCCTTGGCAAACCGTGCATCGGCATACAACCCCTCCAGGTCATTGACATCGGTAAACGGCGTGTCGTAGACATCAATGCCACATGCCCGTGCCGCACAGACCAGCCGGGTACGGGCATAGAAAATTTCATTGCCCTCTTTGGTGCGCTTGCAGCGCAGGTCAGCCGTCAGATCCTCGCCTCCCAGGAACAGCGCCGTCACACGCTCATCGGCAGAAGCAATCTGGAAAGCATTTTCAACACCCATAGCGGTCTCAATCAGCGGAATGAGCTTTACTGTATTTTTCTCAAAACCGCAGGCCTCTTCCAGTTTGCCGATATACTCGGAAACCGTCTTTACATCCTGGGCACAGCTTACCTTTGGCGGCATAATCATATTGGGCTTCAGCGGAATTATTTCATCCAAGTCCCGCGTCCAGTAATCCGTCTCCACCGGATTAATGCGGATAATAATTTCACAGCCCTTATAGCGCAATTTTTTCAGCACACTGCGCACCAAAATACGGGCGGAGTCCTTCTCTGCCGGTGAGACAGCATCCTCCAGATCAAGGATGAGGCTGTCCGCCCCCAGCACGTCACCATTCATCAACAGGTTCGGGGTATTGCCCGGGATAAATAACATAGATCTTCTCATCAGTTTTCCCCTCCTGCTCTCTTGATGGCAGTCTCAACCCGCGCCTGGATCACGCAGTCGATGGCGCCCTTATCGTTGACCGAAATCCTGCCAGCCTGGACATCCAGCTGATCCAGCACTTGCTGGATGGTCTCACGGATCTGATCGGCGTACTGATTGAAGACAACCGATTCAATTTCAATTTCCAGTTTGTCGCTGGGCTCTACTTTAACATAAACGTCGCTGGACTCCAGCGTCCCCGCAACAGCACCTGTTTTGATTCTCATGCTGGTTACTCCTCTCTACTCCTCAATCCCCTTGCGGCAGCTCTGGCCCAGGTCAAAGGGATGTTTTTCCTTAACAAACCTGGTGACATAGTCTGCACGGTCCGTCAGTGCGCAAATGTCCATCCCATAGTCGTGTCCGGTGATGACCAGCTCGGTTCCCGCCGGTTTTTTCTCCATTATTTCTATAATCTGTTCCTTGGGCACAATTTCCAGATTGTAAGCGTCGATTGCTTCGTCCAAAACCACCAGGTCGTATGCACCCGTAAAGAACTTCCGGCGCACCTCATCAAAGGTCTTTTGGAATCGCTGCTTATAAACCTCCTGCTGCTCAGGGGACAGGTTAAACAGGAAGGGGATCGGATCCTCGTTGGGGATATATTCCACTCCTGGCAATGAACGAATCACACTGACCTCACCGCTGGTTGGTTCTTTCAAAAACTGGTAGACCAGCACATGGAAGCCATGGCCCACACAGCGCACAACTTGTCCCATCGCAGCGGTGGTTTTCCCCTTGCCGTTGCCATAGTAAAGCTGGATACAACCCTTGTCCATCTTACCTTCCTCCTTTTCCGCTTCCCTCTAATAGATCCGCTCAATCTTGTCCAGATCCGCCCCGTCCTTCGGCGCCTCCTTGCAGCCAACCAGGCCCACAATCAGATATGCCTTGCGCACCGGATCATAGGGGATATCCTTGAGCAGGGAAAAGCCCTCGATCTCCCCGCTGCGCCGCACATGGTTCCGCGGCGCATTGCAGTGGTATACCACATCGCCAATTTTAATGTGTTCATCATCGTGGAAAGTAATCGGTACATCCTGTTCGATGACCGCCTTCACCTTGCTCTCGATTTTCTCCAGCGAGACGATGGGCTTCTCTTTAAAGCAGAGCACGAAGCCATGCTTCACATCGGCGTGCTCAAACTCCTCCTCGTGGCCGTGGGTCAGGAAGTAACTGGTAATATCCTCGGCAGAGTGGGCCATCTTGCGGTAGCGGATGGACTTAAAGACAATGTTGGCAATGTCCTGGGGCAAAGGGCCAAACAGATTCGGCCGGGTGATAATCACCTCGCCGCCCACGCCCACCATCAGATCCGCGTTCACCGGCAGGTTGCTGCTCTCCCGCTTCAGGAACGGGTAGATTAGCTCAAAGTGCTCCACCACCACCCGCTTGCCCTTCCGCAAAGCTGCCATAATCGCATTGGCAAGCACCGGCAACTGGGTAAAACCCTGCTCAAAACGGATATCCAGATGGTAGGTGTGAGGAGTGGCAAACAGCGACAAACCGCGTTTGTTGACCCCCAGCGGATCGTCCAGCATCTCCAGGATCGGCAGCGGGCGGACCGTAACGCCCGAGTCACCGTTGGTCAGGTCCAGTCCCGGGAACATCCCCCGGATCAGCATGCTCTTGCCCGATCCCGGATCGCCAATCACCCCGATCAGCTTGTCCATGGGCCGCAGATACAGCTGGGCGATCTGCATCCCCAGCTCCGCCATACGCACGTTGCCACGTGGCGCAAAGTAAACGCTGTACAGATGGCTGATGTATGACATGCAGTGTTTCTCCTCTCGGTTGTATTCTACAGACATACCGATAGGGATCCTGATGCAGAATCCCTATCGGCCCTTTCCACCTGATTCTAACCGGATTACTTCCTCTTTGCATTCCGCAGGGCAAGGATGCGGCTCATCTCATTGTAAACCACCATATAGCCCTCCACAACGCCCATGCCCGGCTTGGCAAGGATCTGATCCGGCTGGGTTGCCATGGCGCAGTGTACGCACACCTGGCCGGAACGGTCCGTCTCATTGCAGGTACCTCCCTGGTATGCGCCGAAATGGTTCTTTTTGCAGTACAGTACCGCCTCAATGGTATTGTTGATGCCGCCCAGGTCCGGGGTCTTGATCTGTGCCATGTGGCCGGCCTTGTTATCGCAGAAATAGATGACATCCTCCAGGGTGTTGCACCACTCATCGGCCACCAGCTCCACATGGATGCCGCGGCGGTCCACCTCCTCCCGCAGGTTCTTCATGCAGAGCATCTGCTTTTCCCTCTCCCCGGCGTCCATGGGGCCTTCAATGCGCAGATGGAAAGGCTTTGCGGCCTCCTCCAGCTCCGCCAGGTAATCAGCCATCGCGCTGTAGTTCTCATCGCCAAAGGCCTGCCCAATGGTGCCGTAGACATCAATATGGAAAATGGGCGCATAGTCCTCGTTTATACGCAGCTGAAGGACACGGTCACGCAGCCAGCAGACATACTCCTTCAGTTTGGAGCCATCCCGGCCCAGCTTGGTCTCCACGTTATTGATCAGGGCGTGGGGCAGGACGGCAGCGCCCTTGAGGATCATCTGGTCCGCGTTGTCATAGCGATTGTCGCCAGACTGGGTGAAGATGGGGATCATTTTGTCCGAGACCGTGGTGCCGTACTCATCGGCAACCACCTCGCACATCTGCCGCTTAGAGGACTTGGCCACCGCGTCCAGGATGGCCTGGGAAACCCCGTAGCGGATGGCAGTGTGCAGCCGCTTGCCGTCCACCTCAATGGCTTCCATCTCTTTGGTCAGCTCCCGGAAGCTGTCCGCCTCCTTGCCCACCAATATCGGCTTAATATACTGGTCGATGACCGGGATAAAGTCCTCCGCCAGGAACAGCGGGTCACGGCCGCCTGCGCCGGAGTACTGCACAGCCGCGCAGTCCCCCCAGGCAATCTGCCCGTCCTCCAGAATCAGCATCACGGAGATGGACTCGCCGGGCTGGCGGATGGATTTAAAGCCGGGGGTCAGCGGAGTGCCAATATAAGCGGCGCCGTCGGATACTGCCCCCGCCTTGATTGCTTTCTGATCGTCAAAGAAGAACCCTGTACGGCCAGGTGCGCATACTACGTCTACAATTTTCATGATAAAAATCTCCCTTCTTTAATATCAAATAAACTCCAGATTCTCTGTTATCTCGGTCTGCCAACCAAGCGTCCCTTGCTGATGGCATAGACATCGTCAATCACCATCTGGAAGGATACCTCGCGGTTTTCTGCCTTCGCGCGCTCTTCCATCTTCTCGCGGTGGAACTTCTTCAGGTCATCGGTGAACGGCAGATTGCCGGGTTCCAGGATGCGGACAGCCCCACCGTTATCACGGGCCGGCAGCATAATTCCTGCATTGCATTTTGCGGGGCCGAAGGGGATGTCAATAACGCCCGCATGGATAGCCGCAATGGCTCCCAGGATAATATCACCATGGCCCAGCGCGATCACCCGGTCCAAAATGCAGCGGGTCTCCGCCTTAATGATCTCTTTCTCATGTTCCATGCGGGAACCAACGGTTACCTGGTCAACCAGCATGTGGGTCAGCTGCTTGGTGCAGCGCAGGCCGGCCGCGTTGGCCTCCTTGGTGGGGATACCAGCCGCCTCGTGGGGGGTCTTTACAATCACCTTGGTAGCTTTTGCCAAGGTGGCGCAGGCCGCGCCCCAGGCAATTACGCTGTATGCCTTGGCTTCATCCGCCGGGAAGCCGCCCATCCACTGGTGGAACACGGTGGTGACATTGATGTCATAGTAGCCGAATCTGTGCAGGTATTCCTCGGTCAGCTCCTCCAGAGTGCGGATAGCCGCAACATCCTGGATCTGGTTGCCCAGCTGGCCGTAGCCCACCGAGATATTTTTTACACCCTGCTCCGCGGCGGCCAGCGCCTCAATAATCGCCACCGAATGGGAAATGCAAGGGGGTACCAAGGTTCCCGTCAGAGGGCCGTAAGGCTCACGGTTAATCGGCACCCCGGCCTCCTCGTAAATGCCCGTCAGGCGGTCCACATACTGCCAATCCCTCATGGTCTGCTCAATGGGGATATTCTTTGCATAAGGGATGTTGTAGGAGATGCCGCCGCCCTCATAGGAGGTAAAGCCGCCTGCATAAGCGATCTCCGTCAGCAGCCTTGCGTCCGGAGTACCATGACGGACCTGCAGCGGAGTATCCAGGGCATCCACCACCTGGCGGCAGCCGTGTACGCCGTGATTGACAGCCGGGAATCCGTTCAGATACGGATGGAAGTTCCCACTGGCCATCCCCTCTTTTTCCCGGCGGATCCCCTCGGCACAATTCTCATACTGGTTCTGGCGGGTATAGGAGTCAATGGTGGTGGGCAGCAGATCTGCCTCGCCATAATCCTGCAGGTGCTTGAGCAGTTCAATATGATTCTCAATTAGGCCCACGCCGGCTCTGGGCTGAACCAGGGTAACGCCTTCCTGCTTTGCCTTGTTAAGCTTGTTGGAAAACACCTTGTGTTCCGGAAGGGCCTTGTGGTAAGCAATGGCCTCGTCCAGATCCACCTCTTTGCCCGTCGGCCATGTGGCAAGGACCTCTTTGCGCATCTTATAAAACTCGTCGTCGGTCCACTTTTTATTTTTGATATTAATGGTCTCCATCTGCGTTTACTCCTTTACTAACTCCTTTTTCATGATTCTCAAGGCGGTGTCCGGATACTTGGTGCTGAGAAGGCCCATGGCCGCCAAAATATATTTACGGTCTACATAGATATCCGCGTCCTTTGGCCTTAAGGAGAACGCGTCAATCGGATTAAACAGCGCATGTGAGGCAATCTGGGCTGTACGCTTGGTGTGAATAATAGCCCCGCCGGTGACAACCACCTTCTTGACATCTGTCAGGTCCTTGCCAGTCTGGATATAGCTGATGCCCATGGGGGAATAGTACTGCTCCAAGCGTCCCGCATGCCGGGCAACCGCCACCTCAATGGCCAGGGAGGCCAGCCCATAGTCCAACGCCTCCAGCTCCGGATCGTTTTCCCCCGGCACCACATCGGTGTGGACGCCCAGGTAGTCGATCCATTCCCGGCAGCGATCCTCGCTGAGGCCTGAAAGCTCCGCAACGCGCATGATATCGGTGGCCTCCACAATGCCGTGGATGCTGTAGCGCATACCAATGTCCCCCTCTACCGTGCGCTTGGCATACTCCTCCCGCAGCCCCTTAAGGACAACCATTCCTTTGGTAGGCAGGCCAAAGGACATAGAATAGACATCCGTGGTTGCTCCTCCCAAATCTACACAGACCAGATCCCCCATTCCTTCCTCGTTCTGGGTTCCCTTTGCCAGCAGCTTCATGGCGGTGAGCATAGCCGAAGGGGTCGGCATCAAAATGCCCTGGATCAAATCCTGCGCACGGCTGAGGCCCTTTGCTTTAACGATTTGATCCAAAAAGATCTCACGGATCTTTTTCTGCACTGGCTCCACATTTGGGATATCCAGCCGCGGCATGACATTTTCACAGATGTACGTCTGTTTATCCTTCAAGATCTCCTGGCACTGGTCCGCACAGTTGCGGTTTCCCGCAATGATAATAGGGAAATTGTGTTTGGCGCCCGCCAGCATATGCGCATTGTAAACAATATTTTCCTTATTGCCGCCATCGGTGCCTCCGGTGAGCAGACAGATATCCGGGTTGATTTGGTCAATCTCTTCCAAATCCCCCTGAGTCAGCTCGTAGGAGTAGGTCTTGATGACCTTTGCCCCTGCGCCCAAAGAAGCCTGCCGGGCTGCCTTGGCTGTCAAATCCGGCACAAGGCCAATGGCGACCATCCGGAGCCCACCTGCCGCACTGGAGCAGGCATACCGCTCGGAGAATTCAACCTCCCCCATCTGCTCCTTCAGAATTGCCAGCGCATTATTTAAGCCATCGTTGATATCGGTCTCAATGGTGGTAAAACTCTGTGCAGTCCCCAGGATCTGCTCGCTCTCCACATCCACTGCCGTAATTTTGGTGTACGTGCTGCCAAAATCAATCAGCAAAACAGCCTTCAATGCCTTCACCTTCTCTCGCAATTGATTGTGTGGAAAACAAGAGCCGGGTTACTCAACGCCCAAGTCCTTTTTCAGGCAGGCAATGGTAACCTGCGGGTCCGTGCCGGGACCGAACGCACGGTCAAAGCCCATGGCTTTATAACGCCGCTCAATCTCTTCAACCGGTACCTTACCCACAACCAGGTTGCCGCCTGCATACAGCAGAATCCCCTTCAGGCCTGCCTCATCGCATTTCTCCCGCATACCGGTACAGTCAATCTCCCCCTGGCCATACAGCGAAGAAACGCAGATTGCATCCGCCCCCACCTCAACCGCAGCTTTAATGAATTCGTCCTGCGGGACCAGCACACCCAGGTTGGTCACATCAAAGCCCGCATCCAGGAATGCACGATTGAGGATTGTGTTGCCCACTGCGTGAACATCTGCGCCGATCACGCCGATCACCAATTTCTTCTTCTCCATCTTCCTTGCACCTCTTATTGATTTTTGACTTAACTTTTTCTATGTCAATCTACTGAACCGATTCGAGATATTCTTTCCTTCCGTTTTCATACAGGTTGTTGCCCTCACAGTCAATGATGACAAAGGCTGGCAGATCCTCCACCTCCAGGCGGCGCAGTGCCTCAGCGCCCAGGTCCTCATAGGCAATGACCTCTGCCTTCTTGATGCAGCGGGAAAGCAGGGCACCGGCACCGCCGATGGCGCCAAAATAAACCGCACCGTACTGCTTCATGGCCGCAACCACCTCAGGGCTTCTCTTGCCCTTGCCGATCATGCCGCGCTGGCCCAGGGCAATCAGGGTAGGGGAATAGGCGTCCATGCGGTAGCTGGTGGTGGGGCCGGCAGAGCCGATGACCTGGCCCTCCTTGGCCGGGGCCGGACCCACATAGTAGATGACGGCATCCTTGATGTCAAACGGCAGCTCCTTGCCCTGTGCCACCAATTCGCACAGGCGCTTGTGCGCCGCATCCCGGGCGGTGTAGATGACGCCTGAAATCCGCACGCTGTCCCCGCACTTCAGATCCTTTACCTGCTCCTGGGTGAGCGGAGTTGTTATCTTTTTTTCCATAACCCTCTCCTTTACAGCTCTGCCGTCTTGTGACGGGTGACATGGCAGTTGATATTGACCGCAACCGGCAGGCCGGCGATGTGGGTCGGCATGGTTTCCACGTTGACCGCCAAAGCGGTGGTCCTGCCGCCGACGCCCTGCGGGCCAATGCCCAGGGCATTAATTTTCTGAAGCATCTCCTCCTCCAGCTGCGCATAAAACGGGGAGGCGTTGCGGACATTGATGCTGCGCATCAGCGCTTTTTTAGCCAGGAGGGCCGCTTTGTCAAAGGTGCCGCCAATGCCGACGCCCACCACAATGGGCGGGCAGGGGTTGGGCCCCGCGTCCTCCACAACCTTCAGGATAAAGTCCTTGACACCCTGTATCCCATCGGAAGGCTTGAGCATCTTGATCTGGCTCATGTTCTCGCTGCCGAAGCCCTTGGGCGCCACGGTCAGCTTAAAGCCATCGCCGGGGACAATGTCGTAATAGATCATGGCCGGGGTGTTGTCACCGGTGTTGACCCGGTCCAGCGGGTCCCGGACAACCGATTTGCGCAGGCACCCTTCGGTGTAGCCCTGCCGCACCCCCTCATTGACTGCCTCCTCCAGGCTGCCGTTGACATGGACATCCTGGCCGATCTCCAAGAAGACACAGGCAACACCCGTATCCTGGCAGACCGGGACATAATTCTCCTCGGCAATCCGATAATTTTCACAGATGACACCCAGGATATCCTTGGCCAGCGCCCAGGGTTCTTCCTGTTCGCTCTTGTCAATTCTTTCCTTGATATCCTCCGGAAGATAGGAATTGGCTTCCATGCAAAGACGTTTTACCTGCTCGGTAATGTCTTTCGCATCAATCTCTCTCATCGCATACTTCCTCCCGATTGTTCTGCTTTAGCAAATCCGTGCTCACTGTAACACTATTCCCTTCTTTTTGCAATTTTAATTTTCAAAAGTTTCCGTCCCAATTCCTAATTTTATAAGGCATTTTGCCTTAATAAAAAAAAGGAGCTGGCCGGCGGCTATTTTCCCTCAAAATAGCCGTCGATCAGCTCCACTGTGCGCTGCAAAAGGGTCTGGGGATCGTGCCGCCTGCTGCGCGCGCAGGCCGCCGCCGCCTCCCCGCAGACCAGGCAGCGCCGTGCCGGCAGCCCCAGCTGCTGCCGGGAAATTTTCGTCCCGTCCTGCGCCATCACATCAATGTCCAGGAGCCGCCCCAGAGGGAAGCCCTCCTCGATCTCCACCATCCGCCGCTTTGTGGTCATAAGGTCCAGGCCGGCCAGCAGGTAGAGCTCATCCCCCGTTTTCCCATGGCGCTCCTTCTGTACCAGGATATCCGCCCCCTCCCGGCGAAGCTGCGCCAGAATGCGGCTCTTGCCCTCCTCAAAGGCTTTGCGGAAGGGCGGCGCGCTTTTGACTGCCCCGGCGATGTTCAGGGTCAGGCAGATCAGAGTCCCCTCCCCCATCGCCAATACTTGCCGTTGCGTCTCTGCCCGCCTCTCCCGGGACCAAAGGATCTCCTCCAGTGAAAGGGGAGGGGCGCTCCGGATTTCCCGCATGGACTGCCCGCTCATCCCGGATCCGCCTCCTGCCTTAATTTTTCCGCGATGGCCTGTCCCTCCTCCGAGCGCAGAAAGCGCCAGGTGCTGGGAGGCACCATCTTTTCTATGGCCTCATAGTCCCCCTCCCGCAGGCACGCCCGCACCCGGGAGGCGCTGATCTCCCGCCCATCCAGCTTTTTGCGGGGGATCTCAACCACCTCAATACCGTACTCGCCCAGCACACGCTTCATCTCCCGGTTGTACGCGCTGGTGACCGGGCAGAATGGCTCGGTACCTACAAAGCGGCGGGTGATGGAAAGCTCTTTGGCAAAGTACGCGCAGAAGATGCGCAGGTCCAGCTCGCAGTTGATCTGCCCGGCCCTGGCCTGGTCCTTCAAGAAGTAGGTGGGAAACACCGCCGATGAGATCAGGTAATCGGAGGTGTGGTGCAGGATGACGTTGTCCAGCCCCGCAATGCCCTGCCGCACCAGCTCATAGCGCACCTCCGCCGGGAAGACACTGCGGTCCTCCGAAAGGACAAAGAGGTGTAGGGCATCGCATTGGCCTGCCGCTGTCTCAATGAGATAGCGGTGCCCGTTGGTGAAGGGGTTGCAGTTCATTACCGCCGCCCCAATCACCCCGCCCGTCTGCTGCGGCCGCTCCAGGCTGCGCACATACCGCTGGATGCCGTCGCGGGCATTCTCCATAAAGAGTACCTCCTCCGTCTGGAGGATGGGGTAGAAGCCCAGGCCGGAGAACATGGCCCGGTTCTGAGGCTTGGTAAATACAAACAGGTGGCTCTGCCCCCTCTCCATGGCATGGTTTAAGAGCAGGGTGACCACCCGGGCGGAGGCCCCCTCCCCCTGATAGCGGCTGTCCACCGCCACGCACTGGATGACATTGTGCCGCAGCGATCCGGTGGCGGCAATCTCCCCCTCCTCCGTCACCAGGTTGACGGTGTACTGCACCCCCTCATCGTAGAGCAGGTTCATCCGATGCAGAAACTCCTCCAGCCGCCGGCGCTTCCTGCCGGTAAAGGGCTGGCCGTACTCCTCATAGAGCTGGCTGTATTCCGTCATACACTTCTTCCTTTCCACCTTTGCCTGTGATACCAGATTGCTCCGCTCTGCGTACTCCTTTTGCCCCTGGTACAAAAATTGTGCGCATCCCCCGGAGAGACTATAGCAAACGGCAATTTTATTTATCGTTTGCTATAAAAACAAAGTGAGCGCCAACATCCGGCCGATTGTTGACGCTCGCTTTGTCACTTTGTGTTTTTGAGCTTTATTCCATTCCAGGACCAGCCGCATAAGATGCGGGCTGAAAGCGCGAGACGGGATTCGAACCCGCGGCCCCCACCTTGGCAAGGTGGTGCTCCACCCCTGAGCCACTCGCGCATTTTGTACCTCGCAGGCACAAAAAATATAATACAGGAAAACCGCTCTTTTGTCAATACTTTTTTACCGAAATTTTAAAATAATTTACCCGGAAGGCCCGGTCGCAAAGCGTAGGCGGAACGGGCCGCTTGCAGGCCGGGCCGCTTGGTGGTGCCGCTTACAGCAGCACCACGCCTGCCTTCTCGCACACCTCCACCGTGTGGGGATCCCACAGGGAGGACTGGACCTCGCCAATGTGGGCCTTGCCCAGCAGCAGCATGCACAGCCGGGACTGGCCGATGCCGCCGCCCATGGTCAGCGGCAGCTTTCCCTCCAGCAGCATCCGGTGGAACGGCAGCTGCCGCCGGTTGTCGCAGTGGGCCAGAGCCAGCTGGCGATCCAGGGATTCCGGATCCACCCGGATGCCCATGGAGGAGATCTCCAGGGCCATATCCAGCACCGGGTGATAGAACAGCAGGTCCCCGTTCAGGTGCCAGTCGTCATAGTCCGGTGCCCGGCCGTCATGGGGTTTGCCGGAGCGCAGCTGATCTCCAATCTCCGTGATAAACACGGTCTTGTGCTCTTTGACAAAGCGGTATTCCCGCTCCGAGGGCGTAAGCTCCGGCCAGCGGTCCTCCAGCTCCTGGGAAGAAACAAAAGTTACTTCCCGCTTCAGCTCCGTGTCAATGGAACGGAACCGCACCCGCAGGGAATCCAGGGTATGGCAGATACAGGTGACAATGGCCTGGACCGTTTCTTTCAGGTAGGCCATGTTCCGGTCCTCCCGGGTAATCACCTTCTCCCAGTCCCACTGGTCCACATAGATGGAGTGGGCGTTGTCCAGCTCCTCGTCCTGGCGGATGGCGTTCATGTCCGTGTAAAGGCCCTTGCCTGCGTAAAAGTCATAGCGGTACAGGGCCATCCGCTTCCACTTGGCCAGGGAATGGACCACCTGCGCCTCCACGCCGGTGGCCGGAGCCCAGAAGCTAACCGGCCGCTCCACGCCGTTCAGGTCGTCGTTGAGGCCGCTTTTGGCGTCCACAAACAGCGGCGCGGACACCCGCTTCAGCCGCAGCGCCTGCTCCAGGCTGGCAGGGAAATCCCGCTTGACCAGCCCAATGGCCGACTGGGTTTCATATAGATTCAATTTGGACTCGTAATGTTCCGGAATAAAAGACTGCATTTGCTCCTCCTTGCTTGCCTCTCTCGTGGCCCGGCGCCCCAGGTCCCGCGGCCAAACAGCCTGCCGCGCCGGCGCCGGCGTTTTCAGTGTACCACAGATCACCGCCCTTTACAATGTTTCTTTCCGCCTCACCAGCAAAAAAACCAGGGTGCAGAGCAGGACCCCCACGGCACACCCCAGAGAATCCAGGAGCACGTCGGACCACTGGCCGGACCGGCCAGGGACAAACAGCTGATGGAACTCATCCGAACAGGCGTAGAGGGTCCCGATCCCCCAGGCCAGCGCCGGCCGCAGCCAGCGCTTCCCGGTCCGGCGCCGCACCCAGCCAAAGCTGGCAAAGCCCAGCGCCAGATAGATGGTAAAATGCCCCCATTTGCGGATGGGGAGGATATCCAGCACCGGCGTCTCCTCCAGGACCCAGCGCACCGGGGGGATTCCCAGCAGGAACCGCAGGAAGCCGCTGCTCACCTGGCTGGAGGCATCCCCGGGCTGGGAAGAAAACAGGAAAATCCCTGCCATCACCAGCAGCATGGCTCCCAGCCAGATCCAGTCTGCCTTTTTCCATTGGTTTTTCATACAATCTCCTCGCTTGCCGGGCCGGGTTTCCCCGGAGCCCTGGAAACAAACGGGAATCCTGCCTGGCAGGCTTCCCATCAGAAAAGCAAAAGCAGCAACCTCCATCCGGAAATTGCTGCTCCTCTGTTCACAGCGCGAGACGGGATTCGAACCCGCGGCCCCCACCTTGGCAAGGTGGTGCTCCACCCCTGAGCCACTCGCGCACGGCCTGTCTGGCAGGCACGTGTTATCATACCGGAAAAAAGATTTTTTGTCAACACTTTTTTCCAATTTTTTTCAGCGCCGCTGCCGGCGCTTCCGATGGCACGCCGCGTCCGGGGCCGTTGCCGCCTATTTGATCAGCCGGGAAATCTGCCGGAAGGTATCCGTCCCGGCCCGGCCCAGCAGCTCAAACAGGCAGGACTCCACGGTGGCCAGCCGGATCCCCTCCTGCTCCATCCGCCGCAGCGCCATCTCCCGGTCCCGGGCCTTGCGGGAATCCACGCAGTCCGCCGCCACCACCGGCTCGTAGCCGGCTTCCTTCAGGTCCAGAGCGGTCTGCAGCACGCAGATGTGGGACTCAATGCCCAGCAGCACCACGGTTTTCCGCTCCGGGAAGGCCGCCAGACGCTCCCGCATTGCCGGCTCCCCCAGGCAGCTGAAGCTGAGCTTTTCCAGATAATCCTCCCGCCCCACGGCCTCCCGGATCCGGGAGGCCGTCATTCCCAGGCCCCGGGTATACTGCTGGCTCACCGTCAGCGGGATTTCCAGCAGGTTCAGCCCCCGGATCAGCTTTTCCGCCTGGCGCACCAGCTCCTCCGGCTGGCTCATGGCCGGCAGCAGCCGCTCCTGGATGTCAATGATCCACGCCTGTGTCTCTTCCCTTTTCATCTTCATGTTCCCTGCTCCTTTTTCTTCTGCTCAGCAGGCCGCCGATCCGCCCGGACTCTTTGGCGGACAGGACGCGCCAGCCGCCGGAGAGGACCTTGTCATACACGCCGATCTCTGCGGCAATCTCCAGTTTCAATTCTTCCTCCGGCGTCAGATTTTCCAAATCAATGGGCTTTTCCTTTTTCTTTCCCATAGCGGGGCTCCTTTCTTTCCGGTTTTCCGGCTTTTTCATACAAAGTCTTGCCGGAAGGCCCCTCCCTTATACAGGAAAATGCGCCGCAATCCAGTGGTTTTCCTGGTTCGTGGTGCCCGGATCCTTTATTGCCGGTTTCCGCTAAACTGTACATCCACCGAGCCCACGCCGCACTCGATCTGCAGCACCGGCGTCTCTCCGGTCTCCACATCCCGGCTCAGGGAGGTGTAATGCCGGTCGCCCACGGTCACCTCGCCCACACCGCAGCTGACAGCCAGCGGATAATCCGCCTCCGTTCCCTCCAGAGACAGGTCCACCTCTCCCACGCCGCAGTCCACGTAGATTTCCTCCGCCCGCATCCACTCCATGTCCACATTTCCGGCGCCGCAGGAAATCTCCAGGTAGCGGGTATCTAAGCCTTCTGCGTCCAGCTCCCCGGCCCCCATAGTCAGGGACAGGCTGCCCAGCGCCTGGTCCCGGGGAACCGTCAGCGTCACCTCGCCGCTGGAGCGGAACAGGTTCCGCCAGAAACCGCCCTGGGATTCCGGCTGGCCAATGGTCCAGACCCCGTCCTCCACCCGGCTCTGGAAGTCCGCATACAGGCCCTGGCCGGAGATGGCAAACCGGTCTCCCAGCTGAATGGTCACATTGCCGGCGGCCATATTCAGGGCAATGTGCTGGATTTCCTCCCGTCCGTAGGACTCCTCAATGGTAAAGGCAGCGTTCCGGAACCCTTTCCAGTTCCAATCCCAACTCCACTCCCCGGTGCGCCAGCCCACCAGCCAGGAAATGCCGGCGCCCAGCACCCCCACCAGAAAGAGGATCACACCCACTGCCAGCAATCGTTTCATTCCTTTTGTCATGCCGTCTCCCCTCCTCTCCGGCGGCCGCCAAACAGCTTGCGGAAGCCCCGTCCAATCCAGCGGCACACCGCCGGAACCGCCGTTCCATAAAACCAGATGGCCAGTGCCAGCGTCAGCAGCGCCAGCCCCAGCAGGGCAATCCCCACAAAGCAAGCAGCCGCGCCGCCCAGCGGGGAGAATACCCAGCCAAAAATCCCGCCGCCCACGCAGATCACACCGCCAATGAGAAATCCCAGAGCCATGAGGCCCACCGCCAGCATCAAGCCCAGTATGGTACAGGCCAGGCCGGCCAGCAGGCCCAGGACGCCGCCGCCAAGGCCCAGGCCCACTGCCAGGATCATGGGGGATGCCAGAATACAGAGGATCACCAGCAGGGCAATCATGCCGCCGGACATTTTTCCGGACCGCTGTCCCGTCTGCCCGCCCGGCTCCTCCGCTCCCGTCCCGCCGCGGCCCGGCTCATAAGCTTCTTTTCCTCCGCGGTAACCGCCATGCCCCGGCTCGTAGGCTTCTTTTCCTCCACGGTAGCCGCCATGCCCCGGCTCGTAAGCCCCCTGGCTGCCCGAAGAGCGGTGGTATTGTCTCTGCCGCCGTTCCGTTCCCCGTCCCGGCGGATACATGGGCCCCTGGTACCGGGGATCCCCATACCCCTTCTCACTGAATTCTCCCTGATCGGATCCGCTCAAACCCGCCTTGATGGTGGCCGCCACCTGCGCCGGGCTTCCCAGCTCCCGGAGCACCTCCTGCTCCGCCTCCGGGCCGGCGTCCTCCAGATAATCCCGGTAGTAGGCCAGCGCCTCCTCCCGCTCCTCCTCCGCCACGTCCTGGAGCATATATGCCAATTCCCTCAGGAAATCCTCCCTCGTCATTTTGTTACCTCCGCAAAGATTTTCGATATTTTCCCCGAGTAAGAGACCCATTCATTGATGTAGAGGCGCAGCTGTGCCTCCCCCTGGGGCGTCACCCGGTAATACCGCCGGTTCCTCCCGCCAAATTCCACATCGTACACCTCCAGACAGTGATCCTTCTGCAGGCGCCGCAGCACCGGATACAGAGTGGACTCCGAAACATCCAGCACCTTGCGCACATCCTGGGTAATCTTGTAGCCGTAGGTTCCGTCCGGCTCCCGGGAAACCGCCGCCAGCACAATGGCGTCCAGCAAGGCTGCCCCTGTGTTAAATACCATGCCATCATCTCCTATGAAGCTGTATAATATTCGGTTTCGCACAATATTATATATTATATAATATTGCTTGTCAAGCTATATTGTTCGCGATGTTATGTCTGTGGTAGGATAGGGGAGGTTGATTTACGGATCAAATTCTGAAAATGCTGATTTTCTCCGTAGTGATGCAGATAGATTTACGGTTCAGATCCTGAAAACGGATATTTCTCCGTAAAAAATGAACCTTGTTTACGGAGAGAATGAAAAAAGTTGCTATTTCTCCGTAATTACGCTGCTCAAATTACGGAGAAAAATAAAGAAACGCTGTTTTCTCCGTAATGAACGTACAAAATTTACGGAGAAATTTTTAAAACGCGCATTTGCTCCGTAATGGACATGCGCCCACAGGAAAAGGAGGAATTTTCTTGCAAAGAGAACTCGGAATTGCCAAATGTGGGCTGGCCTGCTGCCTATGCTCAGAGGCGCCCCACTGCGGCGGCTGCCATTCCGGCGGATGCCCCAAAAAGGATTCCTGTGAGATCTGGCGCTGCACAAAAAGCAAAGGGCTGGATTCCTGCGCCCAGTGCCCGGAAGAATGCCGGAAGGGAATTCTGCAGAAAATCAAGCCCCATACTTTTATACAATTTGTAAAACGCTACGGAGAAACCGCCTTGCTGGACTGCCTAGAGCAGAACGGCATCCCCTATTCCGAAAGGTCCACCCGCCGCCCCTCTTCCGCGGACTGATAGGCAGCGTACAGAATCCGGACTGTTTCATAAGCCAGGTCAAAGCCGGAGGCCGGGGCCCGGTCAAATGCAACGGCCTCCATGAAATCCTGCAGTTCCCCCATGTAGCCGCGGATTACCTCATCGGAGACAAAAGCCGTGTTCCAGCCCAGTTTGGAGGGAAGCATTTCCCCCAGAGGCTCCTCCTCCAACCCCTCTTCGTCCAAAAAATAGGTGTCCAGCAGTTTGGGAGGGGTGATCTGGCAGCGCAGGGCGCTGTCATTGCAGAACACATCCAGGGTGTTGTGTGTGCCTCCCAGCACGGTATCGCTGGCAATGGTCAGGCACTTGGTCCCGTCCGAGAAGGTAACGCTGACCGCGGCATAATCCTCCACGTCCTCCGGGTGCGCCGCAATATGCCGGTGTTCCCGCGCGGTCAGGCAGGCGGTGGTGGTCCCCACATCGGCGGTGACACTCTGCACACGTATGTGTTCTCCCCGCGCCTGAGCTTCCTGCTGCTTCAGCCACAGCATGCCCGTCAGGGGATGGGTGCCGTTGCGCACCAGCTGGCCGCCTCCGGTCTTGCTCCACTGGCCCGCTGCCGGGGAGCTGGAACCCTTCAGCCCCACAAAGCCCTGGAGGAACAGGATTTTGCTTTTCTTCGCACGAATCAGCTGGGCCGCCTTGCGGATCGGGGTGGCGTAGACAAAGTTTTCCGCATACATAAATTTCCGGCCGGTATCCTCCACAACCGCTTTCAGCTGATCCATGGCTGCCAAAACTTCCCGGTACATCTCCCCTTTGGGAATACGGCCCACCTTTTCCTGTCCGGGCTTTCCAAAATAGCCGGTCAGAGGCTTTTCGCAGATCACGTGCTTTCCTGCCTGCATGGCCTGGATGGCCATGGAACAATGAAGGAACGGCGGCGTTACAATGTCAATCACGTCGATCTCCGGGTCCGCAAGCATGGCAGAATAATCGGAAACCGCCTGCTCGTAGCCATAGCGCTCTTTCACCTTTTCTGCCAGCCCCCGATCCAGATCGCATATGGTTTTCAGCCGGATCGGGATTCCGCTGACCTTTTCATAGCCGTTGCCGTGAAGATAGGCGGCGTAGCCTGCGCCGACAGTGCCAATGACAATCGTTTTTACGTTCTCCCTCATGGTCTTTCCTCCTGAGAATCGGTTTTGCACCTTTTCCCTTATTATAAGGAGCCGGCGCCGGGAAGCCAACGCAGGATCCGCTTTTTCTGCCGAAGGATCTGCTCATAAAATGTCGTTCCTACACGTTGGATTGCTGCTTTTGCAGCCCATCCTGCAAAGGATCTGCTCATTGCCCCTGCCTTTTTGATTATTTCCGGCTCTTTTAAATCCCACGCTTTACTTTTTGCCCCGCTCTCTGGTAAAATGATACCAGGGCCCGGCGAAAGCGCGCAGTGCGCAGCAATCCGGTATCCTAGTTATGAAGGGAGGCCGCCGCCATGTGGGTTTACCATTACGGTTCCGGGCAAGACAATCCCATCCGGGAAGCGCCTTTTGTCCAAATATCCTATCTCTCCTATACCGATAACCTGCCTGTTTGGTCTTACGCCTATCACCACCATGCGGACATTTATGAAGTGACGTTTATTGTAAATGGCCAGGGGATGCTGTGCCTGGAAAATGAGCGGATTGCCCTCAAGGCAGGGGATATTGTCATTATGCCGCCCCAAACCCTGCACTGCTATTCCTGCCAGGCCAGGGAATCCATGCAATACTATTCTATATGGGTGAATGCAAACCGCAGCAGTGGGATGGTTGCCGACTTTTTCAGAGAGATTCAGGCGGAGCCGGTGCTGGTATCCGCATACAAATATCTGAGCTATATACAATCCTCCTTCCGGATTTTGGCGGAGCTGCACCAGATCAACCGGGGGGTCATTGATGAAACCTTCCAAACCGTCTGCCTGAGCCTGTTTATGCTGATCCGCAAGATCTGCCAGCATAAAGCGATGGTGGTCCCCCTGGGCCCCTCCTCCTATGCAAGCGATGTCCTGTGGTATATCAATGAGCATTACCAGGAAAACCTGTCCCTGGACAGCCTTGCCGGCCATTTTCACATCAGCGCCTCCCATCTCCGGCGCATTTTCAAGCAGGTGTATGATGTCTCCCCCATCACCTACCTGATCAAGCGGCGGATTGCCATCGCCACCGACCTTCTTCTGAAGACAGATCAATCCGTAGCCCAGATCGCGCAGCAGGTGGGCTATGAGAATGTCACCCATTTTTCTCATCTCTTTGCGGACCGCATTGGCTGCACCCCCAGCCAGTTCCGGGAACGCCGCCAGGAAACGCCAACACCCAATGAGGAGATTCCTCCGGAGCAGGAATAAAGACCTGGCTTCTCATCTGAAACTAGGGATGCCGGGCTCTGCGCCCGGCACCCCTTTCACATTCCAATGGAGAGAAAAAATTTTCACTGTGCCACAGTCTCCGCCTGGGACTCCGCAGCGGTTTCTGCCTGGGTTTCTTCTGCGGCAGCGGTTTCCGCTGCCTCCTCCGTCCCGGCGGTTCCGGATGTGGAGGACACCTGGGTTTCCTCCCCGGACAGGGCGTCCGCCGTCATCAGGGAGATGGTGATGTTTTCCACAGGAATATCCGTCTTCCGCTTGACAATATCCTCCACCTGGGCCCGCTCCGCGTCGCTCAGCTCCGTGCGGCCAATGACCACGTCCACGGAACCGTCGGTGATGCTGACCACCGAGTTTTCAAAGCCCTTGGTCTTTAGAAGGGTTTCCGCCGCGTTCTCCTTCTCCGCAATGGTGGTCATGGAAACCATGGTATCAATGGCCTCCTGCTTTTGTTCCGCGGAAATGTTTTCGTTGTTCACAATCTCCAGGAGGGCTTCCTTGTTCCGGGCCCGGACCTGCTCCTTATTCAGGCTGATCTCCGACATGAACTCCACCACATTGGTGCCGCTGGTAAACACCGCCTCCCCCGGCTGGGCCTGGGATTCCGATGCCCCCTCCGTCTCCTCCGCGCCGGTCCCCGCAGCCTGGTTCTCCAGCAGAATATCCTCCTCGGAGATGTCCGTCAGCCCCGCGGCCTCCGCCTGGCCGGTGTCCTCCCTGCTTATGTAATTCAGGTACCCCGCCACCGCAATCATCACGGCCAGCAGGGTGAGGACGATCTGGTTCTTCTTGAATACCCGTTTCACTGCATACGCTCCTTTCACTCATGAACCCCGTTTTAATACTCTTATCTTATGTGCCTCCACCGGGAATAATGCCTGGACCGCCTCCGCAATCTGGGCTTTCACCGTGGCGCTGTCCGCCCCGTCCGCCAGCACCAGGACCCCCTCCACCTCCGGCGCCCGCTCCTGGATCACGTAGGGCGTGCCGCCGCTGCCGCCGGAGAGCAGGGTGTCCGAATCGTAGGAATTTTCCGTCTGGCTGCGGACGCCGCCGCTGCTGTCCGTCTCCTCCACCTGCTTCTCCGTCCGGGAGGTGTTTTCCTGGAGCACCTTTTCCCCTCCGTCCTTCAGGGTCACCATCACCTGCACCTCCCCGGCCCCCTCCACCTGGGAGAGGATTTCCTCCAGCCGCTGCTCCAACTGCTCCTCATAGGAAGCATCCGCCGCAGCAGTGCCGGCTGTTGTTTCCGCCTCCAGCGCCGTCTCCCCGCTCTGCTCCTCCCCGGGCCAGGCAAAGAGCACCAACAGCAGTCCGGCCACCAAGAGCACCGTCAGCTTTTCCATTTTACCCCATTCCCGCAGCGGTTTCACCGGCTTCTTCTCCTTCCACCAATCCTGAAACCTCATACTCTTTTCCTCCTATCGGGCACGCCTCTGCCGCACCGCCGCTCAGGCGGAGACGGTAAGGGGAACCGGATCCCCCGTCAGCCAGAGACGGTGAGGGAAATCTGCTCCTCCCGGATCCCCAGGCTGCCGGCCAGCTCTGTGGCCAGGGCGGACAGGTCCTCTTCCTCCGCCGGGCTGGCCTCCGCCTCCCCAATCTGCACCGGCTCCACCCAGATTTCTTCCTCCTGCCCACTGGATGCACCCTGCCCGCGGGTCAGCACCGCCGACAGCCGCCGGATCTCCCCAAAATCCGCTGCCCCCTCCTCCAGCACAATCTCCGCGGAGCAGGATGCCACCTGGTAGCCATAGGCAGCGGCAGCCGTTTCCACCTGGGCCTGGAGCACTGCCTGGTACTCCTGGGACAGCCCTTCTGACCGGGCGGCCTCCGCCTGCTCCCAGATTTCTTCCATCTCCCCGGAAGGGGTGGTGGACGTCAGGGAGTCCAGCACCTCCAGCATCCGCTGCTCCAGCCCTCCCGCCTGCAGCAGCGGGGAGGCAACCAGCAGCACCAGGATCAGCCCGGCAAAGAACCGCAGGTACTTGCGGTACCGCTTGTGCGGCAGGAGCTGAAAAAGCAATTCACTGAAAATCAGATACACCGCCAGATTTTTTACCCATCCCAACAGCTCTGCCATATCTACCCCGCATAATAGTTGGCGTTGGAGGCCGCGCAGACAATGGCCACCGTCACCAGAAACAGAATCACCGTGTACAGCACCAGCTTCAGCAGCAGCCGGGTGCCGTTTCCCACCGCGCTGATGCAGGCCACAATCCGCTTGTCCGCCGCCGGCTGCACCACCGCCGCCGCCCCCTGGTACAGAAAGGAGATGATCCCCAGCTTCAG
>CAJFTW010000116.1 GCA_904420025.1 Candidatus Pseudolachnospira avium
AGGCCGTCAGGCCGGATTGCGAATACAGGTGGGATTGCGGGAGTGCGCAAGCACGGAGCAATCCAAAGGGCTTTCATGGTTGGCGGCGAGGGCTTTTAAAATTGCTAGATGGGGAACATGCGCCCCGGCAGAACGGAGTTGCCATGGTTCGTAGGAGGAAGCAGAAGCAGGAGGAGAAGCAGGAGGGGAAACTGCTCCACACCGTAACCGACTGGACGGTAGGGGTGATTGCGGTGATCGCCCTGGCCGTTTTTTTGGTACATACGCTGGGACAGCAGGTGCGGGTGGAAGGACATTCCATGGAACCTACCCTGCAGGCGGGGGATACGGTGCTGGTCAATCAGCTGCGCTACCATTTTTTTTCAGTAGAACGTTTTGATGTTGTCCTGTTCCAGAATCCCCAGTCGGAAAATCAAACTTATATGAAGCGGGTCATTGGCCTGCCCGGAGAGACAGTACAGATTCAAAATGGCGTAGTCATGGTGGACGGCAATCCCCTGCCCGGATGGGACCGGACCTACACGGTGGCGGGGCTGGCGGAGACGGCGGTCCATCTGGGGGAGGATGAGTATTTTCTCCTGGGGGACAACGGGGACAGCAGTGAAGACAGCCGGTTTGCCATTGTGGGCAACGTCCACCGGGATCAAATCCTGGGGAAGATCTGGCTGCGGGTGGCTCCGTTTTCCCAGCTGGGCTTTGTGGGCAGCGGGCAGGCGGACGCAGAGGGAAAGGAGAGTACATGAAGATCCAGTGGTATCCCGGACACATGACCAAGGCCCGGAGGGCTATGGAAAACGATGTAAAGCTGGTGGATTTGGTCATGGAACTGGTGGATGCCCGGGTTCCCCTGGGGAGCCGGAATCCAGATATTGACCGCCTGGCCGGCGGGAAGGCCCGGCTGGTGCTGTTAAATAAGGCGGACCTGGCGGATCCTTCCATAAACCGACAGTGGAAAAGCTATTTTGAAAAGCAGGGGATCCCGGCAGTGGAGCTGAATGCCCGCAGCGGTTTCGGCATGAAGGCGGTGCAGGACGCCATTGAGGCGGCCTGCCAGAAAAAGCGGGAGCGAGACAAGCGCCGTGGTATTCTGAACCGGCCGGTGCGGGCCATGGTGGTGGGCATCCCCAATGTGGGAAAATCCACCCTTATCAACTCGCTGGCCAAAAAGGCGGCGGCCAAAACCGGCAACAAGCCCGGCGTTACCAAGGGCAACCAGTGGATTCGGCTGAACCAGCGGGTAGAGCTGCTGGATACCCCGGGCATCCTGTGGCCCCGGTTTGAGGATCCGCAGGTGGGGATTTGCCTGGCACTGATCGGCTCTGTCAACGATGAGGTGCTGGATCTGGGTGAGCTGGCGGCGGAGGGCATCCGCTTCCTGCAAACAGATTACCCGGGTGTACTGGCAGAGCGCTATGGGCTTCGGGAGGAGCAGGAGCCGTACCAGATTCTGGAGGACATTGCAAAAGTGCGGAAATGCCTGCAGAAGGGCGGGGAGCCGGATGTGGGCAAGGCAGTCCGGCTGTTCCTGGACGATTTCCGCATCGGGAAGCTGGGGAAACTCAGCCTAGAGCGCCCTCCGCAAGAGACACAGGAAGAGATGGGGACACAGTGAAGAAAAACAGACGAGGCGAAGGCCGGGAGCTGGAGGTGCTGGGAAGGCGATATCCCCGGTTTTGGGAAGACTTTCTGAATACCGCGATTGTTTTTTTGCTGATTGCGGCGGTGGCCCTTTTGATTCTAATGTTTGTGGGCCGGGTGGCGGTGGTTAACGGGGAATCCATGCAGCCCAATCTTCATGACGGGGATCTATTGATTGTGCAAAAGCTGGGATACCGGAATCCCCAGCGATTTGACATTGTGGTATTTGATTCTGGCGATGAGAGAGGGACCCTGTATATCAAGAGGGTGATGGGCCTTCCTGGAGAGACGGTGCAGGTGGCGGATGGAGCCATTTGGATCAATGGGCAGAAGCTGGAGGAGGATTATGGCCTGGAGCCTATGGATTCCGCCGGTATAGCCGCAGAACCCCTGACATTGGGGGAGAATGAATATTTTGTGCTGGGTGATAACCGGAACAACAGCGGGGACAGCCGCAGCGCTTCGGTGGGGCCGGTGCACCGGGACCAGATTGTGGGCAAGGCATTGCTCCGGTTTTGGCCGGTGAATGAGATCGGCCTGCTGCGCCATCAATAGGCGCATCTTCCCTGGATGCGCCATCCGTGAAGGAGGAACCATGCCGAGAAAATTGGATCCGGAGGCGGAGCGCCGCCGTCTGGAGCAGATGAAAGTGTACGAGCGCCAGTATGGCCCGGAGGTGCGGGTCTGCGGGATGGATGAGGCGGGCCGGGGGCCGCTGGCGGGGCCGGTGGTGGCTGCCGCGGTGATCCTGCCCCGGGAGGCGGAGATTTTCTATCTCAACGACTCCAAGAAGGTTACGGAAAAGCGCCGGGAGCTGTTGTTTGACGAAATTCAGGAAAAGGCCATTGCCTGGGGAATCGGGATTGTGGGGCCTCAGGTCATTGACGAGATCAATATCCTACAGGCTACCTACCAGGCCATGCGCCAGGCAGTGGCCCAGCTTTCTGTGGAGCCTCAGGTGCTGCTGAACGACGCGGTGACGGTGCCGGGGCTTCCGTATCCCCAGGTGCCCATCATCCACGGGGATGCCCAGAGCGTTTCCATAGCGGCGGCCAGCATTCTGGCCAAGGTAACCCGGGACCGGATGATGCGCCAATATGCGGAGCTGTATCCGGAATACGGCTTTGCAGGGCACAAGGGCTACGGCACGGCGGCCCATCAGGAGGCCATCCGGCGCTACGGCCCCTGCCCCATCCACCGGCGCAGCTTCCTGCGGAAGCTGCTGGGGGAGGAGACATGAACCGCCGGGAGGTGGGCGGCCGCTTTGAGGGACAGGCGGCCGCTTTTCTGCAGGCAGCGGGGCTGGAAATCCAGGAGGCCAATTACCGGTGCCGGCTGGGGGAGATTGACCTGGTGGCCCGGGAAGGGGCAACCTGGGTCTTTGTGGAGGTTAAATACCGGAAAACACCGGCGCTGGGCGCGCCGGAGGAGGCGGTGAACGGAGCCAAGCAGCTGCGGATCCGGCGGGTGGCCCAGATGTACCTGGCATCCCATGGGCTGCCGGAGGCCACCGACTGCCGGTTTGATGTGGTGGCCATAGACGGAGAGGGAAACATCCGGCATTACCGGAATGCCTTTGGAGGAATCTGACATGAACCAGATGGAGACGATGGAAAAAGACGGGGTGGTTTATCTGCGCTTCCCCCTGCTGGAGAACACCGGCCTGGTGACCCACGCCTTCTCCACCCGGAAAGGCGGCGTCAGCCAAGGGATTTACGCCCAGATGAATTTTGCGGTCCGGGACGGGGATACCCCGGAAAATGTCCGGGAAAACTACCGGCGCATGGCGTCAGCCCTGGGTGTGGAGCCGGGGCAGATGGTCCTCTCCCAGCAGACCCACACCACCAACCTGCGGGTGGTGACCCGGACGGATGCGGGAAAAGGTGTGACCCGGCAGCGGGACTACACGGATGTGGACGGTCTCCTCACCGGGGAGCCAGGGCTGATGCTGGTGACCTTCTATGCGGACTGTGTGCCCCTGTATTTTCTGGATCCGGTGCACCGGGCCATAGGCCTCAGCCATTCCGGCTGGCGCGGCACCGTGGGCGGCATGGGCCGCAAGACCGTGGAGTGGATGGGACAGGAATTCGGCTCCCGGCCGGAGGAACTGCTGGCCTGTATCGGCCCCAGTATCTGCCAAAGCTGCTATGAAGTCAGCGAGGATGTGGCAGAGGCTTTCCGGCAGGCATTCCCGGAGGAGGAGCATCCGCTGATTCTGGAAAGCAAGGGGGATGGAAAATACCAGCTGGACCTGTGGGAGGCCAACCGGCGGATTCTGCTGCGGGCCGGACTGCGGCCGGAGCACATCCAGGTGGCAGGCCTGTGCACCTGCTGCCATCCGGACCTGCTGTTTTCCCACCGGGCTACCGGCGGCAAGCGGGGAACCCTGGCTGCCTTTTTGATGCTGAAGGAAGAGCACTGAGCGCTTCTGGGCGGGCTGTTTCCGGTCTGCGTCTGCCGGGCTGGCAGGCGCTTCTTTTCATGAAAAACACCTTCTGACGCCTTCCTCATAGAATAAGAGAAAAAGAAGGTGAGCCCATGCAGGAAGCGTTTCGGGCTGTCCATGCGGAGGCAGCCCGGCGGGCTGGCTGGACCGGTGCCGGCGTAGGGGTAGCCATTTTGGATACCGGCCTGTTCCCACACCCGGATCTGCAGGACCGGGTGGCGGCCTTCCAGGATATGGTGCAGGGAAGGCGGGGGCCTTATGACGATAACGGCCACGGAACCCATGTGGCCGGAGTAATTGGGGGGGATGGGCGGATGTCTGGCGGCCAATATGCCGGCATTGCCCCTGGCTGCCGCTTGGTTGGCGTCAAGGTACTGGATGGCCGTGGAAACGGAAGCCTCTCCCACATGTTCCGGGGGTTGGCCTGGATTTTAGAAAATTACCGGAGGCTGGGAATCCGGATTGTCAATATTTCCGTGGGGACCCGGTCCGCCGGGGACGAGGAGGAGTCGCCCCTGGTGCGCCAGGTGAACCGGCTCTGGGACGCAGGGCTGGTGGTGGTTGTGGCGGCGGGCAACAACGGGCCCGGGGAGGGAACGGTGACCACGCCGGGTATCAGCCGGAAGGTGATCACCGTCGGCTCCTCGGATGACAACCGGGTGCCGGCCCGCAGCGGCCGCCCCCGTAGCTACTCCGGCAGAGGCCCCACGGCCCGGTGCATCATCAAGCCGGAGGTGACGGCCCCCGGCTCCTCCATCCTGGCATGCAATGTCTGTCCCAACCGCCGGCCGCCCTTCTATGTCCGGAAAAGCGGGACATCCATGTCCACCCCCATTGTGACCGGGGCCATTGCCCTGCTGCTGGAGAAATATCCCTGGATGTCCAATGTGGATGTGAAACTGGCACTGCGGGAGAGCTGCCGGAAAACCGGCGCCCCGGTGACCAAGGAGGGCTGGGGGACGCTGGACATCCGGCGTCTGCTGGCATAGAGTGGCTGTCTGGCGGCAGGCGGCCGGAAGGAGTTTTCAATGTGCGGAAGATACTTTTTTACCCGGAGGGCGGAGCTGGCCATGCGCCGCCTTGCCGGGGAAGGACAAGCAATGGAGGAGCTGGCGGTGACCCGGGAGCAGCCGGATCTGCCCCGGGAGGGTGGCGGGATGGCTTTCCCGGGGCGGCTCCCGTCAAAAGGATGCCCGCCGGACGCCCTGGATGTACACCCGGCAGACCGGGCCTGGGTGGTCTGCAATCCGGCGGCAGAGGGCGGGCATGCCGGAACAGGCCGGGAGGCTGCGGAAAGCCGCCGCGAAAACGCTGGGCACGGGCTGGGAGTTGCGGCCATGCGCTGGGGCTTTCCGGGGCGGAATGGCCAGCTGATCTTCAACGCCCGTTCGGAGACGGCGGCGGAAAAGCCGCTGTTCCGGGACAGCCTGGCCCTGCGCCGCTGTGTGATCCCTGCCGGCGGCTTCTATGAATGGAACGTCCGGAAGGAGAAGGTGCGGTTTACCGGGGAGGACGGGCAGCCCCTGTTTCTGGCGGGCTTCTACCGGCGCTTTGAGGAGGAAAACCGGTTTGTGGTTCTGACCGTACCGGCCAACGCCTCCATGGCGCCGGTCCACGACCGGATGCCGCTGGTGCTGGCGCCGGAGGAGGCGGAGGCCTGGATCCTGGATGGCAGCCAGACCGCCAGGCTCCTCTGCCAGGTTCCGGCCCCCCTGGAGGCCAGCCAGGAATATGAACAGCTGGAGCTGCCATTTTTGTAAGGAACCTTGTGTTTTGCTGCCGGGAATGTTAGACTAAGATTGTATGAATGGCAGAGCACCTGCGCTGCGGGAAAGGCAGTAAGTCGTGCGCATTCGCAAACAATCTGGCACCTTTAAAACGGGAAAGCTCCCTCTGCGGTTTGGTATGCAGAGGGAGCTTTCTGTATAGTGGGAAGCTTTACTTCATGTGCGGATACAGCACCTCCGTATCCGGTACCCGGTTCTCCTTGATGGTCCGGGTGCTGAGCCAGCGCAGCATGTTGATGCGGCTGCCGGCCTTGTCGTTGGTGCCGGAGCGGCGGGCGCCACCGAAGGGCTGCTGGTCCACCACAGCGCCGGTGGGCTTGTCGTTGATGTAGAAGTTGCCGGCGGAATGGGTCAGGGCCTTCTCCAGCTTTGCGATGGCCATGCGGTCCGCCGCATAGATGGAGCCGCTGAGGGCATATCCGGTGGAGCTGTCGCAGAGTTCCAGGGTCTCATCCAGCTTTCCATCCTCATATACATACACGGTCAGCACCGGCCCGAAGATTTCCTCCACCATGGTGCGGAAGTCCGGCTTCTTGGCCAGGATCAGCGTGGGCTGCACAAAATACCCCACCGAGTCGTCGGCATTTCCGCCTTCCAGGATTTCGCAGTCATCGGACGCCTTGGCGTAATCCAGGTATTCTTTGATCTTGGCAAATGACTTCTGATCAATCACCGCATTGAGGAAAGCGTGGATGTCGCGGACATCGCCGGTGTGGAGCGTGGGCATAATGGCATGTACCTTTTCCCGGATCTCCGGCCACAGGGATGCGGGAATGTAGGCCCGGGAAGCGGCGGAGCACTTCTGGCCGCAGTAGGCAAAGGCGGCCCGCATCATGCCGCTGACCAGCGCGTCCACGTTGGCCGTGGGATGGGCAAAGATAAAATCCTTGCCGCCGGTCTCCCCCACCAGCCGGGGATAGCTGTGGTAGCTGCCGATGTTCTGGCCCACGCGGCTCCAGATACTGTTGAATACTTCCGTGGAGCCAGTAAAGTGGAAACCGGACATCCGAGGGTCCGCCACCACGCAGTCGCCGAATTCGGCGCCGCGGCTGGGAACAAAGTTGATGACGCCTGCCGGCAGGCCTGCCTCCTCCAAGATCTCCAGGAAGTAATAGCTGGCCAGCACCGCCGAGGAGGAGGGCTTCCAGACCACCACGTTTCCTGCCATGGCCGGAGCGGAGGGCAGGTTGCCGCTGATGGAGGTAAAGTTGAAGGGGGAGAGGGCTGCCACAAAGCCTTCCAGAGGCCGGTACTCATTGCGGTTCCAGACCCCCCGGCTGTTGGAGGGCTGATCGGCGTAAATTTCCTCCAGCCGGTAGGCGTTGAAACGGAGGAAATCCGCCAGCTCACAGATCACGTCGATCTCTGCCTCATACACATTCTTGCTCTGGTTCAGCATACAGGCGGCGATCATCTTTTTGCGGTAGGGACCGGTGAGCAGGTCGGCAGCGGTGAGGAACACCGAAACCCGATGATACCAGGGAAGAGCCTCCCACTCCGCTTTGGCGGCCATGGCGGCCTCCACTGCCTGCTTCAGTTCCTCCGGCCCGGCCACATGTACGGTGGCTAGGACGCTGCTGTGCCGGTGGGGCTCGACGGCTTTCATGGTTTTTTCTGTATAGATCCTCTTGCCGCCAATGACGCAGGGAATCTCAATGGGGGCGGCTGCCTGGCTGTCCAGCTCTTTCCGCAGCGCTTCCCACTCGGGGCTTTCTGCCTGATAGGCTTTCACCGGTTCGTTGGCCGGCCTTTTGAAATGAAAAAATCCTTCGTCCATGGTTATTTTCCTCCTGGCATAACGATTAGCTAACACATACATTATAAAGTCATGGGAAGAAAAAAAGAAATTATGAATATTTATATCAGATAAAAAATTTTTATTCGTAAGAAAAGAAGTTATTATAGATAAAAAAAATTGGTTTGGAAAGAAAAACAAGGTTGCGGCCTGAGGGGAAATCTGTCATACTGATAAAGAAAGAGAGGATATGGATATGGAGCTGAGACAACTGGAATACATGGAGGCGGTGTATCGATTCAAAAATTTTACGAAGGCGGCGCAGCATCTTCACGTGACGCAGCCCACGGTAACCACCGCCGTCAAGAACCTGGAGAAGGAGCTGGGAGTGTTGATTTTTGACCGCGCCAGCGCCAACCTGGATCTGACCCCGGCAGGGGAGGAGGTTTTCCGGCATGCAGGGGTGATTTTGGAAAATGTGCAGAAAATTTACGAGCGGACCGCTGCCTCCGGCGGATATCAGCGCCAAGAGCTGACCCTGGGGATCCCCCCCATCTCCTGTGCCCAGATGTACCCGGTGGTGCTGGGGCCCTTTGCGAAAGCGGAGCCCAATGTGGATGTGACCATCCGGGATATCTGCAATCATGAGATTATCTGCCAGATCCAGGAAGGAGGCATAGAGGCGGGATTCCTGATCCGCCCCCACCAGATGCCGGAGGAGCTGGAGTACTGGGGCATGGAGGAGGGGAGCCTGCGGGTTCTTCTCTCCAGCCAGAACCCTCTGAGCCGCAAGGAAAGCCTGACCCTGGAGGAACTGGCGAATGAAACCATCTTCATGTATGAGAAGGGCAGCTCCTATACGGAATACCGGATCCGGGAGGAGTTTGAAAAAAGGGGAATGACGGTGAACTTTCGCCACTATTTTAAAAACTTCTCTACCATCTATGACCTGGTTGCCCAAAACTATGGCATCTCCTTCATGCTGGAGACCACGTCTCCGGTGCTGTCCAGTATGAAGGAGATGGGAATTGTCAGCCGGCCCTTTGCGGAGCCCATGACCTATCAGATGGGAATGGTCTGGAGCCGGGATCGTTTTCTATCCCAGTCCTGCCGGGCCTTCCTGCACTTTATCTGTGAGTGGTATCCGGGAAACGGTACTTCGGTCAACAATTCTTCTGATAAATGAGGTAGAGCCCTCGGAGTAAAAGGTCATCATCTAGAATGATGCGGTGACGGCAGTGGGGGATGATGGAGGCGGCCAGGCCTCCGGTGGCCACCACGGTAGCTTCCTGCCCCAGTTCCTTCTCCACCCGGTCAATCATGCCATCCAGCATGGAGGCGCTTCCCAGAACAATACCGCTGCGGATACAGTCCACTGTGTTTGTCCCGATGGCTCGTTCCGGCGCTTCAAAGGAGATCCGAGGCAGCTGGGCCGTGGTCTGGGCCAGAGCATCTCGG
>CAJFTW010000117.1 GCA_904420025.1 Candidatus Pseudolachnospira avium
CTCCCGCGAAGCCTGGCGCTTTACGAAAATGGCGTTTGGAGTGGACCATTAGGGGCTCGAACCCTAGACACCCTGATTAAGAGTCAGGTGCTCTACCAACTGAGCTAATGGTCCGTTTGGTTTGTCCATAACAGAACGATAGCTATTATAGCGTATCCCTCATAAAAATGCAAGTACTTTTTCCACTTTTTTTCAAGTTTTTTTCATTAAATTTTCATCGAATGTACCCAGCGGAGCAAACCCATATTCAGGTGGCAAAAGGCGGCCTTTGGGCTGCCCGTTGATAATTTCGAAACGCCGAAGGGTGCTTAGATATTTTGCAGACATATACCAGCACAAACACCGGATAGATCAGAATCAGCAGGCAGAAAGCCGTTTGGTATGAAGAAAAAACCGTAATCAGTGTGCCGGAAAGCAACCCTCCCAGCGCTGCGAAAACATCCCAGCCGCATGAATAGGTGGAGGAAGCCGCGCCGCGCCGTTCCGGAGCTACTACCCGCACGGACATAATCTGGAAACCTGTAACCGACAGGCCATAACCAATCCCCATCAAAAAGGCCCCCGCCAATACCAAAAGCGGGATGTTGGAAAATGTCAGTGCCAGGATCCCCAGAGAAAACATGATGGCACTGAGATATACAATCGGTGCCTCCCCCCAGCGCCGGCTGATCCGCCCCACAAAAAGCCGTGCGCTGAAAGTGCCGGCCGCCTGGGCGGTATAAAAAAGCCCAGGGGTCTGGAGAACTGCCCGCTGGATTAGAAAAACGGACAGATACGGATTGATCGCCCCGCTGCCCAGGGCAATAAAGCCTTCCAGCACAGAGGCCGGCAGCGCATCCTTCTCATAGATCAGGTCACGGATCTTCTCCTGCCGGAACGGTGTCCGCAGCTCCGCGGAAAGATCATGGAAGTGGAAGCCCCGGCACAGCAGGAAGCCGGCAAAAATGGCTGCACCAATCACCCCGAATACGCCTGCGGCGCCAAACCGGTTCCAAAGCCAAAGGCCCACCCCCGGGGCAATGGCGTTGGCCACCGAGTTGCTGAACCCAAAATATCCCACGCCCTCTGTGAAGGTTTCCGCAGACAGCGTATCGTACGCATTGGTCATCAGCGCAGTGGAAGCGGCAGCGTTCACTGCCGCATGGACAAAACGGACAAAATAGATCAGCAGGATAGAAGCGGCAAAGATAAAGCCCAGCTGGATAAACGCCAGGGAAAAAAGCCCCCATATCACCATGGCCCGGCGGCTGCGGTGATCCAGGAACCAGCCTGCCAGCGGCCGGATCAGCAGACAGGCGGAAGCCTGGATATAGGAACAGATCCCCACATCCATCTCCGTACCGCCCCGGGAAAAAATGTACAGGGAAAAGGTGCTTCCCATGGCGTTGCCAGCCACCAACAACAGCAAATTTGCCGCCAGAATCCGGCAATAATCCGGCGTCCAAAGCCGCGCATGCTCCGTTTTCATGCCGCGCCCCCTCCTGCGCTTCTTTTGATTTGACCGGGGCGGGACTGCCTCCACCCCGATCCTATTCTATCCCTTTTGCGGTTACAGTTCAATCAGATCGTGAGGGATGCGGACCAGATTTTCATTGCCGTTTTTGCGGATAATCACCTGATCTTCAATCCGCACGCCCCCCCATCCAGGAATATATAAGCCCGGCTCAATGGTAGTCACCACATTCTCCTCATAAACTGCTTCTGCGCCGGGACGGATAAAAGGCACCTCATGGACAAAAAGGCCGATCCCATGCCCCAGCCCATTGTAGTGATACTGCAGATACGGCGTATCTTTGATCGCTTGAATGGACGCCTCATAGACCTCCCCGCACTTGGTGCCTGCCTTCATGACCGCCAGGGAATCCTCGATCATTTGCTTTTCCAGGGCATAGATCTCTTTTTGTTTTTCGCTGGCCTTGCCAACCACTACCGTACGGGTGATATCACTCATATAGCCATTAAATTGGCATCCATAGTCCATCAGTACAAAATCCCCGTACTGCACAGCCCGATCCGAAGGGATCCCGTGGAGGAGGCTGGTATTGGGCCCGGAAATCAAAATATTTCCATAGGGCTTGGTGTCCGCGCCTTCCTTTACCATGTAGGAAGACAGGTTAGCCGCCAGCTCTTTCTCCGTGACCCCCACCCGGATGTCGTCCAAAATCCGGTAAAAGGCCCGGCATGCAATTTCACAGGCTGCCCGCAGGTACTCAATTTCTTCCGGCGTTTTGATGCTGCGCAGATTTTCCACCACATTTTCCGTGGGAACCAGCTTTGCACCGGTCAGGCCCTGCAGTTCACTGTACTCTCCAAAACTCAGGGCATCCGCTTCAAACCCCATGCTTTGGATATGCTCCTCCTTCAGAATGTGCGCCAGGGCGCCCATCACCGTACCGCCCACAGCGCGCCAGTTGACCAGGATAAAATCCGGGGCTTCCAGCTCTGCCTGCTCCGTATAGCGGGGATCGGTAATCAAAAATCCCCCTTTTGAAGTCAGCAGCACGTAGGAATCGGCCCCCTTAAAGCCGCTGGCCCACCGGACATTGGGGCCTTTTTTCAGGAACAGCGCCTCCAGAGAGCTTTGGCGGAACCAGGGGATGATGCGTTCATTGTACATAGCCGTCTACCTCCTTTTTATCAAATCCTAGTAAAATTTTTCCGTTCTACTCTGCCCAATGTACCAGGGACATCTGATACAGACAGGCATCCTCCATCACCAGCTGATCGCTGTGCGCAATCGCGTTGACCACCGCATACATGGCAACCGAAGGGACATCCTGCATATAAAGTTCCATTAACTGCCGATAGTATTCTTTCCGCTGTTCCACATCGTTGGTGCCGTTGCCCAATGCCACCAGCTCATCCGCTTCCGGATTTACATAACGGCTATAATTGCCGGAAACCGGAATATTGGAGGAATCCATGTAGACACCTACTGCCGCTCCAAAATCAAAGGAATTGTTGGCCCAGCTGAAAGGGCAGATTTCCACCTCACCATTTGTACACTGTTCCAGGAACTCAGAGCGCTCCATGGTTTCCACCCGGGCATCCAGCCCAATGGCACTCAATGCCCCCTGCAGCCAGACAGACATGGTAGCATAGGGCTCTGTATTGTAGGACTTTATGGTGACCGTAGCCCCCACGTTTCCGCATTCTTCCACCAGGGCCTTGGCTTTCTCTACGTTGTATTCATAGGTGGTGGAGGGGACAAAATCCGGATTTCCTGTCACCCGGTCTCCCAGGTCGCAGGGATAGGTAACCACCTGTCCCTGGCCGCTGCCGCACACCTCCAGCGCTTCTTCTTTGTTGATCGCATAAGCCACCGCCTGCCGCATCCGCACATCGGTAAACAGCCCGTTTTCACAATTCATGTATACCGATTCATTACGGCAGGTTAAGGCCTCGCTGATCGTAACGTTATCCGCGTTTTTCAAGGTGTCCAGCGCCACGCCGGAAACCGGGTTGAAGTACAGGTCCAGTTCCCCCGTCTGCAGAGCCACCCTGAGGATCCCCTGATCCCCCGCCGCAGGAGGCAAGAGACAAGGAAAAACAAATGGCAAGGACAACCACAAAAACCTGTTTCCACTTTTTCTCCCCTTTATTTTTGTACAGCTTCTGGCTGAACTTTATTTCCGAAAATGAAAGAAACAAGCATACCGTTAGATATTACTCCTCCCTGGCAATCGCCAGGGAGGAGTAATTCCACATAATGACCGATTGTGGAGCCGATGGCGCCGCGGTTCAAAAATTACTCGGCCCAATACACCAGAGACATCTGATACAGACCCGGATCCTCCATCACCAGCTGGTCGCTGTGGCCGATGGCGTTGATCATGGCGTACATAGCCACCGCCGGGACATCCTGCATAAAGAGCTCCATCAGCTGCCGGTAATATTCCTTCCGCTCTTCCTCGTCGCTGGTGCTGTTGCCCAGGCGTACCAGCTCATCGGCCTCCGGATTGACATACTGGCTATAGTTGCCGGAGGTGGGCCGGTTGGCTGAATCCATGTATACGCCCACCGCTGAGCCAAAGTCAAAGGTCGTGTTGGACCAGCTGAAGGGGCAGATCTCCACCTCATTCCGGGAGAGGGCGTCCAAAAACGCGGAGCGCTCCATGGTCTCCACCTTGGCATCCAGGCCGATGGCTGTCAAAGCGCCCTGCAGCCACACGGACATGGTGGCAAAAGGTTCCGTATTGTAGGACTTGATGGTCACTGTAGCCCCCACGTTGCCGCACTCCTCCACCAGTGCCTTGGCCTTCTCCACATCGTAATCGTAGGTAATCGAAGGGACAAAGTCCGGATTGGCCGTCACCCGGTCCCCCAAGTCACAAGGATAGATGACCACCTCTCCCATGCCGCTGCCGCAGACCTCCAGAGCCTCCTCCTTGTTGATGGCGTAGGCCACCGCCTGCCGCATCCGCACATCCGTAAAGATACCGGTGGAGCAATTCATATAAATAGACTCATTCCGGCAGGTCAGCGCCTCGCTGACAGTCACGTTGTCCGCCGCCCGCACGGTGTCCAGAGCCACGCCGGTAAGGGGGTTAAAGTACAGATCCAGCTCGCCGGTCTGCAGGGCTACCACCGCCGCGTTCATGTCCGCAATGGCCACATACTTCAGGTTCTTCAGATCCACCTCATCGCCATAGTAGTCATCCCGGGCCTCCATGGTCACAGACACATTCTCTTCCCAGCCAGTTACCTTGTACGGGCCGGAGGAGACAATGGTATCCACCGAGGTACCGTAATCCTCCCCATACTGCTCGTAAGCCTTTTTGGAGAAGACACCGCCATACTGAACGCTGCACAGCGTGGAAATCCGAGAGGCATCCGGCGTTGTGTAGTGAAGGACCGCCGTGTGCTCATCCACCACCTCCACATTGTCCAGATCCTCGTGCAGCCAAGCCCACTGGCTGCACTCGTCCCGAATAAATTCGATGGAAAACTTTACGTCCTCCGCTGTGATGGGATCCCCATTGCTGAAGGTGGCATCCTCCTGCAGATAGAAGGTATAATCCAGCCCGTCCTCTGAGATTTCCCAGTCCTTGGCCAGATATCCCACAAATTCACCATTAATCTTCCGGATCAGCGTGTCATACACCTGGTCCGCCGCCGCAATGTCATTGGCGGAAGTGATATACTTTACATTGAAGTTGACAATCATGCTGGCGCCGCCATAGACAACCTGGCGGTCGCGGTCAATGGTGCTGGTACCCTCCCCTCCCGATTGCTCTCCGGTACCCGCACCTGCGGTTTCCCCCTGCCCGCCACCGCCGCAGGCGGTGAGGGACAGGACGGTACAGGCGGCAAGAAAAACTGCGAAAACTCGTTTCCATTTCTTCATAATTTTTTCCTCCGATCCGTTTGTGCCGTCTTCAACCGTGTTCCATATCCAATTCAAACGAACGCAAAGCTCCTTCCAGACATCCCTCCTTTCCGCTTTTCCCTTATACGCTGCCCTACTCCGCCCAGTGTACCAGCGCCATCTGATACAGGCCGGCATCCTCCATCACCAGCTGGTCACTGTGTCCAATGGCGTTGATCACCGCATACATCGCCACCGCCGGCACTTCCTCCATGAACAGATCCATCAGCTGCCGGTAGTACTCTTTCCGCTGCTCCTCATCGTTGGTGCTGTTGCCCAAGGCTACCAGCTCATCCGCCTCCGGGTTTACATACTGGCTGTAATTGCCGGAAGTAGGCCGGTTGGCAGAGTTCATGTACACGCCCACCGCAGCGCCAAAGTCAAAGGAGGTGTTGGACCAGCTGAAGGGGCAGATCTCCACCTCGTTTCTGGACAGCTGGTCCAGGAACGCGGAGCGCTCCATGGTTTCCACCTGCGCATTCAGGCCAATGGCAGACAAGGCGCCCTGCAGCCATACAGACATGGTGGCAAAGGGTTCTGTGTTATAGGATTTGATGGTCACCGTAGCTCCCACATTGCCGCACTCTTCCACCAGGGCTTTGGCTTTTTCCACATTATATTCATAGGTAGTCTCCGGTACGTAATCCGGGTTGGCTGTCACCCGGTCACCCAGGTCACAAGGGTAGATTACCACCTGGCCCATACCGCTGCCGCAGACCTCCAGAGCTTCTTCCTTATTAATGGCATATGCCACCGCCTGCCTCATCCGCACATCCGTAAAGATGCCTGTGGAACAATTCATGTAGATGGACTCGTTCCGGCAGGTCAGGGCCTCGCTGACCGTCACATTGTCCGCCGCCCGTACCGTATCCAGGGCCACACCGGTCAGCGGGTTAAAGTACAGATCCAGCTCGCCGGTCTGCAGGGCCACCACCGCTGCGTTCATGTCCGCAATGGCCACGTACTTCAGATGTTTCAGATCCACCTCGTCCCCATAATAGTCATCCCGGGCTTCCATGGTCACAGACACATTTTCTTCCCAGTCGGTTACCACATAGGGGCCAGATGCAACAATGGTATCCACCGATGTGCCGTAATCCTCTCCATACTGCTCATAGGCTTTCTTGGAGAATACACCGCCATACTGGGTGTTGCACAAGTTAGACAAAAGGGAGGCGTCCGGCGTAGTATAGTGGAGAATCACCGTGTGCTCATCCACTACCTCCACGTTATCCAGGTTTTCATGCACCCAGGCCCACTGGCTGCACTCGTCCCGAATAAACTCATAGGAGAATTTTACATCCTCCGCTGTAATGGGGTCGCCATTGCTGAAGGTAGCATCCTCCTGCAGATGGAAGGTGTAATCCAGTCCATCCTCCGAGATCTCCCAATCCTTGGCCAGATACCCCACGAACTCGCCGTTTATCTTCCGGACCAGCGTGTCATACACCTGATCCGCTGCCGCAATATCGTTGGCAGAGGTGATGTACTTCACGTTGAAATTGACGATCATGCTGGCTCCTCCGTAGACAACCTGGCGGTCATGATCAATATTGCTGGACGCACCGCCCTGGTCACCGGACCCGCTGCCGCTGGTCTCCCCCTGGCCACCTCCGCCACAGCCGGCCAGGGCCATGGAAAGGGCCAGAAGGACTGCCAAAACTCTTTTTGTTCTTTTCATATAAATTCCCTCCTATTGATTGTCGCGCAGTTACTTGACTGCGCTTCTATATCCACCGGCAGATACCGGCGACATTTCTTTACGTTTATTTCTCCGCCAGCACACAGGCCACCTTGTGCCCGCCACCCAAGTCCGTCAGCGGGATATCCCGTCCCATGCACTCCGGGCGGCAGTGCTCGCAGCGCTTGGCAAAACGGCAGCCTGCCGGAGGGTCAATGGGGCTGGTCACCTCTCCCTGAATCAGCTTCCTCTCTTTTCCAGAGCCCAGCACGGGCTTCAGGATGGCATCCAGCAGCGCCTGGGTGTAAGGGTGCTGGGGATGGGCAAACAGCTCATCTGCCGGGGCAATCTCCACGCACTGGCCCAAATACATAACCATAATCACATCGGAAATGTGCTTTACCACTGCCAGGTTATGGGTGATGAACATGTAGGTCAGTCCCAGGTCCCGCTGCATATCCATCAACAGATTCAGGATCTGGGCCTGGATCGAAACGTCCAGAGCGGAAACCGGCTCATCGCACACAATGAATTTGGGGTTCAAAGCCAGTGCCCGGGCCACACCAATCCGCTGGCGGCGGCCGCCGTCCAGCTCATGGGGATAGGAGTTGATAAACCGCTCCGCTAACCCCACGGTTTCCATCAGCTCCTGGACGCGGTTCAGCACATCCTGCTTGCTGGAGTACACCTTATTCATTACCAGGGGTTCCGCAATCAACTCATAGATGGACATCCGGGGATCCAGGGAAGAGTAGGGATCCTGAAAGATCATCTGTACCTTTTTGCGGATCTTTTTAAATTCCTTTTTGGAGCTGGCCACAATATCCTGCCCATCCAGGTGAATTTCACCGGAAGTAGCAGGCAGCAGCCCCATGACCACCCGGCCCAAGGTCGATTTGCCGCAGCCGGATTCTCCCACTACGCCCAGGGTTTTTCCTTCCGGAATTTCCAGATTGATACCGTCCACCGCATGAAGCATCCGCTTGTGGCCCACAGAAAAATATTTTTTGAGGTCAACCGTCTCAACCAAGTTCTTCATTGTTAACCTCCTTTTTCAGTAAGTTGCACAGGATCCGGTGCCCATTGTTCTCATACAGATATGGCATCCCTTGCTGGCATTCCTCCGTACAGTGGGGGCAGCGGGGACCAAATTTGCAGCCCACTGGCAGGTTAGCCGGATCCGGCATCAGGCCGTCAATGGGATGCAGCCGTTCTGTCTTTTCATCCAGGTTGGGAATCGCGTTGAACAGCCCCACCGTGTAGGGATGGTGTACTTTCCCATTGAAAATATCTTCCACTGTACCTGCCTCCACGATTTCCCCGGCGTACATAACCGCTACTTTATCGCAGATTTCTGCCACCACGCCCAGATCATGGGTAATCATAATCATAGAGGTGCCCAGCTCTTTTTTCAGGTTTTCCATCAGCTTCAGCACCTGCGCCTGAATGGTCACATCCAGGGCTGTGGTGGGCTCGTCCGCAATCAATAGCTGCGGCGCGCAGGCCAGGGCAATGGCAATGACAATCCGCTGCTTCATCCCACCGGAGAACTGGTGCGGATATTCCTTTTTCCGTTCCGCATGGATTCCCACCAGGTTGAACAGCTCATCTACACGGGCATTCAGCTCTTCCTTGGATTTGCCGGTGGTATTGTGGATCTGCAGGGATTCCAATACTTGATCTCCCACCGTCAGTGCCGGGTTCAGCGCCGTCATAGGGTCCTGAAAGATGATGGAGATCTCTGCCCCCCGCACATGGCGCATATCATTGGCGGATTTTTCCAGAAGGTTTTCTCCCCGGAACAATACCTTTCCGCCCAGCACCCGTCCGGTACGCTCCGGCAGCAGGCGCATCAAAGTAAGGGCTGTGGTGGTCTTGCCGGCGCCGGTCTCTCCCACCAGGCCAATGGTCTCCCTCTCATTCAGGGAAAAGCTGATACCGTTCACCGCACGGATGGTGGCTTCATCGGTCTGGTAGACTACCTCCAAATTTTCTACTTCTAGTAATGGCTTTTTTTCTTCCATAAAATTCCCCCCTTAGTCTTTCAGCTTCGGATCCAGCGCATCGCGCAGGCCGTCGCCCATCAGATTCATGGACAGCGCCGTAAAGCCGATGGCCAGGCCGGGGAATATAACCATATACGGGTACATGGTCATATACGCTTTGGCCTCGTTGAGCATGGCGCCCCACTCCGGAGCCGGCGGCTGGATGCCCATGCCTACAAAGCTGATGCCCGCGGCGGAGATGATCGCGCTGCCCACCGCCATGGTCGCCTGCACAATAATCGGGCCGATGGCATTGGGGAGAACATGCTTTAAGATAATCTGAAAGTCTGGCGTACCACAGGAATGGGCCGCCTCGATATATGTCTGCCCGGTAACGCCCAGCACGGAAGAGCGGATAATCCGGCAGTACCGAGGTACGCTGGAGATGGTCATGGCAATCAACACATTCATCAGGCTGGTTCCCAGGGCTGCCACAATGGCCAAAGCCATCATGGTGCTGGGAATACACATGATGGAGTCCAGCACCCGCATAACAATGGCGTCAAACTTGCCGCCCACATAGCCGCAGACCGCGCCCAGCAGGCCGCCCAGGGTTACACCAATGATAACCGCACCAAAACCTACCAAAAGGGAATTCCGGGAACCGTGAACCACACGGGCGAACAGGTCTCTCCCATAGTTGTCCGTACCAAACAAATGACTCATGGAAGGAGACTGCAGGCGTTCTGAGGCAACCTGCGTGATGGCCGCGTCATAGCTGATAATGACATCCGCGAAAATGGCAACCAGCAGGATGATGGCAAACAGGACCATGCCAAACACAGCCAGCTTATTCTTCCGGAAGCGGCGCCAGGTTTCCTGGGCACGGCTTTTTTTCTTGATCTTTACCGGTTCCATTTTCTGTACTTCTTTTTCTTTACTCATAGTCACCCCTACCCTTCTCACTTCTTCACATAACGGGCCTTGATCTGGGGATCAATGAAGCCGTACAGAAGATCTACAACCAGCATCACCAGGGTATAGCAGATGGCCAGAATCACAATGGCTCCCACCACCACCGGAACATCCTTGCTTCGGATGGATGTAAGGATCAGTGTGCCTACACCATTGAGAGTAAACACGGTCTCCACCGTCACGGTACCTCCCAGCAGAGTACCAAAGTTGATTCCCGCATTGGTCACCACCGGCATCAACGCATTCCGAAGGGCATGGCGGAAAATAACGATCCCCTCTTTCTGCCCCTTTGCCCGGGCGGTGCGGACATAATCCATCCGGATGGATTCCAGGAGCGACGTCCGGGTCATACGCAGCTGCGAGGCGATAAACGCACAGGCTGTGGTAAACCAGGGGAGAATGTAATGGGCAAAGCTGCCGGTACCAAAGGAGGGAAGCCAGCCCAGTTCCTGGGCGAACACAATCACCAGCATCATGCCGATCCAGAATCCCGGGAAAGATGCCAGTATCATGGCAAAGGTGGTTCCGGCTATGTCAAAGATGCTGTACTGCTTCACCGCCGCTAAAATGCCTAACAAAACACCCAGCACAATACCAATGAGAGTGGCGCCGAAAGCCAGGGTAACGGTCACCGGGAAACGGGCAAACACCGATTCCAGGACACTCTTGCCGGTAACCCAGCTGGTTCCCAGATCCCCCTGGCAGAGCTGCACAATATACTTTACATAGCGGACCAGAAACGGCTGGTCATAGCCAAGCTCAATATTTTTGGCCTCGATGGCTTCCTGGGAAGCCATCTGGCCAAGAATCAACTGCCCCGGACTGCTGGGCGTTAGATCCATGATGAAATACACGACAAAAACAATAATCAAAATGGTAGGAATCAGCGCCAATAAGCGCTTTAAAACAAATTTTCCCACTTACTTTCCTCCTGACTCTTTACAAAGCGCTTTCGGCCTGATACTTCAGCTCTCCTTCTCCGATGGTATAGATGACATGGGCACCCATATCGGTTCCGGGAACACCCTTGAATACAGCAAAGTTGGCGTCCTTTCCGGTCTCTATGGTTCCCAGCCGGTCCTGAAGCCCCAGTACCTTGGCCGGATGGATGGTCACCATCCGCATCACCCGCAGCGGATCGGTTCCCTCACGGACCGCCTGCTCCATATGGCTCAGCAGGGAATCCAGACCTTCCAGAGGGGAATCGACGGTCAGGCAGCATTCGGTTCCCCGGGCATCCAGCTTGGCCACTGCGTCAATATCCACAAACCGAGACTCGTAGAAGGACTTCCGTCCGCCAATGGGACCGTAGACAATGCCGCAGCCGCTTTCTACAATCTCATCCAGATAATTGCCGGCTCCCCAAGCATGCTCAATGGTAAACCGCACATTGTACTTGGTCAGGCACTGGATGGCAGAGGCCATATCGTTGTGAGTACAATGGATCCGGGCGGGGATCTCCCGCTTCAGGACCAGCATTGCCACCTCATACTGCTCATTGTATTCTACCTGTTCACCCCGCTCCTTGGCGTCCATATATGCCTTGGCGTTGGCAAAGAATTCCTCCAGCACAAAGGTAACGCCCATGCGGGAATCCGGTTCCATGTGCTGGTTCTGGAACACCCGCTTCGGATTCTCTCCCAAGGACAGCTTTAGGCACATTTTCCTCTTCAGGCACATCTCAAAGATGTTGTCGCCCCAGGTGCGGGTGGCAAAGCCAGTTCCATCAATCACATCGCTGCTGCCCGGGATCACCCCCAACGTGGTGACTCCATTTTCCAGCGCATAGTGGTATACTGGGTTTTGAGGATCCGCACTGAGAATGGCTTCCATCTCAGGGCTTACCGGCTTGGCCGTATCGGTGCCGTAGGGCAAGGCCGATACGCTGTCCCTAGGCCCCAGCCCTGCGTGGGAATGGCAGTCCACCAGGCCAGGCAGCAGGTTCAGGCCGGTCAGGTCCAAAACATCCGCGCCCTCCGCCGTAATATCTTCACCGATTTTGGTTATAATTCCATTGTCACAGAGAACATCCCCCACAAAGGGAGCCGCATCTGTCTGCGGAAAAATCGTCGCGTTTTTCAGTAACAGCATGGTTCACCCTCCCTTATGCCTGATAAACGGTCTCGCCGTTGATGACGGTTTCCAAAAGCTTGGCCCCGCATTTTTCAATGGGATTTCCCTGGTACACCACGTAATCTGCATCCAGGCCCGGCTGCAGAAGGCCAATCCGGTCGGACACGCCAAACAGCTCTGCCGGGTTGCCTGTGAGCATCTGGACAATGGTTTCGCTGTTCTGACAATGCTGCATCAGCTTAGAGGCATTCCAGAATAGCATCTCGCGGCCCCAGGCCATATTCGGCCCCATTACGGTCAAGCCAAATTTGATGCCGCTCTCCGCCATGGCCGTCAGTTTTGCAAAATCCATTTGGCGGGCCAGCTGCACGGAGCTGCGGGAGGTGTCCCCCAACACCACTGCGGCCTTTCTATCCTGTATCGACTTGCTGGCCCGATCTGCCTCATAAGAGAGGGTCAAAATGATCTTCATGTCCGGATAAGGCTTGGTAACCTCAAACAGCCGCTCCATCTCCGGGGCCGTCTCACAGGCTGCCAAAAGCGGTATTTTCCCGGAACGCACCGCATCCATCACCTCTTTCGTTCTCTGGCTGCGGTAATCCGTCCCATATTCCGTGCGGGCCAAGGCATCCCGAAGAAGGAGGGACAGAGCCATGGGAGTCTTGGGGCCCCCTTTGCCCCGAAATACCCGGATCACCTCGCTGGTAAGGGAGGCTTTCAGGGCCACATCCCGACGGACTGTAATCTTATTGATGTTTTTGCCAACCGTCTTAACCACCGCACAGGTCCCTCCCAGGATCCCCTCATTTCCAGGAGCTACCACCATGCTGGTGATACCAGCCTTGTAGAGTTCCTGCAGGGACAGCTCATCCGGATCCAGGGAATGCCAAATATCCAGATACGGAGTAATGGGATGGGAATTCTCATTGTAATCCTTGGCCTCATAAGCCATATCCTGAGTGCCCAGGAAGTTTCCAGAATCAATAAAACCGGGAAAAATATCCTTTCCGGTCATGTCACGCGTGTCCTCGCCGGACAAGGACTTCCCGATTTCCGCAATCTTTCCGCCGGTAATCTTCAGATCGCCCTGAAAGACTTCCCCATTTCCCATGTGGATGGTTGCATTTGATAAGATCATACCCGCTTTCCGCCGCCTATTGTTTGACAGCTCTCCTTTCCGCTTTATTTGCGTTTATATTTTCGTAGAGTATCTTACTCTGCGTGGCTTCCTGCCGTCTGCCCCCCCTCCCGGATCTGCTGCTTGGCCGCAATGATAGAGGACAAGCGCATCATATTCTGCCTTTTCAGCTCCATGGACGGATGGACATAGCGGTTCATGGTGATGGTGACGCTGGCATGTCCCAAAATCTCGCTAAGGCTTTTAATATCAAAGCCCAATTCTACACAACGGGTAACAAAGGTATGCCGTTACGGTATAATAACGACAAACGGAAAAAGCCTTTATTTTCAAGGGGTTTGAGCGTTTGCCGTCATTTATTCAATTC
>CAJFTW010000118.1 GCA_904420025.1 Candidatus Pseudolachnospira avium
CCTGGACATGCGGACTTCGGCGGCGAGGTGGAGCGTGTTTTGAAAATGGTCAACGGCGTAATTTTGGTGGTGGACGCTTTTGAGGGCCCCATGCCCCAGACCCGATTTGTGCTGCAGAAGGCCCTGGCCCTGGACCTGGATGTGATTGTCTGCATCAATAAGGTGGATCGGCCGGAAGCGCGGCCGGATCAGGTGGTGGACGAGGTGCTGGAGCTGCTGATGGAGCTGGATGCCAGCGATAAGCAGCTGGACTGCCCCTTTGTCTATGCTTCTGCCAAGGCCGGCTGGGCAGTGCGGAACCTGGGGGACGAGAAAGTGAATCTGGTGCCGTTGTTTGAGACGATCCTATCGGCTATTCCGGCACCGGAGGGGGATCCGGAAGCGTACACCCAGGTGCTGATCAGCACCATTGACTACAATGAGTACGTGGGTCGCATTGGCGTAGGCAAGGTGGACAACGGCAGCCTGAAGGTGAACCAGGAGGTGGTGTTGGTCAATGCCCACGACCCGGAAAAATGCAAGAAGGTCAAAGTCAGCAAGCTGTACGAGTTTGAGGGCCTGGAGAAGGTGCCGGTGACGGAGGCTGGCATCGGCTCCATTGTGGCCATCTCCGGCATTGCGGACATTCACATTGGGGATACCCTGTGTTCCCCGGAGAATCCCCAGCCCATCCCGTTCCAGAAGATCTCTGAGCCTACTCTGGCTATGAATGTGATGGTCAACGATAGCCCGTTTGCCGGCCAGGAGGGCAAATACGTCACCTCCCGTCATCTGCGGGAGCGGCTGTTCCGGGAGCTGAACACGGATGTCAGCCTGCGGGTGGAGGAGACGGACAGCCCGGACTGCTTTAAAGTATCCGGCCGGGGCGAGCTGCACCTTTCGGTGCTTATTGAAAATATGCGCCGGGAGGGCTATGAGTTTGCGGTGAGCAAAGCGGAGGTGCTGTACAAGGAGGACGAGCAGGGCCACAAGCTGGAGCCCATGGAGAGGGTGTACATTGACGTGCCGGAGGAATTTGCCGGGACCGTCATTGAAAAGCTCAGCAGCCGCAAAGGAGAGCTGGTAAACATGAGCCCCTCGGACACTGGCACCACCCGGCTGGAGTTTTCCATCCCCTCCCGGGGGCTCATCGGCTACCGGGATGAGTTCCTGACGGACACTAAGGGCAACGGCATTCTGAACCAGCTGTTTGACGGGTACGCCCCGTACCGGGGAGACATCCAGTACCGGACCCAGGGATCCCTGGTGGCCTATGAGACCGGGGAAGCAGTGACCTACGGCCTGTTTAACGCCCAGGGCCGGGGCATTCTGTTCATTAACCCTGGCGATCGGGTTTACGCCGGCCAGGTGGTGGGCCAGAACGCCAAGGGGGATGACATTGAGGTCAATGTGTGCAAGAAAAAGCAGCTGACCAACACCCGGGCCTCCGGCTCCGATGACGCCCTGAAGCTGACGCCGCCCCGGATTATGAGCCTGGAGCAGTGCATGGAGTTCATTGACACCGATGAGCTGCTGGAGGTGACGCCCAAGAGCCTGCGGCTCCGGAAGCGGATCCTGGATCCGACCCTGCGGAAGCGGGACGCCATGCGCCGGAAGTCCTGAACGGGAGGCAGCTATGGAAGGATGGCTGGCATGGCTGGCTGCTCCCATGGAACAGCCGCCGCTGTTTGGAAGCTTTCACATTCTGGTGGCGGGGACCGGCGTGCTGGCGGCGGCCTTCCTGGCTTGGGCGCTGCGGAACATTCCGGAGCGCACACTTTGGTGGATTTTGGGCGGCCTGGGGATCCTGCTGGCCGCTGGCGAGATTTTAAAACAATTTTTTCTGTATGCGATTGTGTACCACCAGCAGTATGCCTGGTGGTACTTTCCTTTTCAGCTGTGCAGCCTTCCTTTGTATTTTTGCCCTTTCCTCCCTTTGCTGCGGAAGGGGCCTCTGCGGGAAGCGCTCCTCACCTTCCTTATGAGCTTCAATCTTTTGGGCGGCCTGGCGGCGCTGGCCTTCCCCTCGGATCTGCTGCATCCATACCGGTTCTGGACCTGGCACGGCTTCCTCTGGCACATTGTACTAGTGTTCCTGGGGCTTTTGGCGGGGCTTCACCGGACGGCAGTGCCGGAGCGCTCTCCCCGGCAGTTTGCCTGCGCCCTGCCGGTGTGGGGATTTTCGGTGATTTTGGCCACCATTCTGAATATTCTGCTCCATGAAAAAGGAGAGGTGAATCTGTTCTACATCTCCCCCTACTACCGTTCCGGCCAGCCGGTAATTGCCTCCCTGGAAAAAGCCTGGGGCCTGCCGGCAGGGATTGCGGTCTATCTGACTGCCATGGTGTTGGGGGCATTGCTGGTGTATGGGATGGTGGGCGCCTGGCGGGCCAGGTATCTGCGGAAGCTGCAATAAAGACTTTTCAAAACTTATCAATTCCTTATAGACAAATGGTCTGAAACCTGCTATAATCAACCTATCTTCATCGGCGCCTAATAGGTGCCCATATTAAATAAGGACAGGCAGTCTGCCTGTCGGGAGCCTGTTTGCTGGCCTTTTCCATGGCTGAGGCTTTCCCTTTTATCCCGTATTAGTTTGTATGTTGGAGCTGCTTTTGTTGTCGAGGTGTTTTTTGCCTGATTATACGTATAAACGTAACTGCTTTACAAAAAGTACCTCGCGCCGATAAATAGCTGTTTACGCAGCAGTCTGTTTGACGTTCTGGTAGAGTTCAGAAAATATGGATACAAGGAGGATGCAAGAACATGAAATGGATGAGAAGTTGGTCTGTGGCAGTAGGCCTGTGCCTTTTGCTGCTGGCAGGAGCCGTGTGGGGGAGCAAGCTGGTACAGGCGGCGGAGACCGGCCCGAAGGCACTGGTACTCCGGCTGTACCGCCGGTGCCTGGACCGGGAGCCGGCGGATTCCGAGGTCCAGTTTTGGACGGATCGCCTGGAGCAGGGAGAGAGTAATGGCGCCCAGGTGGCGGGAGGCTTTTTCCAGTCGGAGGAATACCGGAGGAGAAATTTGGGAGATGAGGCTTACGTGCGGGACCTGTACCAGGCGGTTCTGGGGCGGGAGCCTGGGGAGGCAGAGGTGCAGTCCTGGCTGTATTGGCTGGAGATTGGGCTGAGCCGGGAATTTGTCCTGGGAGGCTTTGTGGGTTCCGTGGAGTTTGGCCGGTTTTGTCAGGCCTGCGGGGTGGAGCAGGGGAGCCTGGTGTCAGCGGAGCCCCGGGACCAGAATCCAGAGGCCACTGCCTTGGTCCAGCGGGCCTACCGGACGGTCCTGGGGCGTACCGGAGGCCCGGAGGAGCTGAACAGCTGGGCGCGGTTCCTGCTCTCCGGCGGCACAGGAGCGGAGCTGGCAGCCGGCTTTTTGCAGAGCCGGGAGTTTCAGCGCCGGCCGGTGTCCCTGAACGACTATGTGGATCTGCTGTATGACCTGTTCCTGGACCGGCTTCCGGATGCGGCAGGAAAGGCAACCTGGATCCATACAGTTCGGGAGGGAGGGCAGACGCCGGCCAGCCTGATTGCCGGCTTTGCCGGCAGTGCGGAATTTCAGCGCCTGTGTGCCAGCAGCGGTATTGCCAGCGGGGCGGGGATTCCCATGGAAGGCTCCATGCCCAACATACAGCTGTACAGCCCGGAGCTGGTGCCGGAAATGGAGGGGCTGGTAAACCGCCTGCGGCAGGATGCCGGATTGTCGGAGCTGACAAATTCCCCGCGCCTGGAGGAGCTGGCGCTGCGCCGGGCGGAGGAGATTGCCGGAAACTTCAGCCACCAAGGCCATGAAGGCGGGGAAAACATTGCCCGCAGTACCAATGCGTCCATTTCGGCAGAGGAAGTCCTGGAGGGCTGGATGGGAAGCAGCGGCCACCGGGGGAATCTGATGGCCCAGGGCTACCGCTATACCGCCTGCGCCAAATATGTAACGGCAGACGGGTATTCGTACTGGGTACAGGTTTTCAGCAGCCAGCCTTAAATGCCTGGCTTCGCACTATGGCAAACAGAAGAAGGAGGTTCACAGACAATGGAAGGGAAAAAATGCGAAAAAACAGGAAAATGGGAGGATACCTGCCCTCAAAAACGGGATGGACGGAGGAGGGGAGAAAGGCTGCTGGCTTTTCTTCTGGCTCTGCTGACCGGACTGGGGCTGATTTCTGTCCCGCAGCCGGTGCAGGCTCTGGGGGAACAGCTGGTTCTGTCTGTAAGGCTGAACCGGGAGCTGGCTGATTTCTATGTGGATATTTACGATGAGGTGCATGGCCCTGTATCTATGTTGAATTTAGACGGCAATACGGCCTTTTGCCTGGACTATGGGCTTCACAGCCCCCGGGGAACACTCTATCATGCCATTAATATTCAAGAAAAGCTTTCGGAAAGCCAGCGGGAGCGGATTGCCCAGGGACTGATGTTCGCGCTGTATCTGGAAAATACGGTTGAGAGGGGGATTCCCTGGGGGGATCCGGACATACAGGATCTGAACCTGGAAGGCCGCGCATATCTGCTGGTGCAGGTTTGGATGTGGGCAGCCATGCAGAATCGGAGCATTCCGGAATGCGTGCAGTCGGTAGAAACGGCATTTGCATCCTTAGGAGGCGAGCATGCGGCCTGGGCAGAACAAATGCTGCCTATGGCCCAGGATTTTTTGGACCGGGGATGGGAGCATCGCTATACCCTGCAAATGGCAGCATACGCGTCCGATGACCCGGATAACCAGGATCTGTTTACCTACGATTTTACCACCCTGCAGCCAGCGCCGGATGAGCTGGCGGTGGGGGTGAAAAAGACCGGCTCCGTTTCCGGCATGTCCTATGCCGGCGCTGTGTACGGCGTCTATGGGGATGCCTCCTGTACGGATCTGCGGGCATCCATTGAGACCGGAGCGGAAGGTTCCGGCACCGTGGTGTTTACCGGCCGGGAGGGCACCTACTATCTGCGGGAGATCACAGCTCCCGAGGGAACGGTGAAAAATGATACGGTGTATCCGGTGCAGCTGACCTACGGGGCGGTGGAATCTGTGCCGGTCATAGAAGCGGAAAACCAGGAGTGGTACGGCCGGGTGTCTTTGACCAAAAGGGGGCCGGAGGGGGAACTGCTGGACGGCGCGGTGTTTGCCCTGGAGGAATGGGACGGCAGCCAATATCGGTTCCGGGAGAACCTGCACGGGGATGGCCGGGGAGTGTATTCTTCCAGCCAGCTGTTCTACAGTCCGGTGAACCAGGGGAAATTCCGGGTGTATGAGGTCTCGGCACCGGAAAATTATGAAAGCCAGGGCTGGAGCCAGGAGTTCGTCCTGACCCAGAATGAGCAGCGCTTTTCCTACAGCGTGACCAATACCTCCTGGCAGGGAAGCGTCCAGGTGAAGAAAACAGACCAGGAAACGGGAAATGGCCTGGAGGGTGCGGTGTTTGCCTTGGACGAGTGGAATGGGACCGGCTATGTATACCGGGAGGAGCTGCAGGATGCCGGGGACGGCATCTATCAGGCACAGGTTGCCTACCGGCCGGAAAATCAGGGAAAGTTCCGAATCCGGGAGGTGCAGGCGCCGGAAAACTATCAGAACAGCGGTTGGAGCCAGGAGTTTGTCCTCGCGGAAAACCGGCAGGAATTTACCTACACCGTGGCCAATGAGCCGGTGAAGGGCAGAATCCGGGTATATAAGGAGGATGCGGAGACGGGAACCGTGGCCCAGGGGGATGCGGTGCTGGACGGCGCCGTATACGGCCTGTTTGCCCGGGAGGATATTTGGCTGCCGGACGGAAGCCAGGTGCTGTGGCAGGCGGGCGCGGAGGTGGCCCGGGGTACCATCGAAAAAGGAACCCTGGAATGGGGATCGCTGTACATGGGAAGCTACTATGTAAAGGAACTGGAGGCGCCGGAGGGCTATGTGCTGTCAGCGGAGGAGCAGACCGTGGAGCTGTCCTGCCCGGGCCAGGAGGCCGGGGAGGTGGTCCTGGAGGTGACGGTGCAGGAGCAGGTGAAAAAGCGTCCGGTGCGCCTGCTGAAGGTGGAGAGCGGCGGAGCGTCCGGGCAGATGGATCCGCTGGCCGGTGCGGAGTTTACCTTTAAACGGACCTCCCAGGTGGAAGCACTGGGGTGGGAGGAAGCCCCGGTTTATGCCCAGGTGGCCACAGACAGCCATGGCGCGGCAGAGACGGAGCCGCTTCCCTACGGAAGCTATCTGGTCCGGGAGACGGTTGTGCCGGAGGAGCACAGCCCTCTGGCGGATTTTACCGTGGAGATCCGGGAGCATGCCCCGGAGGAACCGGTGGAGATAATTTTGAACAACACGCCGTTTCAGGCGTACATCCGCATTGTCAAAGTGGATGCGGAAACCGGTGAGACAATCCCCCTGGCCGGGGCAACCTTTGGAATCTGGGACGCGGAAGGGAATCCGCTGCGGCAGAACGTGGGAGGCGCCTGGGTGGATACCTTCACCACCGATGAGACCGGCACCGTGACCACGCCGCAGCTGACGATGTACGGCACATACACCCTTCGGGAACTGCAGGCTCCGGCCGGATACCTGGCAGAGACCGAAGAAATTTCCTTTTCCGTCACCGGCTCCCAGGCAGAGACCGCGGAGGATGGGCTGCCGGTGATTCTGGTCCGCGTGGAAAACACACCGATCCAGGTGGAAATTGCAAAGACGGATCTGACGGACGGAAAGCCGGTGCCCGGCGCCCACCTGCAGATCCGGGACGCGTCCGGACAGGTGCTGTACCAGTGGGTCACCGGGGAGGAGCCCTACCGGATTTCCGCCATCCCGGCAGGCGAGTATATGCTGGAGGAGACCCTGCCGCCCCGGGAGGATGGCTATGTCCAGAGCGAAGCGGTGCCCTTTACCGTGGAAGAAACCGGAGAGATCCAGCGGGTAACCATGACCAATGACCACACCCGGGTACAGGTCTGCAAGACCGACGCGGAGACCGGGGAGCCGCTGGCAGGGGCCAGCCTGGAGATCCGGGATGCGGAAGGGAACGTGGTACACAGCTGGGTGTCTGGTGAGGAGCCGGAGCTGGTGGAATATCTGCCAGTGGGCACCTACACCCTGGCGGAGACCCAGGCACCGGAGGGGTATCTGCCGGCGGAGCCCGTAGCCTTTACGGTGGAGGAAACCGGCGAGATCCAGACCGTCACGCTGGCCAACGACTATACCCGGGTAAAAATCCGGAAGATGGATGAGGCCACTGGGGAACCGCTGGCGGGGGCCAGCCTGGAGATCCGGGATGCGGAAGGAAATGTGGTACACAGCTGGGTATCCGGAGAGGAGGCGGAGCTGGTGAAATATCTGCCGGCAGGCACCTACACTCTGGTGGAAACCCAGGCACCGGAAGGATACGTGTTGGCGGAGGCGGTGCCCTTTACCGTGGAGGCCACCGGTGAGATGCAGGAGGTTACCATGGGCAACCGGCTGCGGGGAAAGATCACCGGGGAGGTACCGCCGGGCGATGGCACAGTGACGGTACAGACCGGCGATACGGAGAGTCCTGTGATGTGGTTGGCCTTTCTGCTGGCAGCCGGTGGGCTGGCAGCAGTCCTGGGAATCCGGAGGAGCCGTCATGAGAAAAAATAGATGGAGATGGGGATTGTGCCTTCTGGGAGCCAGCCTGGTCCTTCCCGGCTTGGTTCCAGGGGCGGTCGCCCAGGCGGAGGAAAACGCAGAAATCTGTGAGGAACAGGTGGAGTGCGCCAGCCGGGAGGAGGCGGAAGCCTATACCTTCCCGGAATTCCGCCAGAGAGAAGGGGAAAGCTACCGGCTGGTGCGGACGGAGATCCTGCCGGTGGAGTCAGACAAGCCGGATGAATCAAATGTGGAGGAGCCTCGGCCGCCGCAAGTGGAGCTGGTGGTCTCCCCGGTGATTCCCCAGGGGGAGAGCTATGAGCCGGAGACAGAGATGGTGCGGGATGGCATCCGCTACCGGCTGGTACAGACTGAGACGGAGACGGCGGAGCCGGAGGAAGGCGGCCAGGTTGTGGAGGGCTCGCGGGTATACTCCGGTGTGACAGAGCGGCCGGATATTCCGGAAGAGGCGGATTTTATTGTCTGGGATGAGGCAAGGCAGGAGAACCGGACGATCCGCCTGTCCCTGGCCCGGCTGCAGGAGGTGTGGAGCTGGCGGGAGGATTTTCAGGCCACCCTCACCGCCTCCCCCGCCGGGGCCTCCGAGTATACACTGGGCGGCCAGGTGGTGACGCTGGGCGAGGAGGCCCCGGGGCTGGAGGCCCATGAGGCAGCGGTGCTTGCCGAGCTGGGGGTGGAACCGGAGCGGTACCAGATTCAGGATTCCCAGTGGGTAGGCCCGGCTTATGAGACCGAGCAGGGGTGGGTCCGGGAGATTCGGGTAACCGGCAGCAGGTATGCGGCGGATTACACCGCCTGGTATGTGGGAGAATTGCCGGCACAGCCAGGAACCGTGTACCGTTCCGTATATCAGGAAATCCAGGATCCGGAAGCAGAAGCGCCAGACCGGTATCGGGTGCGGGCGATCTATCAGCGGGAGGAAACGGAGGAGCCAGCCCTTCCCCCTGCGGCCCTTCCCGCGGCAGCCGGTGCCCTCACCGCCGGAATCTTTGTGGTAGTCTGGAGGCGAAGAAAAAAGAAACGTAAAGGATGAATGTAGTTGCGGATACTCCATTTTTGGCTTATAATGAGAGAAAGGAAGATTGGTATATGGGTGAGAAAGATATTCTCTCGAAACGTCTGGAGGAATACCCGGATGTCTTTGCGGACATTGTCAAAAGATGGAAGAGAAGGGGACACGCCGCTATCCGGTGACAACCCTGGTGTTGTATTTTGGTGAGAAGCCCTGGAAGGCACCGCGCACGGTGGCGGAGGCAGTGGACTGGGAGGCCATTCCCTACCGGGAGCAGATTCGCCCGCTGGTTTCCAACCCACACTTGAACGTGGTGGAGATCCGGCGTCTGCCGAAAGAGGTCCGGAGGCAGTTTCAATCGGATTTCCGAGTGGTGGCGGAGTGGCTGCGTCCGGATGCGGAGAAGGCCAGGGAGGAGCTGCAGGACTGGTCCTACCATATATGCCATGTGGAAGCACTGCTGGATTTTCTGGCTGTCTTTTCGGGAGAAGAGGCGTGGGAAAACGCAGAAATTCGCCAAAAAATTTTGGCACAGGACAAGGCAGGAGGTGTACCCATGAGAACCATGTGGGATGTATTGCGGGAGGATAAGGAAAAGAGCGTACAAGAGGGCAAAAAAGAGGGCATACAGGAGGGGGTACAGAAAGAACAGCGCCGGATTGTCCGATTTATGGCGCGGAGTGAGAAGGATCCGGAGAAAATCGCCCAAAGTGTGGGGATTCCTGTGGAGCGTGTCCGGGAGCTGATGATCCCTTTGGAAGAGGATCCAGAGGCACCGGAAGACAATACAGAAAAATAAAGAAAAGGCCGCCGCACGGAGAAGGTTGCTTCCCGGTGCGGCGGTTTGTCTTTGGGCACGGATCTGCTCCATCGGATCCGTCTCCGTATGTTTATGACGATTATTTCTCGCTGTTCTGCTTCTCCAGCTCTGCCTTTTTCATGGCGCGGACCCGCAGCGGCAGGCCAAACAGGTTGATGAAGCCTTCCGCATCGTGGTGATCATACAGCTCGCCGGTGGTGAAGGAGGCCAGGGACTCGCTGTACAGGGAGAACGGCGCCTTGGTGACGGCCTTGATGATGTTGCCCTTGTAAAGCTTGAAGCGGACCTCGCCGGTCACATCCTCCTGGGTTTTGTCAACGAAGGCTTCCAGGGCCTCCCGCAGCGGGGTGAACCATTTTCCTTCGTAAACCACCTGGGCCATCTTGTTGCCCAGATCCTTTTTCACCTCCATGGTGGCCCGGTCCAGAACCAGCTCCTCCAGCTGCTGGTGGGCTTCCATCAGGATGGTGCCGCCGGGCGTCTCGTA
>CAJFTW010000119.1 GCA_904420025.1 Candidatus Pseudolachnospira avium
TATCAGCGGATTGGCACCGGAGTCCTATACCCGCTACCTGCGGCCGGAGATTACGCTGCCGCATCCAGCCCGGGGCTACGTGATCCCCTATGGGGACAGCCCCCTGGACAACGAACGGGTGGGTGAGCTGGTGTATTTGGACATTATCCAGCACGCCCGGGATTACCTGCATATCTGTACCCCGTATCTGATCCTGGACGATGAGATGAGCACGGCCCTGAAATACGCAGCCAAGCGAGGGGTGGATGTGAAGCTGATCCTGCCCCATATCCCGGACAAGCAATATGCCTACCTGGTGGCCCGCACTCATTTTCCGGAGCTGATTCGGGCAGGAGTGAAGATTTACGAGTATATCCCGGGATTTGTCCATGCCAAATCTTTCGTCAGCGATGACGATGTATGTACGGTGGGAACCATCAATTTGGACTTCCGAAGCCTGTACCTGCACTTTGAGTGCGGCGTATTTGTCTATGACAATCCAGTGGTGGCCCAGGTGGAGGCAGATTTCCAGATAACGCTGCAGCACTGCCAGCGTATTACCCTGGCCAACTGCCGTGAGTTCCCGCTTATCAAAAAGCTGGCGGGAAAAGCACTGCGGCTGGTGGCACCGTTGCTGTAGAGCCGCATGCCGAGATAAGAAAAACCAAATACGGAGATACCGAAAGACTGTGGAAATACCGGCGAAAGGGCGAGCCCTGGAAGCTACAAAAGCGTTTGCGGAAAAGCAGCGGCGCAGAAGGTGTTCCCGCAGCCTTTTCTTATGTTGCCTTCCGCAGGGAAAAGTTCCAATTTCGATGATGTTTCTCGCAGGGAGGTATAGGTGTGAAAGAAGGAAAATTGGTGGTGAACCCCAAGTATCGGAGTCGGCAGGTGTTTTGCCGGGTGCTGGATGCGGTATCGGAGATTCTGCTGCTTTTGTCCATTGCTTTTGCTGGGCAGGCGGCTTTGCTGGCAGAGCATGCGCTGGGCCAGCTGGCAGGGCAGGTACTGCTTTTGGGAATACTGGGAATGGTTTTTGGAGCAGCCCTGGGGAGGGTGTCGAAGACGGTGGGGGCAGGCTTGTGTGCCCAGGTGGAGGAGGAACTGCAGAATACCGCTTACAGGCAGATCCTGGAGGGGGACTGGCAGCTGGTCAGCCGTATGCATCAGGGAGAGGCGGAGCAGCGGATCCAGCGTGATTCCGGCATTACGGCACAGGCGGTGACAGAGATGCGCCGGCGCCTGGGCAAGTTTCTGGTGGGTATGGTGTCTATGCCGGTGTTTTTGCTGTTCTATGACCGGACAGGGGCAGCAGTCTTGGCAGCGGCCCTTGCGTTCTCTTTCCTACTGTTCGGGGAACTGTATCGGCTGTATCTGCAGGCGGCGGCTCGTCTGCGGGAGTGGGAGAACCAGACTGCGGCGTTTTACCGGGATTCGGTGGAAAAACTTTCGGTTATCCAGAATTATCAGGCAGGGGACTGCTTTGAGCGCCGGCAGGCGGAGCTTCTGCGCCGGCAGAAACGGCACCGCCTGCGTGTCCGGCAATACCAAGATGGCATAGAAAGCGGCCTGCTTTTTTTGGGAATTTTGGCCTCTGCCGGTTTTTTGACCCGTGCCTGGGAGTGGCGGCCGGAAACCGGACGGCTGGAAGGCGCGGTGGTATACCTGCTTCTGGCTTTCTTCCTTATGGGGAACTTATTGCCCCTGAAGCGGTTGCTGGGGGAGATGGCTCCAGCCATGGTCTCTGCGGCCTGCCTGGCGGAAACCCTGGAGCTTCCGGAGGAAGAGCGGCTGGACGAAGAGTGGATTGAACTGCTGGAGATGCGCCGCCAGGAGGGGTTTGCGGTGCGGTTCTCCCAGGTGGATTTTGGTTACCGGAAGGAAAAGCCTGTGTTAGAGCAGGCGGTTCTGGAGGCTCTTCCGGAGGAATGGGTGGGGATTGGCGGCTTTTCCGGAGCGGGAAAGACTACGGCGGTACGTCTCCTGCTGGGACAGGTGCTTCCGGACAGCGGCCTCGTGGAGCTGATCCACAAGCAAGGCCTTACCTGTCTGGTATCAGCGGCCTCCCGGGAGTTTTTTGCCTGGGTCCCCCAGGAAAACTCCTTGTTCCCTGGCACGATTGCCGCCAACCTGCGGCTAGGGCGGCCGGATGCCCGGGAAGAAGAGATGTGGCAAGCACTGGGAATTGCCTGCCTGGATGCTTTTGTACACCGGCAGCCGGAGGGGCTGCATACACTGGTGGGCGGGCCGGATTCTTGCCTTTCCGCCGGACAAGCCCAGCAGCTGGCCATTGCCCGCGCGGTGCTGCGGGATGCTCCGGTGTGTGTGCTGGATGAGCCCACAGCGGCCATGGATGCAGAGACGGAGGAAAATGTGTTGGCCAACCTGCGCCAGGTATGGAGAGAGAAGACTTGTATCCTCACCTCCCATGATTCCCGGGTCCTGGCGTGGTGTGATCGGAATTACTGGATTGCGGGAAGAGAGATTCGCCCGGTTAAGCAGGTGTTGGAAGAAACAGCTGCCGCACAAACCTGGGAGGATGTGGAGGAACCACATCTTCCGGAATTTTTCCAGTGCGGCCATTAAGGGACGCCTTTGACGCTTTCTAGCGCTTTGTCCGCCAGAGGATTTTAAAGAAGGTGTCAGTGATAAAAATGGCGATGGCAATCATGGCAGCTATCTGTAATGTGTAGAGAAAGTAATGGCTGGCAGCGGCGTTATCTTCTTGAAAAACGGAGTAGACAATCCGGTACATACCCACTCCGGGGACCAAGGGAAGAATACCGGGGACCAAAAAGATGGTTACCGGCGCCTTAAACCGGCGGGCAAAGAGATGGGAGATGACGGCGGCCAGCATGGCAGAGACAAACATGGCAGACATCTCATGGGCGCCGTCAGCCAGCAGTGCCTGATAGACGCACCAGCCGGCTGCGCCCACCAAGCCTGCCCGGACCAGAAAGCGGCGGGGGACGCAGAATATAAGCCCCAAGGTGACAACGGCGCCAAAGGCACCTACTGCATGGCTAAACAACGTCATGGGATCCCTCCTTCCCACAGAGAAAAGAGCCTGCGGCAGCATTCCATACCGGCACCGATTCCCAGCGCCAGGGAGGCTGCGATCACAAAAGCCTCAATCATACGGGCCCCACCGGACATATAGTCCCCTTCCAGAGTGTCCCGAATGCCGTTGGTCATGGCCAGGCCCGGCAGAAGCGCCATAATGGAGCCGGCAATGGCCGGCTCCGTCTGGAGTGCCGGCAGCCACAGCGCCTGGATCGCCATACAGGTAAAGGACATCAGGAAGGATGCAACCATATTAAATACAAAATCGTTCAGATGCAGAACCCGGTTGAGGATCCGGCTGCCAATGAAATAAAAACCATTGATGGCAGCCACGGCGCACTCTGCCGCGCTGCCGCCTAAAATCCAGGTAAAGCAGGCGGCGGTGGCCACCATGCAGAGGTAGGTGAGCCAGGCGGGATAGGCCACCGGCTTCAGTTCCTTCAGCTGCCGGTAGGTTTCCTCCAGCGACACCTCTTCCTGGCAGAAACGGCGGGAGATGGTATTTACCAGGTCTATATTGCCCAAGTTGGTGCTCTTTTCCCGAACCCGGCGGCTGAGGCTGATCATTTCTCCGCTGGGGTCCTCCAGGGTAACAATAATGCCGGTGGTTACAACAAATGCCTCGCAGTGCTCAAAGCCAGAGGTGTGAAGAATCCGGCGGATGGTATCCTCCACCCGGCAGGTCTCCGCCCCAGCCTTCAGCATGATTTCCCCAGCCAAAACAGCGGTATCAGCCAGTATGCGGCAGGAATCTTCCATACATTAATCTCTCTTTCTGCATTGTCTTTCTTTGCGGAAAACCGCTCAAGACCAGTCCAGTGTAACACAGGGGGGCGCGGATTGCAAGGCACCAAAGCGAGGAGAGCCGCATACACTATAGGAAAGAAGGTATGAGGAGCTTTTCTGTGGCAGAGACGATTATCATTGATCCCGGTCACGGCGGGAGAGACCCTGGAGCGGTTTACCAGGGGAGGAAGGAGTCAGACGATGTGCTCCGCCTGGCACTGGCCTTGGGAGACCGCTTGAAGCAGGCTGGCTACAATGTGCTCTACACCCGCACCACCGATGTATACAACACCCCTTATGAGAAGGCGGTCATCGGGAATAATTCCGGCGCAGACCTATTTGTATCCCTCCACCGGAACTCGGTGGATCAGCCCAACACCTCCACCGGAGTGGAGACCCTGGTCTACAAGGATACCGGGCTTCCCGGGGAGCTGGCACGAAACATTAATGCCCAGCTTTCGGAGCTGGGTTTCGCAGACCGGGGGGTTATTGAACGTCCTGGCCTGGTGGTACTGCGCCGCACCCAGATGCCGGCTGTGCTCATTGAGGCAGGCTTCATCAACAACGAGGAGGATAATGCCCTCTTTGATGAACAGCTGGAGGAGATTGCCGGAGCCATTGCCCAGGGCATTGAGGAAACCATCGGAGACAGCGAGGCGCCTTCCGATGTCTACTACCGGGTGCAGGCGGGGGCCTTTGCCAGCCGCAGCAATGCGGACCGTCTCCGGGACCGGCTGATCAACGACGGTTTCCCGGCATTTACCATCCTGCGGGATGGCCTGTACAAGGTGCAGGTGGGAGCCTACCGGAATCTGGAGAATGCCATCCGCATGGAACAGGTCCTGCGGGGGAAAGGCTACAGCACCTTTATCTCCAGCAACTGAAAATGGGTATGGAAAAAGCCTTCCGGCAGCAGTGGAACCTGCCGGGAGGCTTTTTCCGAAAAGACTTGGAGTTTTTTGTCAGAAGGAGGCACGCGCATCCCCTGAACGTGAAAGACTCCGGAACACCTGATACGTCCGGTACAAATAGACCAGCTTGACAATGCCCACCGCAACCATACCAATGGCTCCGGCAACGGTGAGCAGCCCTCCCAGGCTCAAGAAGATCAACATGAGAAACGCTCCTCCCAGTGTGGCAACCATACAGCGAAGATACCATTTCCAGAGCTTTTCCCATTTTTCGGGAGACATCGCCTGCTGAAAGAGCGCTTGGCTTCCTGTTTCCGCCCTCCGGAGATCATACAGGATTTCCGCATGCCCTCGCATCTCCTCATACTCAGAGACCAGTCCCACAACCGCTAAAGGCAATGTGATCAGCAGCGTCCATCCAGGCAAATGTGCGCCAAAAATTCCGTTCAAAATCAGATTTGCGATGCTGGTGATCAGGCAGCATATACCGGCAGTCCGATACTGCTCCTCCTGCTCAGAGAGCTTCAGGAGAATCAGACCATAGGCCAGCTGACAGGCACCACCCAAGACACCTCCCCAAAAAGGCAGGGCCGGAAACCAGGCGGTAGCGAGACCGGTGTTCATCAGATCTGCCAGAACGCTGGGGACAATCAGCCAGAACAAAATGCCAAGCCAGCGGGCCAAAAAGGGGATTTTGCGGTTCATCTCCGCCTGGACCGCCGCACGTTCCGCCTGGCTGCGACGTCGGATTTCCGGCATATCCTCCCGATGGCGGAGCTTATTACAGGACGAGGCAAAAGAGCAGGTTTTGCAGGTGTCATGCCCTTTTTCTCGACAGCAGGCGGCAATTTCACACCCTTGGGACCAGGAACTTCCGGGGCCAGCCTTGCATCCCGGGCAGGCCATATCTTCCCGGCGGGTACATTCCTCACACAGCTTATCGCAATAGGTCCCTGCCATTAGCATCCCTCCGTTCTCTGTGTTTTTAAATTTTCTGCTTTTATTGTATCATAATAATGGAGGCTATTCAATATAAAAGAAAAAATTGTTTTAGCAAAATCATGGCCTCCCGCACTCTCCCATCGCCATTTGGCAGGCAGCTGCTTTCCCATCTATGGCGCAGCATAAGGAGAAACGGGGCACAATTTCAGAAATGGAGGCAGATCCCCCCGTGGAAAAGCCACCGTGCAAGGGGATTGCGCAGACGGCTGACCTTGGGTATAATAGAAACGAAATCCGTTGATCAAGGCGGCCAGGTCCTGGGAGCTGGCTGCGGGAATGCCAGCGGCGCATTCCGCTGAAATGAAAGGATCCCAATGAAAAGACAGATTGGAAGAATTTGCAGTTTTTTGTTTGCCATGCTGGTCTTGCTGGCCGCACCGGCGGATGCCCTGGCGGCTGGCGGCAAGACGGACCGTGTTACCGTGGATTACCGGGAGACCGAAGGCTGGCCTGCCGGGCCGGAGATCTCCTCAGAGGCGGCCTGCCTCATAGACCTGAAATCCGGGGCTATCCTTTATGAAAAAAATGCCAGTGAGATGCTGTACCCGGCCAGTATAACCAAGGTGTTGACGGCCCTCTTGATTGTGGAGAACTGCGACTTGGATGACACCCTTACCTTTTCCCAAAATTCCGTGGAGGATATTGAGGCGGACGGGCGCAGCGGCCTGGTGGCGGAGGGGGATCAGATGACGGTCCGCGACTGCTTGTATCTTCTGCTGCTGAAATCTTCTAATGAGGCGGCCTACGCCTTGGCGGAGTATATGTCTGGATCTGTGGATGCATTTGCCGAGGAAATGAACCAGCGGGCCCAGGAGCTGGGGGCGGTGAACTCCCATTTTGCCAACCCCCATGGACTGTTTGACGAAAACCATTATACTACTGCGGAGGATATGGCACGGATCTACTGGGGGGCGGTACAGAATGCAACCTTCCTGGAGATTGATTCCACCCCCCGCTATTCCATTGCTCCCACCAATACCTGGCCGGATGGCTTTGGCGTGGAGATGCTGGATCAGATGCTGATTTCCAGCTCCGAATATTACAATGAGGATGTGGTGGCAGGGAAAACCGGCTACATACAGAAAGCTCAGAACACATTGGTGACGTATGCCGTGCGGGCGGATCAGGAGTTAATTTGCGTGACCATGAAGGCGGAGGCGCGGAGTCAGTCTTACGAAGATACGGAAGCCCTTTTGAATTATGGGTTTGAAAATTTTACCCTCTATCCGGCGGCAGAGCAGGCGGATACCGCAGCGCTGGAGGCGGCTGCAGAAAATGAGCTGGAGGGTGTGGAGTCGGTAACCGTGGACGCAGATTCCTGGATCCTGCTCCCGAACGATGCGCCGGTGGATCAGGTCAGCACCGCTTTGCAGCTGGACGAGCCTTCGGAGGACGGAGCCTGCACCGGGCAGCTGGTTTATACCTGGCAGAATCAGCAGATTGCCTCGGTTCCGGTGAGCGTCCAGGCCAATGGGGGAACGGTCAGTGAAAGTGAAGGGCTGGAAAATTTCCGCGTCCAGTCCCAGACGGAGGAAGGCGGAGGCTTTCTGTCCGGCATGGAAGCTTGGCAGCTGGCGCTCTTGGCGGCTGTGGTACTAGTTATACTGGCATTGATCGTTCTATTTATTCTTCGCCTATGGATCCAGCATCAGCGCAGAAAGCGGAGAAGAGAACGCCGGAGAAAACGGGAACGGTATTAAGAAAAAGGATATAAAGTTTTTTGCTCTGCAAGAGCGGGAAAAATCTCTTTTCAAACCTGGGAATATATGCTATCATATGTAGTAATAGAAACTATATGTATTCCAGGAGGATGCCGTGAAGTATAAAATTGTAGTGGACAGCTGCAGCGATTTGACCCAGGAGGTAAAGGCGGATGAACATTTCCGGGTGATCCCTCTGACACTCCAGATTGGAGGGAAAACCTTCATTGATGATGATACTTTTAATCAGAAAGAGTTCCTGCGCCTGGTGAAGGAAAGCTCTTCCTGCGCCAAAACTGCCTGTCCTTCTCCAGAAGCATTTTTGCGTGCTTACGGGGAGGATGATGCCAAGATGGTTTTTGTTATTACACTCTCTAAGCACCTGAGCGGGACCTATGACAGTGCCCGGCTGGCCAAAAAGCTGTACGAGGAGGAACATCCCGGTGAAAAACAGATCTATGTGTTTAATTCCAATTCTGCTTGCTGCGGAGAGACTCTGATCGGTTTTAAAGTCCAGGAGCTGGCAGAGGCGGGAGCCTCGTTTGAGGAGATTGTGGAGAAAGTGGAGCGGTTCCGGGATGAGATGAAGACCTACTTTGTCCTGGAGGATATGGAGACCCTGCGGAAAAACGGACGTCTCACCGGCCTGGCCGCCATTCTGGCCACGGCTCTCCATATCAAGCCGGTGATGTCTGCCCGGGACGGAGTGATCATTAAGCTGGATCAGAGCCGGGGCATTCAGCGGGCTCTGAAGAAAATGGTGGACTATGTGGTGCAGAACAGCCGGGAGACGGAGAAGAAAATCCTGGGAATCACACACGTCAACTGCCCGGATCGGGCGGAGACGGTACGGGAGATGATCTGCAGCCGCCTGAAATTCCGGAAGGTGTATGTGGTGAATGCGGCGGGAGTAAGCACCACCTACGCCAACGACGGAGGGATTGTGGTAACGGTGTGAGGCCGGCCGGGAGGGGGAGAGTTGAGAGCGAAAACACATTGGCTGAAGGTGGGCACATGCGGGGCAGGGGTTCTTGCCTCGCTGTTGTTTGCCTGGTTTTACGGCAGCGCCGCAGGGAGAAATCCGGCTCAGGGGTACACAGTGGCTGTGACCGGCGGGTTTCTCCTGCTTTGGCTGCTACTTTTTGTTTGGATTCGGAATGACCGGACCAGCCTGCGTTTGGCGGCCGGATACTGGGTGTTTTTGGTCCTGTGCCTGCTGGTGGGAGGGGTGTTTGCCAATGGGATTCAGTATGCCTCAATGGAGGAGGCCCAGGCGTGGTATCAGCCCTACTCGTTTATAGAGCGGCAGAATGCAGTGTGGGAGGGCGTGGACTGGCTGTTCCGGCTTTTTTTCCGGTATCTTCCCTGGAATATCCTCCTGCGGTTTTTCCCCCGGCTGTCGTTGTATTTGCCCTGGATGCTGGAGCTGGTGATGGGAACGGTGGTTTGGGGAATTGCCTTTTTTATGGTGGGCTGGCTGTTTGTACGGCTGAATCGGATGCGCGCTGTGCCCCGGAGAGGGTGCGGCGCCTTCTGGGCGGCCTGTTTTCTCACGCTTCGGCTTCAGTCGTGGGTGTGCGGGAACCAGTGGACCGGGTACGTTATGGAGTCTCACTGGACGGATTTCATCTGTGCCCTGCTGGCCACCGGCGTGTGGCTGCTGCTGATTCTGTTCCGGAAGCAGGTGAACTGGCGTTTCCTGCTGCGGGGAGCGGCCCTGTGGGCCGCCATCTCCGGCGGCACCCTGCTGCACGGGGCCAGTGCCCTGTACGTGGAACAAGGAATTGGGGGAAGCCTGTCCGGACAGCTGCTGACGTTCCTGCTGGGATTCCCCCTGTATGTGGGTACGGCGCGCTTCCCAGTGGGGCTGGCCCTGTCCTGTCTGCTGGGGACTGCTCTGTGGGCAGCCGGTTGGCGGCAGAGAAGAAAAGAAACGTGCCCGGAGGGTGATAACCGGACGATAGGGCCTTCCTTCTGGCCGGTGTTGCTGGGAATTTATGGAGAGATGGTTCTTCTGGCTGTTATGTGGCTGGTCTGGAGAGGCAATATTCCCTGTTTGCTGGCCGCGGCGGTATCTGCCGCCGTGGGGGCGGCAGATTTGGCTTGGCTCCGCCGGGGCGGCGGACAGGGGATTCCGGTGAAGGCAGCGGTGCTCTGCCTGGCGGTTCTGGTGATAGCCGGCGCCTTTGTGGTGGATCTCCTTTGACGGAAGGCCGGATACCGCTACAGCACCTGTACCTGATAGGCAGTGGACTGGGGTGGAATGCTGGCGGTCTGGGCGGTGGAGTGGGTGACCCGCACCAGCTGGCCGGGGCGCAGGGATCCCAGGGAGATGGGTGTGCCGTCCCGGCTGCTGACTACGGCGGTATCTGTCAGGACAAAGCGGGTCTGCCGCTCCGGATTCCAGCGGTCCCCTACAAAAAGCAAGTTTTGTTCCGGGTTTACGGAAGCCACGGGACCAACCGTGAGCTGCACGGCGGCAGGACCCTGGGCAGACCGGCGGACCGCAATGAGGAAAGCGGCAGACTGGGGCGGAATGCTCCGGGTACGCATGGGAGAGAAGAACGCATCAATCCAGGTGCCGGGACGGATGTCGCAGAAGCATACAGGCCGTCCCAGGGCGTTCAGCACCAGGGTGCCGGGGCGGATATTCAGCTGCAGCTGCTCCACAAAGGATAGGTTGCTGGGGCCGGGAACCGCATAGGAGATAAGGAGCGAACCGTGGGATCGGCTGGGGGCGGAAACCTCTTCCACCAGGGCATTGTCCACCCGCATCAGGCCAGCCTGCCGGTAGGGAACGCCGCGTCTTTCGTTGGGCATAGGAAACCTCTCAGATATACGGATTTTTTTTATTTTATGCCGGAGGGGCTTTTTTGGCAATCCTTTTTGTGATATGATGGAATTGCGCCGGAAAAAGTAAGCCGGCTGCTCAAAACAGAGTCTATGGACAGGAGGACAACCCATGGCAAATCAAAAACCGGTTCCCGGAACAGGCGGAGATCACTATATTTCCAGCAGTGAGCGCAGCGGGGGGAAGTCCGTGGTCTATTTTACAAGGGATCTTTCGGCAGAGGGCCTGCGGAAAATTTTCAAACAGATCAGCGGGGCGCTGACCGGTAAGGTGGGCATAAAGCTGCACACCGGAGAGGCCCATGGCCCCAACATTATCCCCCGCCCCTGGGTGGAAGCGCTGATTCAGCAGGATCTGCCCGGCGCGGCGATTGTGGAGACCAACACCTACTATGAGGGGGACCGTTATACCACCGAACAGCATCGGAAAACCCTGGAGATCAACGGCTGGACCTTTTGCCCGGTGGATATTCTGGATGAGGAAGGGACAGCGGCCCTGCCGGTGAAAGGCGGCAAGTGGTTCACGGAGATGGAGATGGGAAAGAATCTGCTGAACTATGATTCCCTGTTTGTGCTGACCCACTTTAAGGGCCATTCCCAGGGCGGCTTTGGCGGCTCCGCCAAGAACATTGGCATTGGCTGTGCGGACGGCCGGATCGGCAAGGCCATGATCCACACCACCCCCGGCTCAGACAATCAGTGGGATATTGACAAAGAGGAGTTTATGGAGCGGATGATCGAGTCGGCCAAGGCGGTGGCGGATTATTTTGGCTCCCATATCTCCTATGTTAACGTGCTGCGGAACATGTCCGTTTCCTGCGATTGCGAAGGTACTGCCGCAGAACCGGTGGTCACCCCCAACATTGGCATTCTGGCCTCCCTGGATATGCTGGCCATCGACCAGGCTTCCGTAGATCTGGTCTATGCCCTGGAGGAGAAGGACCGCCATGCCCTGGTGGAACGGATGGAATCCCGCCACGGCCTCCGGCAGCTGACCTACATGAAGGAGCTGGGCATGGGCAACGACCGGTATCGCCTGGTGGATATGGATCACGATGACGCGGAAATTACCCTGGCGGAGGCGGTGCAGGGCGTGGTGCCGTTTCAAGCAGACTGAGGCGCGGCGGGGCAGATGAATCAGACCGTTGCGGAAAGGGAGCTGCGGCACGCCATTTTGGAGGCGGGCTTCAGCCAGGTGGGCTGTGTGGAGGTGGGACGCCTGCGGTATGACCCGGAGATCCGCCGTATCTGTGAGGAAAACCGCTGCGGAAATTACGGGGCCACCTGGGCGTGCCCTCCCATGGTGGGCACGCTGGAGCAGTGCCGGCAGCGGTGTGAGCAGTATACGGGCATGCTGCTGTTCAACCGCTGCTTCCCACTGGAGGATTCCTTTGATTTTGAAGGCATGCGGACGAGCCTGTTCCGGTTCAAGGAGCTGGTGGATGCGTTGGACCGGAGGCTACGGCCGCTCTTGGCGCGGTATCAGCTGCTCTCCAATGAGGGCTGCGGCCGCTGCAAGCGCTGCGCCTGCCCGGATGCGCCGTGCCGCTTCCCGGATCGGCTGTACCATTCCCTGGAGGGCTACGGTTTCTCCGTCAGCCAGCTGGCGCAGGAGGCGGGAATCCGGTATTATCATGGAAAAAATACGGTGACGTATTTTGGCGCGCTGCTGTTCAGAGAGGAAAGGGCATAAATCCTTAACAGGGCAGCCGGAAGGTGAATGCACCTCACCCGTCCCGGCGGGCATGGAATAGCCGTCAGCGCCGCTGCGGATAAAAAAATCCTCCTGCTGTTCTTGACGTTGGCAGGAGGAGAGGGTATAATAGACTTAACAAGAGAGCCGTTAGCTAGATTCGGCCTAGCTGCCGGCAAAGTAATTCCTGAAAAGTAGCGCCTTACCTTACCAGAGCAAGGGCGCTACTTTTTGCGTGTAACAAGAGTAATCACGGCGCAAAGCATGATAACAAAGGCAAATAAATCTCCGTATGTAACCATAGCCCTCAGCCCCCTTTCGCAGAACGTCCGGCGGCTGTGCGTATCGCCCCAACGGCTCCCCTGGTAAGTCTATTATATTGTCATAGTGCTGAAGCCCTGTCTTGACCGTTACAACGCTTCCTTGGTGTCATTCATGATAAACCGAGCGTCAAAAGTACAGTCCAGAGCTTTGGCAATTTCGCGAAGTTCCTTCTCCGAGAAATTGTCCCGGCTCATTTTATTGGACATGTTTTGCCGGGATTGTCCGGTTTTTTCTGCCAGTTGGGCGAGAGTCATATTCCGACGGCCCAGCATTATCTTGATTTTTTCTCCCATTGTCAGCGGCATCTAGCTCACCTCCTGCTTCTTGATTTTTATTATATCATACACTTAAAAGTTTATAAAGAAAAAAATAAATGAAAAAATAAATTAAAAGATTGCAAGAATATGCTGACAGAGAAAACGAAAAAATGTATAATATAACCATCAAGAGAAAGGCAACCGGGAAAAGACGTAAAAGCGTCCCAGGCCGAAAGCGCCCCATACTCCCAGCCATATACCTGTGAAACGCTCAAGGGTAGGCCGGTCATAGCCAGGAAGATGCTGGGAGGGTTGCCGGAAAAGGAGGAGTCCAGATGGGAGAAAGAGCACTGGAAAACAGAGTGAAGAAGCTGAAAGCGATTGAGGAGCAGCTGGAGGCCCTGGAGAAGCAGGCCGAGGCCCTGAAAGCGGAGATTAAGGCAGAGATGGAGGCCAGAGGGCAGGAGGAGATCAAGGCCGGTTCGTTCGTGGTCCGCTGGAAAACCTTCCTCTCCAGCCGGTTTGACAGCAAAGCGTTTAAGGCAGAGCACGAGGCACTTTATAACCAGTATAGCAAGCAGGTCAGTGCCCGCCGGTTCACGGTGGCGTAAAAGAAAAGCCCTTGCCAGAGCAGCCACTCCGGCAGGGGCAGAACCCAAAAACCAAGCGATTTTAGGGCAGTTTGATTATACCATGTCTGCTGCCCGATTGTAAAGGAGACAGCCATGAATAAACGGAACGTGAAAAAGCTGCGGGAAGTGATCGGAGAACTTCGGGAGATGCAGGAAAGGGCCTGGGTCTCTGTGCTGGCGCTATCTGAGTATTTCAGCCTCACCGAGGAGGCAGAAATCTTAGAGGGGCAAGATCGGGCCCGGGTGCAGTGCGATATTGCCCACGATTATATTTTTCGGGTGGGAGAGTGGGCCAGTGTGGCCAGCCTTGTCCTGGAGGGAGACGAGAAGAATGGGGAAGGCTGAACTTTTTGAAAAGCTGCTGCGGGTTGCCATGAACGCCGGCGGCCGGGGGATCACAATCTGCAATTTTGATTCCGAAGCCCGGGGGTTAAATATAGACGGCAATATCGGTCTCAGTGTTTCGTCGTGATGAATTAGAACGGTTTCGTCTAA
>CAJFTW010000120.1 GCA_904420025.1 Candidatus Pseudolachnospira avium
ACCACTATTAAAGCTACCCTGTTAAGTTTTCAAAGTGCAATTGCCCATTTGTCGGGCAACTCATTTTATTCAGTAAAACCGTTTCTTAATCCGCACAAACATCCGCTCAATGGCGTAGGCCACCAGAAATACCAGCAGAATGGCCACCCCGGCGGTACCGTAGTCATAGCCCTGGAGGCTGTTGGAGATCACGTAGCCCACACCGCCGGCGCCCACCATGCCCAGGATGGCGCACTCGGAAAAGTTGGTCTCCAGCCGCATACCGGCCCAGGCCACAATCTGGGACAGGGAAGCCGGCAGCACCGCGTGGAAGAAGATGCTGAGGCGGCTGGCGCCGGTGACCTCCAGGGCCTCTATGGTCTCCTCCGGAATGCTCTCAAAGCTCTGGGCAAAGGATTTGGTGAAGAAGGCGGTGGTGTGGACGCAAAGCCCCGCCACGCCGGCCTCCGGCCCCATTCCCAGGCAGACCAGCATCAGCAGCACCCACACCGGCGTGGGCACCGCCCGCAGGAAGGTGAAAAAGGACTGGGTCAGCACCGAAAGCCACGGGAGCCGGAACACGTTCCGGGCCGCCAGCATACCGAAGAAGAGCCCCAGCACCAGGCTGTACAGCAGAGAGAGCACCGCAATGGAGATGGTCTCCACCAGGGAGGAGGCGATCAGGTCCATGTTGGTGAAGTCCAGGTGGGCCAGATCCCAGAACACCACGCCAATGTCCGGCACCCGGGAGAGCATCTTCCCCCAGTCAATCTCCAGGTAGAACAGGCTCAGCAGGGAGAGCACCGCCACCCCCACCAGGAAACTGGGGATGAAGCGGTCTCCGCCGCCTGTCAGCGCCTTCCGCAGCCGCCCGGTGATCTGGTCCACCACAATGACCATCACCGCCACCAGCAGGATGATACTCAGGGCCACATCGTACTGGAAGCTCTTAATGTAGGAAAACAAAGTCAGGCCTACGCCTCCTCCGCCTACCATGCCCACAATGGTGGAGGCCCGGATGTTCACCTCCACACAGTAGAGGAACCAGGAGAGAAAGCCGCTGAGGCAGGATGGCAGAATGGCCTGGGCCACCCGCTGGGGGAAGGTAGCCCCCACCGCCTGCAGGCTTTCCACACAGTCCTGGGACACATCCTCCATGGTCTCCACAAAGGCCCGGACCATGAAGGCAAAGCTGGTGATGCACAGGGCCACAAAGCCCACGCCGGTGCCGATGCCCAGGGAGGAGAACAGGATGAAGGCCCACACCAGGGCCGGGATGTTCCGCAGGAAGGTGGCAAAGCCCCGGACCACCTTGGCAAACCGCGGGAAGGGAGAGATCTTCTCGCTTCCGAACAGGGCCACCAGAAAGGCCAGGATGGCCGCCACCGTGGTGGAGGACATGGCCAGGGCCAGGGTCACCACCACGCTCTCCAGCACCCCCGGAATCCGGCTGGCCCGGGGCAGCGCCGGGGGCAGAAAGTCCTCTGTGATAAACTCCCAGAAGGCATCCCCGTTGGCAATCAGCGTCATCACATTAAACTCGGTCAGCACGCTGCACACCCCAAAGAGGATCAACGCGGCTATGAGAAAGCCGGTGTACAGCCGTTTCAGGTCACGCGCAATCAGCGGTATCCCTCTGCTCATCTCCGCTTCCTCCCAACATCAGATTTTCCCGGGATGTCCCGTAGATCCGCTCAATGGTGGCATCGTCCAGCTGCTCCGGCGCCCCGTCAAAGACAATCTCCCCCTGGGACAGGCCAATAATCCGGGTGGAGTACTTCAGCGCCACGTCCAGCTGGTGCAGGTTGACAATACAGGCAATATTCCGCTTCCGGGTCATATTCCGCAGCAGGTCCATAATGGTCTTGGCGCTGGAAGGGTCCAGGGAGGCAATGGGCTCATCGCACAGCAGCAGCTTGGGCTCCTGCATAATGGCCCGGGCAATGCCTACCCGCTGCTTCTGGCCGCCGGAAAGGTCCGAGGCCCGGTTGTAGGCAAAGTCCTCCAGCCCCAGCTCCCGGAGCAGCTCCAGCCCCTTTTGCTTATCCTCCTCCCGGTACAGGCCCAGGACACCCTTCAGCCCCTTCATGTAGCCCAGCCGGCCATGGAGCACGTTCTGGAGCACCGAAAGGCTGTAGACCAGGTTATAATTCTGGAAGATCATCCCCACCTGGCGGCGCAGCTGCCGCAGGCCGCGGCCCCGCTGTCCGGACACCTCCTGCCCGTCCAGCCGCACGGAACCGCCGCTCACGGGGATCAGCCGGTTGATGGCCCGGAGGAGGGTGGATTTTCCCGAGCCGGAGGGGCCGATCACCGAGATAAACTCCCCCTCCGCCATCTGAAAGGAAACATCCTTCAGGGCGTGGACCCCATTGGGATAACGCTTGGACACATGATCAAACTGCAGTAAAGGTTCCATTTTTCTCCTCCCAGCCGCAGCCTTAAAACTCGTTGATAATCTTGTTCAGCTCAATGATGTCCTCGTAATCGCTCATATCGCAGGCGATAAAACGGGCGCCGGGGACCTTGATCACATCGGTGAAATACTGCTCGTTGTCATAGCCGGTGAGGAACTCCGTCAGCTTGTCCCGGGTTTCCGCATCCACATGCTCCGCCACCACCATGGCCTCCGCCGGAATGGCGCCGGACTCGTGGATGATCTTCACATCCCCCTCCGCCGCATTGCCGTTGGCAATCTCCGAGGCCAGAATCTGATCGGAAATGGGGACCACGTCCACATCCCCTTTGATCACCGCCTGGAGTCCCGCCTGGTGGGAACCGGAGTAGCTCACCGCCTCAAAGAAGTCGCCGTTGGTGTGGAGCATGTCCGTGTTCAGGTTGTCATCCGGGAAGGCCTGGATGATCTCCGCCGTGGGGACCAGGTTGCCGGAGGTGGAATCCGGATCCACAAAGGCCATGGTCTTTCCCTTGATGTCCGCAATGGAGTTGATCTCCGTGTTGGAGCTGCTGGTGATCAGCACCGAGTGGTAGATGGCCTTCTCCGGGTCGCCTTCCTCCGCCTTCATGACAATGGGCTCCAGATCCGTCCGCTCCACGCCCAGGGCCAGGGCCTGGGAGCCCATGTAGGCCATGTCCGCGCTACCGGTGCGGAGGGCCTCAATGATGGCGTTGTAATCGCTGGCCTGGATCTCCTCCACCTCACAGCCCAGGAACGCGCCCAGGTCCTCCGCCAGCCCGTTGCGGGCATCGGCGCTCTCCGCCGTGGACTCATTGGGGGCGTAGGCGATGGTGAACACGCCGTCCTCGCCGCCGGGGTTGCTCTGGGTGCTTCCCGCGGCAGTGGATTCATTGTCTCCGGAGCCGCAGCCGGCCAGGAGAGAGAGGCTTAAAACGGCCGTAAGGCCCAGGCAAATCCATTTTCTGTTCTTCATTTTCTTATGCTCCTTTGCTGATAGGATGAGAGGGATAAATTTCTTCCAGTATTCCCTGTATGGTCTTTGCGTCAATGGGGACCGGGTTGTTGTCCGCCCGTCCCTTGGTCATGCCCAGCTGTGCCAGCCGGGGCAGGTCCTCCCGTTTGGCCCCCCAGCCCGCCAGGGTGGCCGGCTGGCCGGAACGCTCCAGCCAGTCCGCAATCCGCCGGCCCAGCTCCCCGGCTCCGGAGACCCCCAGGGCCTCCAGCAGCGCCGGCAATCCCTGGATCCGAGGCCCGTTGAGCCGCAGCACCGGTGCCAGCAGCATGCTCACCGCCGCGCCGTGGGGGATGCCGTAGTGCATGGTCAGCGGGTAAGAGATGGAATGGCAGGCCGTGGTCTTGGTGTTGCTGAAGGCAAGCCCCGCCAGCATGCTGCCCCGGGCCATGGCGTCATGGGCGGACGCCTCCCCCCGGAACAGCCCTTCCATATTTTCCATAATCGTCCGCACCGCCTGCAGGGCCAGGGCCCGGGACACACAGTTGGTCCCTCTGGCCCAGTAGCTTTCCACCGCGTGGGCCGCCGCGTCCAGGGCGGAGCTCACTGCCAGCCGCAGCGGCATACCCGCCGCCAGCTCCGGGTCCACCAGGGCGGCCCAGGCGTAATTTCCCTGGCTCTCCACCGACCGCTTGGCGTCCTGGGAGGGATCCCATATAGTGGCCCAGCAGGTGGTCTCGCTGCCGGTACCGGCGGTGGTGGGGATCCCAATCCACCGGGCAGCCGGGCGGCCGTACGCCTTGTCCTGAATGATCCGGCGCAGGGCATCCGCATCCGGTATCTCTCGGCCGTACAGGCAGCAGAGGGATTTGCCCACATCCAGGATGGTGCCGCCGCCCACGGCAATCACCACCTCCGGGGCAAAGTCCCGGGTTTCCTGATACACCGCCAGCAGCTGCTCCACCGTAGGGTTGGATGCCTGGAAGCAGAGGGTGCGCACCGTGTAGCCGGAGGCCGGCGCCTGCAGCGCCTCAAAGGCGGGAAGCCGGAACACCGTATCGCTCCAGGCCAGCAGTAGCACCGTCTTCCGGGCCAGCCCCATCTCCGCCAGCACCGCCTCCACCTGGTTCACACAGCCGGGCCCTTCCAGGGTCCGCACCGGATTGTAATACTGGTTCATGCCTCTTCCTCCTTTGCCAGCCGCCGGTTCAGCTCCTCCACCGCCCGGGGCAGGTCCCGGATGGAGTCCAGTACCAGATCCGCCCCGGCCTCCCGGTAGCGGTCCGCCGCCGCAGTCCGCCGCTGTTCCCACTCTTCCGGGGAAACCGCCGCAGCCTCCTCCTCGGTGAGCCCCACCAGGTTGGAGCCGGTGAGCAGGCCCACGCTCCAGGCCCCGGCGTTCTTTCCCTCCCGGATGTCCGCCACCGTGTCGCCCACCTTTACCACGCACCGGGGCGGGTACACCTGCAGCTGCCGCATACACTCAAAGAGCATGAAGGGGCCGGGGCGGCCGGAGCCCACCACATCCGGGGTCACCACGCAGTCCGGGGCATAACCCCCTGCCGCCGCCCCCGGCAGCACCTGCTCCATCATGTGGGAGGTGTAGCCGGTGGTGGATCCAATCTTCAATCCCTGCTCCCGGAGGGCTGCCACCGTCTCCGCCACCCCGTCCAGGGGCTGGCTGCGGTCTGCCACCACCTGGAACAGGGCGGCCTCAAAGTTCTGGTAGAGCCGCTCCACATCCTCCTCGGTCCAGGCAGCCCCGTGGATCTGCTCCCACTGCTGCCGGCCGGAGGTGCTGCTCAGCAGCGCCCGGATGTGATCCTTCTTCTCCATGCCCATGGGGCCATTGATCTCCTGCCGGGTAAAGTGGATTCCTTCCTGGCGGAAAATTTGTTCAAACACCTGTGCCGGGGCGCTGGACCCGTAGTCCACCGTGGTGCCGGCCCAGTCAAACACAACCATCTGAATGGTTTTTGCTGGGTTCATTGCGGTACTCCTTGCTTTATTTTGCTGTTTATTGCTGTTTTCTGCAGCTTTAATCGAGATTATAGCCCGTTTTATGCGTGGTTTTCAAGCAAGGTTCTGCTAAATATAGGTAAAATCCACGTAAAGAGGGAGCCCCCGGCGGCCATGCCGCCGGGGGCTCCCCTCTGTTCCCAATTCCAATTTTGCCTTTCAACGGCCCCTATTCCGCAATCCGGAACCCGGCCTTCTCGTACCGCTCCCGCACCTCCGGGGGCGCCTGGGACTCCATCACCAGCAGGTCCACCTGGTCCGGCTCCAGCACCTTCACCTTGGAGCGCTTTCCCAGCTTGCTGGAATCCATCACCGCCACCACCTGGCGGGAGATGGAGGCCAGCCGCTGGATCACCGGGATCTCATGCATCCGGAAATCGGTGAAGCCGTCCTGGTAGTTCACCGCGTTGATGGAGAGGAAGCACACATCCGGAAAATAGCGGGCAAATTCCTGCTCGCACACCGCCCCGTAGGTGGACTGCTCCGGGGCGTCCAGCATCCCGCCTATGAGAATCAGCCGGATAGCCCCGTTCTGCATGAGGATGTTGGCCGCCGCCAGGTTGTTGGTGACCACCGTCACCGGTTCCTTTACCTCCAGCATTTCCTGGGCCAGCACCGTGTTGGTGGTGCCGGAGTTCATGGCAATAATATCCCCTTCCTTGATATATGCCAACGCCTTCCGGGCGGCTCCCCGCTTTTCCTCCTCATGGATCAGCTCCCGCCCCTTAAAGTTGGACAGGGACATCCGGGACTCCGGCAGGGAGGCGCCCCCCCGGAGACACCGGATCAGCCCCTTCTGCTCCATGGCCTTCAGATCCCGCCGCACCGTATCCACGGAGACCTGCAGCAGCTGGCTCAGCTGGCTGACCCGCACCGTGGACTGCAGCTGCAGCTGCTGCAAAATCCGCTTTTCCCGTTCCTCGTACAACATCATGCTTCTCCTTCCGGCAGCTGCCCGTATACCGTTACATACTGGTAAACCTTCTGCAGTTGTGTTCTGGGCGAGATCTTCTTTTTGACCGCCTTTTCATATTCCTGTTTCCACAGCCCTGCCTCATCATACATCGCCAAAAGCCGCAAAAGGCGGTACAGCGTGATCTCCGGATCCCTCTCCATAGAGTGGTTTTTATAATCCTGGATCCCCTGCTCAAATTCACCTTGGTGGGCATACAGATGGAAGATCAGTTCGGTCAGATGATTGTTCCGCTCATGGAACCAGAATTCGCTCCGGCTGTACCCGGAGCCCTTCCTTCCTTTCTGCTGCTCCGCCCACTTTTTCCCTGCTTCCTCCCGCAGTTTTTCCGCTTCCTCCCTGGCGGCCTGCCGGGTATCCGGTATCTTCAGATGGCGCAGCAGCACAGCAAACAGATCCTCAGGGAGCGTCCAGCGGTCCAGGCCGTCCAGCACCGCCAGCTCCACCGCCCTGCGCAGGTGTTCCCGGCTCATATCATTCTCCAGCAGCTTGCTGGCCACCATGTCGTAAATCTCTGTCTGCTCGATCCCCACGGAGCGGAAGGGATCCTCTGTGTTAAAAAGATAGTAACAGCAGCTGTAGCAGAGCATACGGTACAATTTTTCCAGCAATTCTGCTGCTTTCACTCCGTTCGCCGCCGGCACTTTCTGCAGGCTGCGGATGTAGGATTTTACCAGGAATCTCCATTTGGGCCGGTCTTTTTTGGGAATCACCCGATTGGGGACCATGTAGTTCTGCTGATAGGCATTCTCAAGAAATTCTTCAATCTCCGGCCCCAGCGTCCGCAGATCCACAGACACCGTTTTCTTTCCCTGTTCCGTGTGATTCCCAACCTGCCCTGGCTCCAGAAACAGTTTGTCAATCTCTTTTTCTTCTTTTAATTTCTTGGGCATGGCGCGGTACAGCTCCACCACCAGATACTGCAGTTCCTCTTTACTATATTTTCCCGCCAAAGCCCTTAGTTCCGGGATCTTCATGTTGCCTGCCCTCCGCTCCATTTTTTCTCAGCGCAAATCCACATGGCTGCCCACCTCCCGGGCCATCTCCTGCCAATGCTCCATACACCGGGTCAGCTCCGCCTGGCTCTCCGGGTCCTCCCGGAAGGCAATCAGCGTCCAGTCCATGTGCTCCAGGGCATAGATAAACTCCGGGATCTTCTGGAAGGGTACGGCAATCATCCGCAGCCCCGCCGGGTAAGCCTTCCGCCGCTTCAGGCCGTGATAGAAGCCAGTGGTGATATGGTTGCACTTGCCGGAAATAATGGGGTAGGCGTACATCCAGGCGCAGCTGATCACCGGGGAGGACTTGCTCTCCCACAGGTCCCCGGAAACCCAGCTGGTGGCCCGCATGAGAATATCCGCCTGGGGCAGGTCCGTCACAAAAAACAGCAGGTCCGGGTCAAAATCACAGGTGGACACCGGGGCGTACTGGACATACCGGATGGTCCCCTTCTCCAGGATCGGCAGCTTCTGGTACAGCTGGCGGCAGCCCATGGGGGTCTGGTAACAGCCGAAATCGTATCCGGCCTGACCGCTGGCGGTCACCGGCGGCTTGTCGATCATGCCCAGCACCATCTTGCCGTAGCACTGGTCGTCCTCCACCGTCACATAAAAGGACTTGCTGGTATCCTGGGCATATTTGAGGAACTGGCAGAAAGCGCACGGCGGCCCGTCATAGTGGGGGACCTCCGGCTTTTCAAAGCACATGCGGATGGCCACTGCCGGGTAGGGCAGCTCCAGGCGCTGTATACAATCTTTTGCGTTCTGCGAAAGCATGGCAAAAACCTCCCTCCTGGAACTATCTTATCACGGGACATGCCCGCTGGCAACCGCTGCCACTCAGGAAAGCCCAGAATTCAGCCCTGATTTATTACGGAAAATCCGTACAAGAATCCCGTGGGTTTTCCCACCCGGCAGTGTATAATAAAGGATGGCCAACAGCCTGAACCATTTTGGCCCATTCTGAACCATCCCGGACGCCCTTCCCTTTTATCCGGATGAAGAAGAAAGCCAGCCGCTCTCCCCGTGAAAGTGAAAAGGCCCGCCACGGCAAAACACCGCAGCGGGCCGGAGGGCCGTTTTCATATTCTTTCGGGTATGCTTTCCCTGTCTGTTTACAGCTCCGCCAGCTTCCTTCCCAACTCCCGGCAGGCCTCCAGGGCCTCCTCGTCCGGGTCCTCCTGGCAGATGACGCCGTTTCCGCCCAGCACCGTGGCGCCGGCGCCGACCATCCGCTCCTCCCAGTCACGCATCCACTGGCCGTCTCCCCAGCCGTAAGAGCCAAACAGGGCAATGGTCTTGCCAGAGGCAAACTTCTCCACCGCCTCCACAAAGGGCTCCATCTCCCCTTCTTCCAGCACCTCATCCCCCATGGCCGGGCAGCCCAGGGCAAAGGCCGGCAGCTCCTGCAGTTCCTCCGGCTTCAACGCGTCTACACTAAGCACCGCCGCCTCCTTGCCGGCCGCCTTCACGCCCTCACCGATGGCGTTTGCCATGTTTTCGGTGTTGCCTGTCTGGGACCAGTACACAATCATAACCTTATCCATTTCTTTCTACCTCCGTTGTGTCACTTATCTATTTGCAGTCTGTTTTGCAAATCCCCCTGTCCTCCGGCCGCCTGCAGCCGCCCCACAGCTCCCGGATGTCCCGCTTCTCCGCCAGCATCCGCACCGCCTGCTCCCGGGTGTCCTCGTAGAGGGCAAACAGGGCTTCCGCCTCTCGGCGGTTGGCGTATACCTTCCAATATCCACTGCACAAGAAATTTTTTCCTTGGTTTTCCACAAAACCCCGGACATCTTCCACCGGATACCCCAGCAAAAGCCCGATCTCATGGGGATAGTGGTTTCCCCGGCTCCGGCAGCTGCGGTAGCGCTCTGCAAAACGCTCCAGCACCGCCTCCAGGGCAAACACCGTATAGCCCCAGGCCGCCAACAGCTTCCGCACCTCCGTCGTTCCCAGATACGTCTCCAAAGCCTCTCTCCGGTACAGCAGAAGGGTAGCCCGGCTTCCCGCCGTGTAGAGGAGGGAGACACTGAGAGGGCTTTCCGCCAGCCTTTTCTCTGCGCTCTCCACGTGAATCCGGGGAATATTCAAGAGATTGGAAACCTTAATCCCCGCCAGCACCGGCGCGCACTGCATGGCCAGCTGGGTGTCCAGGGCCTCCCGGTCCATGTTCTCCATTATGTGAAGGGTTTCGGAACTCATGGATACCTCCTCTCCGCCGCCAGCCATACTTCGGAGGCGGCTCCAGCTCTTTTGCCCAGCATTTAGTTAGTTAAAGCTAACCATAAATTATCATACCGGATTTTCAAAAATTAATCAAGCGCCGCCAGAGATACATTTTCTCAACAGGCTCTGCGGTAAAATCCTGTTCGCCCTGCTTTCCGGCCACTACGGATAAATCCGCAATTTCCACTAAAATTTCCGTAGGCAAAACGACCAGGCTACGGAGAAAAATGCCTACATGCTCAAATTCTCCGTAGGCAAGCCAGCCGGACTACGGAGAAAAATGCCTACATGCCCAAATTCTCCGTAGGCGAGCCAGCCGGACTACGGAGGAAAATGCCTACATGCTCAAATTCTCCGTAGGCGAGCCAGCCGGACTACG
>CAJFTW010000121.1 GCA_904420025.1 Candidatus Pseudolachnospira avium
CATGGGGAGCTTCTCTTCCTTTCTTCTGTTTACCGTACTTTTTCCAGCCGGAAGCGCACGCTGGAACCGGGTGCTTCTTCCGGCCTGCGGGGAAAACCGCTGCCCCTATCATAACAGAAAAATGAAAAGAAGATTCCATATTTCTTCTGAATAAACATTAAGATTTTCCTAAGAAAAGGTTAGGGGTTTCCAAAGGCTGCCAGATCCGGGCGGGAAAAGGAAACAACTTGGATACATTTGCGTGGTAGAGTAGAAATGCTCCGAAATAAGAGAAAATTAAACAATTGATAAATTATTTTGGCAGATGGACAGTTTTGACTAAAAACATAATGTAATGGGGAAAAGGCAAAAAGAGGGCAGGAATATGTCACAGGGTAGATCCCGCAAGCGAACCAAAAATAGAACATACCGGTGGATATTGCTGGTTGGCATACTGGCTCTGTTGGCTGGCCTGGCCGCTTTTTTCCATTACCTGCAAAAAAACGCAAACCTTCCCTTCCCGGCGAATCCACAGCTGACGCTGGAGGCGGAGGGGGACATGCTGCAGCTTTCCTGGCCGGAGGCAGCCGGTGCGGAGGGGTACCGGCTGGAAGCGCGGGGGCTTTCGTCCGGTGAACGGTGGTACGAAGGGGAATGCACGGAAAACCACGGCACCCTCACGGATCTTTTGACGGCCGGTGGTGTGGAGCTGTCGGTGACGCCGGTGGCCCGCTGGCATACTCCGCTGGGGGATTGGATCCGGGAGGGCCGGGAATCCTTGGCAGCCTCGGTCTCCCTCACCGGCGTGGATGCCGGAAGCATCCGGGCACAGGTGGACCCGGACAGCCAGACCCTTTCCGTGGGTGTGGAGGAGGTACGGGAAGGCATCTCTTACCAACTGACCCTGCGAACCGGAAAGGGGGAAGAGGAGACGCTGGAGAGGGAGGACGGAACCTGGACGCTGGCCTTTGGAGAAAAAGGGGATTATCCGCTGCCGGCAGCTGGGGAGGAGATGGCCTGGAGCGTGCGGACCGTGACCCGGGGGGATGGGTATACGCTGCTGGGCCGGGAGACGGAGCCCGCCGTCCTGACCTGGGAGGACTTTTTGCCGGACAGCCTGGCGCTGCGCTGGGAGGAAACCGGGGAAAACCAGTATCTTCTCACCTGGAATGCCGCTGCCGGAGCCGAATGTGTTGTGGAATTCCGCCGCGGGGAGGGGGATTGGGAGGAGGCAGCGAGGATTCCAGGGTCGGCAGCCTCCGAATATGCCACCGGCATCCTTTCCTCCCACACCACCTACCGGTGGCGGGTGCGCACGTCCGGCAGGGAAGTCCGCTCCCCCGAGGTGGAGATACAGACCGGCTACTCGGCCCGCGGCTGCCGGGTCTGGCCGGTGCGGGACCTGCCTCTCCTGGACCCGGAGAGCCGGGAAAGAACCGGCATCACGGTTCAGACCCTGGAACTTTTGGTGGTGCAGGAGGAGCGGGAGGGCTATTTCCTGGTGGAGGCAGAAGGAGTTGAAGGGCTCATTGACAGCCGCTACTGCATGATCAATCTGCCGGATTACCTGGGAGATTTGTGCTCCTATGAGATCGTCAACAGCTTCCGGGCCCTGTATGCCGTTCACGGCAACGAGGTCCCCGGCGTCACCGGCACCGTGATCCCGGGCTATGAGGAGGTCCTGCAGGAGGACGGGCAGTATCTGGTCCCCTACCTGTACCCCTGCTGTGCCAAGCTGAAGGCGGCGGGGGAGGCGGTTCAGGCGGACGGCTACCGGCTGAAAATCTATGACGCCTACCGTCCCCGGGAGGCTACCCATTTCCTGTACGAGGAAACGGAGGAGATCCTGGACTGGCCGCTGCCGTCGGTGGGGGAGGCGGGGGAGACCACCTACCGGCAGATGGTGACCGGGGATGGGTATCAGCTGCGGAGCTTCCTGGCCCGGGGCGGGTCTGCCCACAACATGGGCATTGCGCTGGATCTGACATTGGAGACGGCGGACGGTACGGAGTTGGCTATGCAGTCGGAGATGCACGACTTAAGCCGGTATTCGGTGACGTTGCGGAACAATGAGGCGGCGGAGCTGTTGAACCGCTATATGACGGCGGCGGGCTTTGACATTTTGGTGTCCGAATGGTGGCACTTCCAGGACAATGAGACCCGGGATGCCCTGGGGTTGGAATATCTGCAGGAGGGGGTAAGCGGCTGAGAGCATGGGGGAAATACGGGCATTTTACAAAAGAGGGGAATTCTGTGTTGTGAGAACAAACGGGGCGGGGATAGAGCTCACCGGAAACCAGCTGAAGGTGCTGGCGGTGGCAGCGATGGTGCTGGACCACAGCACGGCGCTTTTTATTCCCAGGGATTTTACTTTTTGGTGGCTGCTGCGCATGATCGGGCGGATTGCCGCACCGATTATGTGTTACCTGATTGCGGAGGGGTATTACCATACCTCCAGCCGGCGGCGCTATGCGGGGCGCCTTTTGCGGATGGCGCTGGTTTCCCATATACCCTATTGCCTCTGCTTTGGGCACAATCCGCTGCGGTTCTGGCGGGCCACCAGCGTGATGGTGGCGCTGCTGGCCGGGCTGATGGCCCTGTGGTTCTGCCGGAACCGCAGGACGCCGCTGTGGCAGAAGGGGATTTTCACCGGTGTCTGCTGCCTGCTGGCCTATTCCGCCAACTGGAATTACATTGCGGTGCTGTGGGTTCTGGGCTTTGGACTGTTTCACGGGAATCTCCGGGGGCAGCTGCTGGCATTTTCCGCCGTCTCCGGCCTCTATCTGCTGCAGCCGCTGATCTACGATATGCCCAATGTCCTTATGGTCAGCCGGCTGGGGGTGTTCCTGTGTATTCCACTGCTGCTGTTGTACCGAGGGCAGCGGGGACGCCGGAGCAATTGGATTCAGTGGGGCTTCTACTGGTTCTACCCGATCCACCTGCTGGCACTCTGGATTATCCGAATAATTTTCCAATAAAGTCTTGTTTTTTCTTTCTGGATGGTTATAATAGAACTAGTTAGACAATAGAACAGGAGGAAGCGAAATGGCAATTTTGGAAAGCTGTGAGGAATCCAGAAGAAATATCACCATCAAGGAAGTGGCCTGCCCGAAGTGTGGGGCAGCAATGGAGGTGTTCCTCCGGGAAGGCGCGACCACCGAGGATGCCAAATGTGAGAAATGCGGGTATGTGATCCCGGCGGGAACCCATTTTGAGTAAGCGCATCCTGTAAGTGAGACAAAGCGGAAAAGGGCCGG
>CAJFTW010000122.1 GCA_904420025.1 Candidatus Pseudolachnospira avium
AGAAAAACCCCGGAAAGCACGCAAATCCGCACCTTCCAGGGTTTTCCACATTTTCTTGGGGAGTGGAGACAACAGGACTCGAACCTGCGACCCTTTACACGTCAAGCAAATGCTCTCCCAGCTGAGCTATGTCTCCATCGCCCTATATTGTACCGGATAACCGAAAAAAAAGCAAGAGCCTTTTAACATTTTTTCAAAAAACTTCCTTGACATTCTTTCCATAGAACTCTATAATCATAGTACAATCTTATTGTTTCCATTCTTCTCGAATCCCACCCACACACAACCTCTACCTGGGATAATCATATTTCAGGAGGATATCTTATGGGATACGAAGAACTGCTGCACTATCTTCTGGATCAACTGCAGGCCGCTTTTGCAAATACTGCGAATGTTTCACTGCGCCGCCAGCCCAAAAATAATGGCATACGGGAAGATACCATCTGTATTCTTGCACAGGGCGATCCGGTCTGCCCGTCCATTTCTTTTTCAGACTGCTGGAAGCGCTATCAGGCCGGTGAACCGCAGGAGGCCCTGCTTCAGGAAATCCTGTCTTTATGCCATCGGGAGCCTGCTCACCAGCCCTGGGATTTTTCCCGCGTTCTGTCCTATAACCATGCCAAGCCTTATCTGGCACCCAAACTGATTCACCGGGGGCGCAACAAAGATCTCTTAAAACAGATTCCTCACCAGACCTTTCTGGATCTGGCCGTAGTATCCTGCTTATGTTTTTTCTCCGCTGGGCAAGCTCCTGCTTCCGTTATGGTGACCAACCGGCATCTGGACATGTGGGAGATCCCCCCAGAAACCCTCTGCATGGATGCGTTCCACAATGCGGAACGCATCCTCCCTCCGCTTCTTCTTCCATTGGACACACTGATCTGCCAAGTGGTCCAGGAAGAGATCGCCTCCCTTCCGGGGGATGACACCTTGGATACCCCGTCCCTAATCCACGACCTCTGCGGAGAGCCGTCTCAGCTGCCCATGTATGTCCTGACCAATTCCCGGCGTTATCTGGGAGCTGCCGACCTGCTGCAGGAAAAACTTCTGCGGGAGTTTGCCCAACAACAGCAGTGCGGCTTCTTCATACTGCCCAGCAGTGTCCATGAAGCCATCCTGATCCCGGAAACCGCTGGCGTCCCTCCCCAGGAGTTGAAGGAAATGCTGACAGAAATCAATATCTCCGCCGTAACGCCGGAAGAATGGCTTTCCGATGAAGTATACTATTATTCGGCAGAGCAGGGCCGCATCCTTTTTGCTGAGGAACACAATCCCTGAACCTATGGGAGCCGTATCCGCAACAGACCCTACCTGTTTTCTGCTGGAAGAGGAAAGGGAACACTGCTCTCACGGAAAAGGGCCTCCGCCTGTGCGGAGGCCCTTTTCCGGCTGAACACTTATTTCTATTTCTGCTTTTTCTGTTCAACATCCTTCATGGACAGGTTGATACGGCCCATCTTGTCAACTTCCAGCACCTTGACGGTTACCTCGTCTCCCACCTTCACCACATCTTCCACCTTGGCCACTCTCTTCTGGGAGAGTTTGGAGATATGGATCATGCCGTCCTTGCCGGGAGCCAGCTCCACAAAAGCGCCGATGTTGATGATGCGGACCACCTTGCCTGTGAAAATCTGGCCTGGCTCTACATCATTGACAATGGTCTCAATGATCTTCACAGCCTTATCAATCATTGCCGCATCGGTGCCGCACACGGAAACGCTGCCGTCATCCTCAATATCAATCTGCACACCGGTATCTTCAATGATCTTGTTGATCACTTTGCCCTGCTTGCCAATGACATCACCAATCTTCTCCGGATTGATCATAATCTGGCGGATCTTCGGCGCATACGGGGAAACCTCCTTGCGAGGTTCGGAAATCACCGGCGCCATCACCTGATCCAGGATGTAGACTCTGGCCTCTCTGGTCCGGGCAATAGCCTCCCGGATAATCTGCTCCGTCAGGCCATGGATTTTAATATCCATCTGAATAGCGGTGATTCCCTTGTGGGTCCCGGCCACCTTAAAATCCATATCGCCAAAGAAATCCTCCAGGCCCTGAATATCCGTCAGAACCAGGTAGTCGTCATCCGTCTCCCCGGTAACCAGTCCCACAGAGATACCAGCCACCATCCGCTTGATGGGAACACCGGCTGCCATCAACGCCAGAGTGGAAGCGCAGACACTGGCCTGGGAGGTAGAGCCGTTGGACTCCAGGGTCTCGGACACGGCCCGGATGGCATAGGGGAATTCTTCCTCGCTGGGCAGCACCGGAACCAGCGCCCGCTCTGCCAGGGCACCATGGCCGATTTCCCGGCGTCCCGGCCCCCGGGAAGGCTTGGTCTCGCCTACCGACCAGGAAGGAAAATTATAGTGATGCATATAGCGCTTGCTGGTCTCCGACTCATCCAAGCCGTCCACCTTCTGGGCGGAGGCCAGGGAAGCCAGGGTCACAGCGGTCAGGATCTGGGTCTGTCCCCGCTGGAACATGCCGGAGCCATGCACCCGGGGAAGGATGTCAATCTCCGCGTGAAGCGGGCGGATCTCTTTGATCTGGCGGCCATCCGGGCGGCGGTGGTCCTTCAGGATCATCTTGCGCACCGTCACCTTCTGGAATTTGTACACCGCATCATCAATAGCCTCCAGCCACTCCGGATGCTCCTCCTGATAGCGCTGTGCCAGCTTTTCTTTGATCTGACGGATATTCTCCTCCCGCACCTGCTTCTCATCGGTAAACACCGCTTCCTCCATAGCCTCCGGGGTGATAAAGGAAACCATGTCCTCCCACAGGTCGTCCGGGGTGGTCACATGGATATAGTCATGCTTGGTTTTCCCGCACTCGTCCACGATTTTCTGGATAAAAGCAATGATCTCCTTGTTCACCTCGTGGGCGGCAAAGATTGCCTCCAGCATCTTGTCTTCCGGCACCTCGTTGGCACCGGCTTCTATCATAATAATCTTTTCCGCCGTAGAGGCCACGGTCAGGGACAAATCGGAAATATTCTTCTGATCCGCAGTGGGGTTGAACACCAGCTCCCCATCCACCAGCCCTACCATGGTAGCGGCAATCGGGCCGTCAAAGGGGATATCCGAGATAGAAGTGGCAATGGAGGAACCCAGCATAGCCACCACGTCCGGATTGCAGTCCGGATCCACGCTCATAACCAGGTTACTCACTGTCACATCATTCCGGTAATCCTTGGGAAACAGGGGACGCATGGGACGGTCGATAACCCGGGAGGTTAGCACCGCGTGTTCGCTGGCTTTCCCCTCCCTCTTATTAAAGCCGCCGGGGATTTTGCCCACTGCGTACATCTTTTCCTCATATTCCACGCTCAGCGGGAAGAAATCAATGCCGTCACGAGGCTTTTCAGATGCCGTAGCGGTAGACAGCACTACTGTGTCTCCATAGTGCATAAAAGCAGCGCCGTTTGCCTGTGCAGCTACCCGGCCGATTTCCACCGTCAGGGTACGCCCTGCCAGCTCCATACTGTAACTCTTGTACATATCTTGCTTCTCCTTTTCTTTCTCCCGCCGGAAAGAAACATCGAAACTACTGAAAAAGCCGCGGCGCCCACAGCCTTTTCAGTGGTCTCGAAGTCCTCTCTCCCTCACGGGATTTTTCTTATATTTATTATGCAAAAAAGCCAGGGTGGAAGCGCTTTCCACCCTAGCCAATGCCCGATTATTTACGGATTCCCAAACGCTCGATAAGGTTACGGTATCCCTCAATATCGTTTCTCTTCAGGTAATCCAGAAGACCGCGTCTCTGGCCAACCATCTTCAGCAGGCCACGGCGGGAATGATGGTCCTTGGGATGATCCTTCAGATGAGCCGTCAGCTCATTGATCCGCTCGGTGAGCAGTGCCACCTGCACTTCCGGGGAACCGGTATCCTCTGGGGTCCTGCCATAAGCCGCAATAATTTCTGCTTTCTTTTCCTTTGAAATCATGTTGATTTCCTCCTTTTGATTTTCTCACCGTCCGCTAAGCCCTGGTCGGAGTATCCGAGGGCCTGGCCGCGGCGTCATACGGATTTAGTATAGCATACCCAGTCCGCCTTGTAAACAGCTTTTTTGCCGGATATACATCTGAAAAAGGGATTCCCTCTCGGAAATCCCCTTGTTTGTTTGACCCTCAGTCATCCAAGAAGGTGACTGCCCGCACTGGTGTCCGGTAATACAGATCCGTGATGGTAATACCTCTCTTGGGGCTTCTGGCATGAATCACCTGGCCGTCCCCAATATACATGGCCACATGGTTGATGGTACCATTCTTGGCATAGAACACCAAGTCACCTTTCTTCAGATCCGACAAAGAAATCTTGGTCCCTTCCTGAGCCTGGGAGCCAGTATAATGGCTCATATAAATGCCAAAATGCTCATACACCTTCATGGTAAAGCCGGAGCAATCCACGCCGTTGGTCAGGCTCTCACCCCCCCAGACGTAACGGTTGCCCAGGAACTGCATGGCATAGCTGACAATCTGGCTGCGCAGGGATTGCTGTTCCTGCTCCGCAATTTCCTCCGGTGAGAAGGGGATGGCCGTACTCAGGGTATAACCCACCTCCACCAGAGAGGAGTCCTGGATAATATAGCCATTGGAGCTGTCCAGCTCAATCTCATACCAGCCGTCCAAGGCCTGCACCACATCATACTGCTCGCTGTTGGAGATCTGGGTCCAGATTGAGGAATCCGTACTGGGCTCCGTCCGCACGTTTAGGGTCTCCGTTAGCACAGTAGCGCGGATTTCCGCTGCCGCCATACCCTGTTCCCGTGCTGTATCCCCGGTGAGAATATAGTCCGCATGCACATAGCCCTCAATGGAGCCAGACCGGATCCGGTACCAATATCCATCATCCTTTTCCACGGTTTCCAGGATTTCACAGGCATAATTATTCAGCAGCTTGCCAATAATTTTGCCGTCTGTGCCGGCCTCCTCACGGACATTAATATAGGAATTCCCTGCATCCGCCAGGCCCAAGTTTTCATACTTGTCCACCGCAGCCTGCCGCAGCTGTTCCTCAGTCTGCTCCGGTTCTGCCTGGGTCTCTGGAACTGTCTCCGCCTCCGTGGGCTGCATCTCCGCCGCCGTTGCCGCCGGCTCACCGGTTGTCTCTGCCGCCGTATTCTGGGATTCCGGCTGGGCCGCTGCCGTACCGGGCAGCTGGCTGGCCGCTCCTGCAATCACCAAACTCTGGTTCTGAACAGGAACCGTCCGTGCGGATGCCTCCGCTGCCTCCGTTTCCGTCTCTGCCTCTGTATTTTCTGTTCCAACACTCCCGCCGGTGTAACTGCTGATCACCGCGGCCGCCCCGCCGATTGCCAGAGAATTCTCATTGGTTGGCTTGTCCGCCGCCAGCGCAATTTGTCCGGCAGCCAGGCAGGCGCTCAAGGAAATGATAACGCTGAATTTCGCTTTTCCTCGCCGAGTCAAACTCACACCTCCAGCTCATTTATTACATATTTATTACATTTGTTACATCCACATGATAGCAAGCTTTCTGTGGTTTGTCAAGCTCCCTTTTCATTTTTCCCTGCCGATTCCATGCCATAGTCCGTCAAAAAGGCCCGTGCAGTCTGCTCATCCGCAAGGATCTGATTTTTCAGTTCCCCCACCGATCCAAATTTCTGTTCCGGCCGCAGGAACTCCAAGAATTCCACCCGCGCCTCCTGGCCGTACACATCCTGCTGGAAATCAAACAAATAGGTTTCCACCCCCACTGGCCGTTCCCCATCAATGGTAGGTTTCCTGCCCACATTGGCCACGCCCCAGTAGGCACCGCCCACAATATAGATTTTTGCCGCGTAAACACCGGATTTTGGCATCAGCTGTTCCCCTGGAGCCCTCTGGTTGATGGTGGGCACCCCCAGGGTGCGGCCCAGCTGCCGTCCATGGATCACTGGCCCGTTTACCCCGTATGCATACCCCAGCATCCGGTTTGCCTCCCGGATCTGGCCCTGGCGCAGGCAGTCCTTGATCCGGGAGCTGCTCACTGCCTCCTGCCGGTACATCTCCTTCTCCACCACTGTCAGGTGATAGCCCAGCTCGGCCTCCATCTCCATAAGCAGGCCCACGTTCCCCCGGCCGCCATAGCCAAAATGGCAGTCCGGCCCCACCACAATCTCTGCTGCCCGGCACCGTTCCACCAGTACACGGCTCAGGAAATCCAGCGGCGCCATCCGCCGGATCTGTTCAGTAAACGGGTATTCCACCAGTACATCCGCACCCAATGCCTCAGCCATCCGCACTTTTTCCTGGCGGGTGGTCAGGCAGTCGCCGGTACTGCCGGAAAGGAAACTCTGGGGAGAGGTGGCAAAGGTAAATACCAACAATTCTCTGCCTTCCCGAAGCTCCATTGCCCGGCGCAGCAGTTTCTGATGTCCCCGGTGAAAGCCGTCAAATTTTCCCAGCGTCACCACCGCCGGTTTTTCCTGGCGAAAATCCGCCGTTCCGTGAATGTACCTCAAAGGGGGCCTCCTCCTATAAAAAACAGTTTTTTGGGCCGCAGCAGCTTCTCCCCGGGGCAGTAAGTATAAACCCCAACAAAGCGTCCCTGGGGATCCTGCACCCGGTATTCTCCAGCCTCCTGCCCCAGCCCTCCGGCATTCAGGGCGTTTCCGTTCTGCAGTGCCTTTCCTTGGGATGGACAGCAGCGGTACACCGGCAATGCACGGAACACTTCCTCTATCGGCAATACATGCCTCTCCAGAGCGCCCTCATCCCGCAGCCGTTCTACTTGGCCTAAGGTCAGGCTGTCTTCGACATAAAAAATGCCGGCGCGGATCCGCACCAGCTTCTCCAGAACCGCTCCACATCCCAGGGCCTGTCCTATATCGTGGCAGAGAGTCCGAATATACGTCCCCTTAGAGCAGGATACCGTCATCTCCACCCGGGGAAGCTCCAGCCGGTGAATCTCAATTCGGTAGATTTCCACCGGACGGGGCTTGCGTTCCACCGTTTTCCCCTGGCGGGCCAGGTCGCACAGCTTTTGGCCACCCACTTTCAACGCCGAATACATGGGAGGGATCTGGTCATAGCGGCCCACAAAGGAAAGAATGGCCCGGCGTACCTCTTCCTGGGAGGCCGCCACCTCATGCCGGGCCAGGATTGTCCCGCTGCTGTCCTGGGTATCGGTGGTGAGCCCCAAACACATCACAGCCCGGTATTGCTTGTCCGTGTCAGTGAGCATATCGCACAGTTTGGTCCCACGGCCCAGGCATACCGGCAGGACCCCCACGGCGTCCGGATCCAATGTACCAGTATGGCCGATCTTTTTCTGCCGCAAAATTCCCCGCAACTTGGCCACCACATCGTGGGAGGTAAAACCTTTTTCCTTATAAATGTTCAGTATTCCATCCATGATCCGTCTTATTCCGTTTCCCTCATCTGTTGTTCCGCCAGCGCAGCCACCTGATCCACCACTGCCGTCCACTCGCCCCGCAGGGTGCAGCCTGCCGCCTTCACATGCCCGCCTCCACCGAAGCTCACTGCGATCCGGCTTACATCCACCTTATCGTTGGACCGCATACTCACCTTCCACTCCTGCTGGCTCTCGTTGGAGGGATAGAGGAAGACCGCCAATTTGGCGCCATCGGTTACCCGCAGCTGATCCACAATCCCGTCCAAATGGCGGGAGTCCAGGCCCAGTTCCTCCATATCCCGGGCAGTAATCACCCCCGCCACCAGCCGGCCGTCCAGCCAGAGCCGGGCGGAAAGCAGCGCCCTCCCCAAAGCCTTGTTCTGAGCGAAAGATTTTTTGGAGAATGTCTCATCAATAATATAGGCAGGGGAAATCCCCTTTTCCAGCAGCTGGCCTGCCACCTCCATGGTACGCCGGGAGGTATTGGAATGCTTAAATACCCCTGTGTCATGGACAATGCCCAGATATAGGCACTCCGCTGTATCCCGGCTTATCTGCGCCGGGTCCAGCAGGCTGTACAACACCTCACAGGCAGAGCTGGCGTCCGGCTGCACCTCCCAGACATCCCCAAAGCCTTGGTTGGTAATGTGATGATCCACGCAGACCTTCCGCCGTGCACTATCAAAATACTTTACGGTGGGCCCCAGCCGCTCCCGGTCACCGCAGTCCATCACAAAACACAGGTCATAGGGAGGGAGCTCCGGGAATGCGTGATCCACCTGCTCCGTCCCTTGCAGGAAGGAAAAATACTCGGAGAAGGGTTCCAGATGGACCGTTACCTGCGCCTCCGGGCAGGCCGACTTCAGATAATTGTATAGCCCCAGGCAGGCTCCCACACAGTCGCCGTCCGGGTGAATATGTCCCAAAATGCAGATCCGGCCTGCGCCGTCCAACACTTCCTCAATCCGCCTCATCCTTACCTCCCGCTTCCTGACCGTCCTCCTCCCGGATCAGCTCCTCAATTTTCCGGGTCATCTCCACGCCATAGGCAATGGATTGGTCCCATAGGAACCGAATCTCCGGCGTATTCCGAAGATTCAGGTTCCGTGCCAGCTGGCTGCGGATAAAACCCTCCGCGCTCTTTAAGCCGGCCAGAGTATCGGCAGCCTGGGAATCGTCTCCCAGAACGCTGATATATGCCTTACAGGTTTTCAGATCCGGCGCTACCGCCACCGAGGTGACACTGACCAGGGAAGAAATCCGTGGATCCTTCACCTGGTTCCGGATAATACTGCTCAGCTCCCGCTGCACCTCACTATTGATACGGATATTTTTAATGCTGTTCTTTCTCATGCTCTCACTCCTTGCTCCCGCCGGGCTGTACGCGCCCGGCCGGAAAGCCTTGGGGGTCAGGTACGGGGCACCTCTACCATCTGGTAGGCTTCAATGGTATCGTCCTCCTTCAGGTCATTGAACTTATCGAACACCAGGCCGCACTCATACCCAGCCGCCACTTCCTTCACATCATCCTTAAACCGCTTCAGGGATACCAGCGGACCATCGTAAAGCTGTTCGCCATCCCGGCTGATCCGGCAGCTGCAGCCCCGGGTAAACTTACCGTCCATGACGAAGGCACCGGCAATGGTTCCCACACCGGAGGCCTTGAAGGTCTGGCGCACCACACCGTGGCCAATGACCTGCTCCTCGAAGATGGGATCCAGCATGCCCTTCATGGCCGCCTCCATATCCTCAATGGCCTGGTAGATCACCTTATACAGCCGTACATCCACATGTTCCCGGTCCGCCGTGGCCTTGGCCGCCGCGTCCATCCGCACATTGAAACCAATAATGATGGCATTGGAAACCGCCGCCAGGGATACATCCGACTCGTTGATGGTGCCCACGCCGCCGTGGATCACCTTTACCACCACCTCGTCATTGGACAGCTTCACCAGGCTCTGCTTCACCGCTTCCACAGACCCTTGCACATCCGCCTTGACCACCAAGGCCAGCTCCTTCACATTGCCGGCCTGGATCTGGGAGAACAGATCGTCCAGGGACAGCTTGCCCTTGGTCTCGTCCAGCAGGTTCTTCTTGCCCTCGGCCACAAAGGTCTCCGCATAAGTCCTGGCTTCCTTCTCGCTGTCGGTGGCCACCAGCACCTCACCGGCGCTGGGCACATCGTTTAAGCCCAAAATCTCCACCGGCATGCTGGGAGTGGCCTCCTTAACCCGGCGTCCCCGGTCGTCCATCATGGCGCGGACCTTGCCGTAGCAGGGGCCTGCCGCCACCGTATCGCCCACATGGAGGGTTCCCTTCTGCACCAGCACTGTGGCCACCGGGCCCTTGCCCTTATCCAGCTGTGCCTCAATGACCAGTCCTCTGGCGTTGCGGTCCGGGTTGGCCTTCAGCTCCCGCATCTCTGCCACCAGCAGGATCATCTCCAGCAGGGTGTCAATGCCCTCGCCGGTCTTGGCGGACACCGGCACAAAGATGTTCTTTCCGCCCCAGTCCTCCGGGACAATCTCGTGCTCAGCCAGCTCCTGCTTCACCCGCTCCACATTGGCGCCGGGCTTATCAATCTTGTTCACCGCCACAATAATCTCTACGCCGGCGGCCTTAGCGTGGTTGATGGCTTCCACGGTCTGAGGCATCACGCCGTCATCCGCCGCCACCACTAAAATGGCAATATCCGTGGACTGGGCGCCCCGCATCCGCATAGCTGTAAATGCCTCGTGTCCCGGGGTGTCCAGGAAGGTAATCTTCTGCCCGTTGATGTCCACCACGTAAGCGCCAATGTGCTGGGTGATACCACCGGCTTCCCGGCCAGTCACATTGGTATGGCGGATGGCATCCAGCAGGGAGGTTTTGCCGTGATCCACGTGTCCCATAACGCACACCACCGCCGGACGGGGCTTTAAGGACTCCTCCGGATCCTCAGTGGTGTCCTTCAGCAGCTCCTCAATGACGTTGATCTTCTCCTCCTGCTCGGTGAGCACATCAAACTCCACGGCAATGTCCGCAGCGGTCTCATAGTCGATCTCCTGGTTCACCGTCACGATCTTGCCGGACAGGAACAGCTTCTTCACAATGGCGGAAGGCTGAATTTTCATTTTTTCCGCCAGCTCCCGGATGGTCAGCTTCTCCGGCAGCACAATCATCTTGATCTCCGGCTCCACCGGCTCCTGCTTCTGGGGCTTCTGGGGGCGGGTCAGATCCTTATTGGAGATCTGCTTGCCGCCGGGCCGTCTCAGCTCATCGCTGTTCTTCTTGTCATACCGGTTGTTGTTCTTGGAGGCATTGCCTTTGGAACTCTTGCTGGGCTTTGCCATGCCCAGGCCGCCAAAATCACCGCCTCCGCTGCGGGGCCGGTCTCCGCCGGGCCGTCCGGCTCCCGGACGGGCTCCGCCCTGGCCGCTTCCCCCGCGGTAGCCGCCCTGGGTCCCCTGGCCGCTTCCCCCGCGGTAGCCGCCCTGGCCGCCGGAGCGGGCATTACGCCGCTCATTGCTCCGGTTCCGGGCCGCGGCAGCTGCCCGGGACGCCGCCCGGTCCGCTTCCCGCACCTTTTCCATATCCACAAAACGGGGGGCCGCCGGCTTTACCTCCTGGACCTCCACCACCCCTGCGGCAGAAGCCTCCGCCGGTTTAGCGGCTGCCGTCTCCGCAGGCCTGGCTTTGGGTGCCTCTGCCGGTTTGGCCTTGGGCGCCTCCGCCGGCTTGGCCTTGGGTGCCTCCGCCGGCTTGGCCTTCGCAGCCTCCGCCGGCTTGGCGGCGGGCTTCGCCGGCGCCTTGGCCTGGGGCTTTCCCGCCGGCTTGGCCGGGGCCTTTTTCTGCATACCTGCCGGACGGGATTTCAGGCTGTTCTGAGCGCTGTTCTGCTTTCGGAACACCGCCGTAATCTTTTTCTTCTTCGGCTCCCCCTCTCCGGATTTCTCCGGCGCCTGCTTCGGTTCCTTCCGCACTTCCTCTTTATTCAAATCATTTTCCATGCTCACTACCTCCGTCTTGATTCCTATCTGTCAGTTGTTCCTTGATCGCCCTTGCCAGGCCCTCATCCGTCACCGCCAGGGAAGCTCGTTCTCCCCGTCCAATTGCGTGGCCCAGGCTCTCCTTATCTCCATATACCCGCCAGTCTGTGTGGTAATAAGTACACATATCGCGGAATCGCTTCTGCGTGTTCTTCGAGGCATCCCCAGCCAGCAGCACCAGCCTGGCCTGGCCGCTTTTCACGGCACGCTCGGTGCAGAACTCCCCGCTCTCCACCTTGCCAGCCCGGGCAGCCAGCCCCAGGTACGCCATGGCCTTATTTCGCTGCAATGCCATCCCACTCCTCTCTCAACCGCTCATATACCTCCCGCGGCACCGCCATCTTAAAGGAGCGGTCCAGCCCTTTGGATTTGATGGCTTTCTCCAGGCATTCCTCCGAGGGGCAAAGGTAGGCGCCCCGCCCGTTTTTCTTTCCGGTGGCGTCCAGCACAAACTCGCCCTCCGGCGTCCGGACCACCCGGATCAGCTGCTTCTTATCTTTCAGAGCCCCGCAGCCTATACAGGCCCTCTGGGGCTGTTTCCGAATTCCGCCCACACACTCACCCCTTTGCCGGTTCCGCTTCGTCTGCCCCATCTGCCTCCTCCGGCTCTCCGGCCAACTCCTGGAACCAATCTCCATCTTCGCCAAAGGCTTCCCCGTTTTCTCCCTCTTCTGGGAGCTCATCCGCGTACTCACCCTCGCCGTCCTCATCCTCATAGTAATCTTCAATGTATCCGATCTCATCAAAGAGGCCGCTCTCCCGCGCCTGGGTCTCACTCTTGATGTCAATCTTGTATCCGGTGAGCCGGGCGGCAAGCCGGGCATTCTGCCCCACCTTACCAATAGCCAAGGACAACTGATAATCCGGCACCACCACCTGCGCAGTCTTCTCATCATCATCTGCCAGCACACAGATGACCTTGGCTGGGCTCAGGGCGTTCTCAATCAGTTCTGCCGAGTTGTCGCTCCAGTTGATAATATCAATCTTTTCACCCCGCAGTTCCTCTACCACAGCGTTGACCCGGCTTCCGTTGACACCCACACAGGCCCCCACCGGGTCCACATTGGGGTCGTTGGACCATACGGCCATCTTGGTGCGGGAGCCGGCCTCCCGGGAGATAGCCTTGATCTCCACAATGCCTTCCTGAATTTCTGCCACTTCCGCCTCAAACAGCCGCTTCACCAGCTCCGGATGGGTCCGGGAGACCAGAATCCGCGGGCCTCTGGTGGTATCCTTCACCTCCAGGATAAAGACTTTAATCCGCTCGGTGGGCTGGTACACCTCCCCCTTCACCTGCTCATTTTCGTTGAGCATAGCGTCCGCTTTGCCCAAATTGACACTGATATTGCGCCCAATATACCGCTGCACAATGCCGGTGACCACTTCCCGCTCCTTGGCGTAGAAATGATCGAACACCACCTTGCGCTCTTCCTCCCGTATTTTCTGGAGGATCACGTTCTTGGCGTTCTGGGTGGCAATCCGGCCAAACTCCTTGGATTTGATGTCCTGCCGTACAATATCACCTACACTGTAGGTCCCGGACAGCTTCCTGGCATCCTCCAGGCTGATCTGCAGCACTGGATCCTCCACGGTCTCCACCACTTCCTTCTCCGCGTACAGCTCGTAGTCACAGGTTTCCGGATTGATGTGTACCTTGACATTGTCCGCTTTGCCGAAATGGTTTTTGCAGGCCGTTAGCAAGGAGGTCTCAATGGCTTCCAGCAGGGTTTCCTTGCTGATGTCTTTCTCCTTTTCCAGTATATTCAGGGCCTCCAGTAATTCCTTATTCATTTTTCCATTTTCCTCCTTTAAAAGTCGAACGCCAGGCGAATCAGGGCGATATTGGACCGTTCCAGTATCCTTTCTGTATCCCCGTTTTCCTCTATCGTTACCGTGCCGGTATCGTAGGCTTTGAGAATCCCATCAAACTCTTTTCTTCCATCTACCGCCCGAAAGCAGTGGATTTCCACTTCCTCTCCCAGGCTGCGGGCAAAATCCCGCTCTTTTTTCAGCGGCCGGCCCAATCCCGGGGAACTGACCTCCAGAATATATGCCTCCTCAATAAAATCTTCTTGATCCAGCCGGTCGCTGAGACTGCGGCTCACCACTTCACAGTCGTCAATGGTGATTCCACCTGGCTTGTCAATGTAGGCCCGAAGATAACGGTTCCCACCTTCTTTTACGAACTCCACATCCACCAGCTCAAACCCATTGGCATCTAAAATCGGCACCAGCAGCGCCTCAGCCCTCCGCTCATAGTCTTCTCGTTTTGCCAATTCCCTGCCCCTTTCGCCTTTTCTGATTTTCTTCCTTAATACGTTCAAAGAGTGGACTTGCGCCCACTCTCTGTTCTAGCATACTATTTCATCATTGGCCAGTATAGCACCCTTTCCCTCAAAATGCAAGGCTTTTACAAATTTTTTTAAAAAATGAAGATTTCCCTTGACAAAATCTTCCGCAGCCGATATAATAACTAAGGCTTCGAGGTGTGGCTCAGCTTGGTAGAGCGCTGCGTTCGGGACGCAGAGGTCGCAGGTTCAAATC
>CAJFTW010000123.1 GCA_904420025.1 Candidatus Pseudolachnospira avium
AGCCATTTTTCGCAGAAAAATGAGCGGATTTGAGGTGTTTTAGGATTGCGGGAGTGCGTTAGCACGGAGCAATCCGTGTATCATAGGCGTCAAAATACCTTTTGACGCCTTCATCATGATATGCTTCTTCGGCGTTTGGAGAGCGACTTTCGGATTATTTGAATTCAGATACAGAGGTGCTGCCGGTATGACGGATAAGATGGGCATAGCTTGCTTGGAAGAATTGAAAAAGGCCATAGAGACGGGGCAGCCCAAGTATACAGAACGGCTGGTCCTCCAGGCGCTGGAGGAAAGTATCCGCCCTTCCCGGATTCTCAATGAGGCGCTGATTCCGGCCATCCACAGCGTGGGAGACTATTACCGGAGCGATGAGACCGATATTCCGCAGATTTTGCTGTCCGCCCGGTGCATGAGGATTGGCCTGGATCTGCTGGAGCCGCAGCTGGAAAGATGGGGAAGGCATTATCAGGGAAAAATTATTTTGGGCACTGTGGAGGGGGACCTCCATGATATTGGGAAGAATCTGGTGGCGGTGATGATGCGCAGTGTAGGGTTTAAGGTGCTGGACCTGGGGGTGGATGTGCTGCCGGAGCAGTTTATAGATGCCCTGCAGTCCAATCCGGAGGTGAACATTGTCTGTATCTCCTGCCTGCTGACGCCCAGTATTGTGGAGCTGCGGACCACGGTGCAGGCCATCCGCCAGGTTAAGTCCCTTTCCCACATCAAGATTATGGTGGGAGGCGGCGCTATTTCCGAGGCCATTGCCCAAAAGATGGGCGCGGTGTACACGGGAAGCGCCATAGAAGCGGCGGACCGGGCCAAGGAGTTGGCAAGGGAAATGGGAGAGAAAGCATGAAGCTGGATATGGAGCTGGTGTATGAGGAGCTGAAGGAAACGTTTCCGGAGGCGGTTTTTGGCGCGGAAGGCGGCTGCCCTCCCCTGGAGCGTCCGCTGCTGTATATCCCTGGCCAGAAAACGGAGCCGGAGCGGCTTTATATTTCGGAGGGGACGGTGGGGGAGGTGCGGGATCCCCGGGCCGGCTGGATTTGTGCCCAGGGGGAGCTGCCGGAGGAGGAAATCGGCCCCTGCATCTGCCTGCCCCAGGATCGGAGCCTGGTTTTTAATGCGGTGCAGCAGATTTACGACCGGTATGAGGCCTGGGAGCGGCAGCTGCAGCAGCTGGAAAACCGCCCAGACGCGCTGCGCCAGATGCTGTTGGAAAGCGAGGAGCTTTTTCACAATCCTCTGGTTCTGTTGTCAGCGGATTTTACCCTCCGGGTCCAGGTGGGGATGAGGCAGAATTTCTTTGACCGGAGAGCCGGATCCATCGACTTTTTTAATAATCTGCGGCAGGACAAGACGTATGCGGCAAACAACCAGACGGGGGAGCCCTATCTGCTCCCGGCCAGCGTGATCCCCTGCCGCTCCTGGAATATCAATCTGTTCCAGGGAGGTCAGGTGGCCTGCCGGCTGCTGCTTCTGGAGCAGGACCGGCCTCTGCGCCGGAGCGACGGCTACCGGCTTTCCCGGCTGGCGGCCCACCTTTCCCGGGTTCTGGAGGCAGAATCCGGCATGGCACAGCCCAACCATCTGCACAATATTTTCCACCGGATCCTGTCTGACCGGACAGCGGACTATATGGAGATGAGCAGCCAGCTGGAGGAGCTGGGGTGGTCCCAGGAGGATGCGTACTTTTGCCTGGTGCTGAAGATTTCCGGCAATGCGGATGAAAAGGCTTCCGGCAGCTTTCTGTGCGGGTATCTGGAGCAGACATACCGTTTCTGCTGCTGCCTGCCCTTCCGGGACCGGGTGGTGGCCTTTTTTGACGCCTCCAAAATTGGCAGGAGCCTGCGGGAGATTGCCAGGGAGCTGAAATATTTTATCCGGGAGAGCTTTCTGAAGGCGGGGTACAGCCGCAGCATGCAGGGCCACAACAATCTGCACCGCCAATACCTGCAGGCGCGGATTGCCCTGGAGACCGGCAGCCGGGGAAAGCCCTACCTGTGGATCCATCACTTTAATGGGACTGCTTTCTCCTACCTGCTGGAACAGGCACAGCGCCAGCTGCCCAGCGACATGGTGTGTCACGAAGGGCTTCTGGCGCTGCGTCAGCATGACCAGCAGTATGGCACCGAGTATCTGCGCACGCTGTGGACTTATATGGAGGAGCAGTACAATGCGGTGCGCTCCGCCCAAAAGCTGTTTATCCACCGGAGCACCTTCCTGAAGCGGCTGGAGCGGATCAAAAAGATTCTAAACTGCTCCCTGGAGGATATGGATGAGCGGATTTACCTGGCCTTTTCCTACCGTCTCCTGGAGGATCAGAACAAGAGCAGGCACATGGGGTAGACCAGCAGCATACAGATTACAATGAAGGCAGGGATGACCCAGGAGCCGTACTTGAAGCCTTCGCTGGGGGTTAGGTAGTCGGAGCCCAGATAGACGCCGGCGGCGGCGGAGGCCTGGGGGGGCATAACGCCTGCGTTGGAGGCAATGGCAACCACCATGGCCACGCCGAAGGGGTTCAGGTTGTCTCCCAGGGAGGCCATCAGCGGCACCGCAGCCATGAACATCATGTTGGCCACCACGTTGCAGGACATAAAGTTGGTGAGGATGGTGGCGGCGGTGGCAATCAGCAGGATGAACGGAATCCAGGACTGCATGTTGGCGGTCAGCGGCCCCAGCACGTTGGCCAGCCAGTCTACAATGCCGTTCCCCTCTGCGGAGATGGCGCCGGACATGGTGAACATGCCGGCCAGGAGGAAGAAGGTGGACCAGGGCACATCCTTCAGGGATCGCTTAAAGTCCAGCAGCGGCTTGCCGTCCACGTTGATGATGACCAGCAGGCAGATGCCCAGGATGGTGGGGGTCAGCAGGGTCAGCTGGTTCATGTAGGTGTAGAAGCCCGGCAGCACGTAGCGGAGAATATCCGGGAAGATGTAGAAAAAGATGACCAGCAGGAAGATGGCAACGGTAAGCCCCTCACGCAGCTCCATTTTTTTCAGTGTGGCCCGCTTGGCGTCCACATCGTAATTGACATACTTGCTGGTGTCCGGGCGGATGATGTAGCGGATGACCAGCAGGGAGAGGACGCACAGCAGGAAGGTGATGGGAATGCCCACGGCCATGTACTGTACAAAGCTCATCTCAATGCCGCAGGAGCTTTTCAGCAGGCCGATGATGGTCAGGGCCACCGGATGCCCGATGGGGGTGGCAGAGTAGCCCCACATGGCCACCCACATGGAGCCGGCGTACAGGGCCTTGGAGTATTTGTCCTTGGCGGTGTAGCCCAGCTCATCCAGAATGCTTTTGGCCACCGGCATGGTGATCAGGCAGGTGGAGGTAATGTTGACAAAGCAGCCGATGATGTAGACGGCCAGGAGATACAGGGATAAAAACACGTAAGGCCGTTTGCGCACCACGTTCCGGGAGATAAACCAGGTGATCAGCCGGTCCATAAAGCCGCAGTAGACCAGGGCCAGGCAGAGAATGCTGCTGAACAGCATCAGCAGGGTGTTGGTATTGGAGATGCCATAGCTGATCAGGGAGGACATGCTGGCGGTTCCCACCATGGCAAACAGGGCAATACACAGGATGCTGACCCAGTCAATGCCCACAAAGGTCCAGTAGTACACAATCATTACGGTGACAGCAATGGTGCGGACACCGGAGGCGGTGAGGCCGTTTCCCTCCGGCAGCAGAACCCAGACCAGAATGGCCAACAGCAGGCCGATACTCAGATGCAGGTATTTTCGTTTCACAAAAAAGCCCCCTTTCTCACATTTGGAACTTGCCTTTCGGTCAGGTTACTTTCTGAAAGATTCATTTTTTATAGAAGCTGTGGCCGTACTTTTCTGCCTCATCTGCCAGAATGGCCATCCGCTCCGGGTTCCGGGCGGTGCAGCCGCTGAAGTAGATGGCGTACCGGTTGGTCTTGCCGTAGGCGTCCATGGCGGTGCGCACCGACTGGCGGACCTCCTCCTCCGTGGAGTCCGGCAGGTTGCCCGGACCAAAGGAATCCCAGCCGCCAATGCAGACAAAGCCGTATTTCTTCTTGGCCGCCTCAATGTCATTGTAGATCTGGAAGGGCTGAATGACCTTTATGCCCATCTCCGCATAGTCCCCCAGAATGGCCTCAAACTCCCCATCCGTGTGGATCTCCGGGTAGACCCCCTCCTCAATGATGGCGTCGTACACCTTTTTCTGGGCCGGCTTGATGATCTCCCGGTAGGTGTCCGCCCGCATCAGCAGCCCACGGTTGGTGGCCACATGCTCCACCAGCATGGCCACGTCCGGCTTCCAGTAGCGGCAGTAGTTGCGGAATACCTCAATATAGATGTCCGCCAGGGCCTGGAGGAAGTCGTAGCAGCACTCCGGCTCCTCCAGCAGGGCGCAGAGGGCCCCCTCAAAGCCCATCAGATAGTGGAGCTCATCCCAGAGATAGCCGAACACGTAGTCCGTCACTTTGTCCTCCCCGGTGGGGTCCCCGTAGTAGGAGTAGCGGTTGTGCAGGGAGGCCCGCACATCCTGCTCCCAGTCAATGGATTTCAGGTCGATTTTGGGAAGGTGGTCCCGCCATTTGGTGATGTCCTTCATGGTGAAATCCTGGTCCTTGGTGTGGATGGGGGTCAGGCCGTCAATGGCCTGGAAGAATTCCACCCCGCAGGCGTCCACCATGTAGCCGGTTTTGGGGTCCAGCTTCCGGGCAATACAGTTGGGGGAGATTTTGATGGAGGCAACCCCGTAGTTGGGGATCCACTCCGGCTGTTTTCCCTCCAGGACCAACAACATGTTTTCGCGTTCACTGATCATTCTGCGCTTTCTCCTTTCCACAATGTGCTGGTTTTGGCCAAAACAGATGAAAAATTAAAATATTAGATGATTTTATAATAATAAAATAACAAATATGCAGAAAACGCACAAGGCGACAAATGATTGTAAAAAAACAGCCAGGGGGCTACACTTTGTAGCCCCCTGGCTGTCCGCAGGGTACGCAACGCTGCTGTGCGCGTTTCCTTTATTCCGCTTTCGCAAAGATCAGCTCGTCATCCTCAAAGTACAGGTTGCCCTGGGCATCCAGAATGGCTTCCGCGTCCTCGCCGTTTTCAGCGTTCAGTACCAGTTGGATGCCGTCATAGGTGCAGGTGCCGGATACCGTGGTGGTTTGCCCCTGGGCATCCAGGGTCATGGAGAAGGTGCCGTCCGCCTGAATCTCCATGGTGTAGGTGCCTCCGCCTACTTCCGCTAACCCCGTGCTGTCCGGATCCACCAGCCAGGTGCCTGCCAGAGCGGAAAGATCCGCCTGGGCTTCCGTCGGCGCCTGAGAAGCGGCGCCCTCCCGGACAAAGATGGTCTCCCCGCCGTCAGCGACCAGACGGCCGTTACTGTCCAGGACGCAGTCCTCCGTTTCCAGCTCGGTGGGATCCTGGCCGTTTGCCGAGGTGGGTGTCAGGATGACATGGGAATTTTCCAAGGTGTAGGTCCCTTCAACGGCGGCAGTAACGCCGTTGCTCTCCGCAGTCAGGGAGAAGGTGCCGTCTTCCCGAATCTCCAGGTCCGCGCTTTCGACCTCGGCTGCCCACTCACAGGTGGGATCCAGTTTCCAGGTCCCCACAACTGTGCCAGCGGCCTCTGTGGGAGCTTCTGTGGCGGGGGCTTCCGTCTCCTCTGTGGTCTCTTCTTTGGTTTCCTCCGCGGTGGTCTCCGCCTGGGTTTCGGCGGCGGTGGTTTCCTCGCTGTCTCCACCGCCGCAGGCAACAGCAGCCAGGCACAGGCACATTGCCGTCAGCATGGCAAGCAAATATTTTTTCATTTTTCCCCTCCTAAAATTTTCTGGGGCGTGGATCTCACGCCTCCCTGTTCGGCTTCTATGGTAGCAGACAGCGGTTTTTGTGTCAATGGGAATTTCTGATCCCGGAAAGGCAGCCTACTGCCGGTGGTAGGTCTGGAAAATGTGGATCAGCTCCTCCTGGTTTTTCAGGTGCAGCTTTTTTAGAATGCTGGCCTTCTGGTTGTAGATGGTCTTGGGGGAGGAGTGGAGATCCTGCTCCTTGCCCAGCAGCAGGTTCAGCACCGACTGCTCCGCCGGGGAAAGGACCGAAAGGATCAGGGCCTGGATCATGTATTCCTGGGGCGTGGGCCCTTCCATGGTTTTGCGGATGGTTTCCACCAGCAGGTCAAATTGGCTTTTGAATACATAGCCGAAGGCAAAGGACCGGCGGCAGGCGTCCAGAATAATAGCCGGATCTTCAAAAGCGGTAAGAATCAGCAGCTTGATGCTGGTCTGCAGGCGGATGCTCCGGGCTGCGTCTATGCCGTCCAGCTTGCTCTCCGAGAGGGACAGGTCCATGAGGACAATATCCGGCAGCAGAAGCTCCGTGAATTTCAGCGCTTCCTTGCTGTTGACGGCAATTCCCACCGCTTCCATGTCGGGCTGGCTGTTGACTGTATTTTTGATCAGAAAGGCAAAATCTGCGTCATCCTCTACTATCAGGATTCGAATCATGTTTTCCTCCACGGGGAACGGTTATAGGGAAGTTGGGAAGGTCAGGGTAAAGGTGCTTCCGGAACCGGGAACGCTCTCCGCCTTTATGGAACCGCCGTGGCCTTCCATCACCCTCCGGCAGAAATACAGGCCCAGCCCCATGTGCTCGCCGGCGGTCTTGGTGGTGTGGTAAGGGGTGAAGAGCAGGTCCAGCTCCTCCGGAGGAATGCCGCAGCCGGTGTCCGCTACCGTCAGCTGACAGATTTTCCGGGGGGTATACCGGGAACAAGCAATGGTAATAACTCCCTTGTCCCCCATGGCTTCCAGCGCGTTGGTCAGAAGGTTGTTCAGTACCTCAGCCAGATATTCCCGGTCACACACCAAGGCTTCCTCTTCTTTGCAGTGGATCAGAAACTGCACCTGCGGGTATCGGTACCGCAGAGGGGAGACACATTCCTCCAGCAGGGCCCGGACGGGGCAGGGTTTTAGCTTCAGGATAATATCCTGGGAATACCGTTTGGTTTTAGCCAGGCAATTCTTTAAGTGTTCCGTAGAGCGGAGGATGATGCGCGGGTACTCCTGCGCCTCTGGGGCGCTGGGGTTTGCGGCCAGAGCCTGGGCACACCACTCGATTTTTGCCATCTCGTTTTTCAGCATGTGTTGGATGGAGCTGGCATTTTTGTGGATCAGGTTTTCCTCCTTGATCCAGTCAAAGGTTTCATAGTGGAATCGGATGCCCATAAAGCCTTCCTTGGAGGCATGGTAAAAGAAATAAATCAGGAGAAACAGGATGATGGCCATATTCCCCTGCCAGGCTTTAAAATATTCCCGCAGCCGCAGTACATGGATCAGGAAAGCACTGAGCAGCTCATACCAGATTGGCAAGAGGGCCAGCACAGCCACCACCTTCTTCTGATGAAAGGAGGCATGGCCCCGGGCCTGGAGAAGGGAACGGACCATCAGTGTGGTCAGCAAAATGCCGCAGATCCAGTTGTAAACTGCCACGGAGAGATAGTAATCGGCGTCATAAAGCTGATAATAGCGGGTTTCCAGGCAGGGATAGCGGATGAAGAAGAGCAGTGCCGGTACAAAGACCAGAAACCGCAGGACGGAAAACAGCCGGGGATGGCGCTCATCCAGCTGGGCGTAGTAAAAGCCGAAGTTCATGGTGATGGGCATTGAGCAATAGTAAAAGACAGCCGTGAGCACGGAATAGACCTGGTAGGAGAGATCGTGAACCGGCCAGTGATAAAATTCTTCTAAAAAAGGAAAGAGAGTGAAATAAAGATATTCCTTGAAAACTCCCAGGCTGAAGCATATACCGCTGAGAGAACACCATTGGTTCAGGCGGCTTTTTGAATTTCCCAGAAAAATGAGCAGAAACAAGACCCAGATCAGTACGGTAAAGAGCAACAAAAATTCACCGGGCACACCGGTCTGTGTGCTCAGCAGTACATTGTCAGGAATTGTAGACACCTCTGCCCTTTCCATAGAGAAAAACCCGCCTTTTCCTTGATTTTAGCATGGTGCGGCAGGTTCATCAAGGGTGCCGTTTCCTATTTTTTTTAGGAATCCTTCACTGTGAAACCATGCTATGATAAAGAATAACAATAGAGTAAAAAGGCAAGAAAATTACGAATGCATAAAAGGAGGCCACGGTAATGGGAATGAATTCTTTTCCGGTGGAGTTACTTTGCGTAAATTGTATGGGACATCGTGAGAACAAGACAGACCCCTGCCCCCACTGCGGCTTCTGTGAGGCGGACTACCAGGCCCCTCTGTACCATCTGCCGCCCCGGACCATCCTCAACGGGAAATATATGGTAGGGCGGAGCATAGGGGAGGGTGGCTTTGGCATCACCTACATAGGCTGGGATTTGAACCTGGAGATGCGCCTGGCTATAAAAGAATACTATCCGGCAGGCTACGTGTCCCGCACGTCCGGGAGTTCCTACAGTGTGACCCCTTTCACCGGGGAGGCCGGGCGGCTTTTTACCGAGGGGAGGGACAAATTCATCCGGGAGGCCCGGAATCTGGCAAAGTTCGATTCCCTCCCGGGCATTGTGCGGGTGAAGGATTTCTTTATGGAAAACGGCACCGCTTATATTGTCATGGAATACCTGGACGGCATTACCCTGAAGGAGTACCTGAAGAGGCAGGGAGGCCGCCTTCCTGTAGGGCAGGTGCTCTCCCTGATGGAGCCGGTGATCCACTCTTTGGTGCAGGTGCACCGGGCAGGGCTGATCCACCGGGACATCAGCCCGGACAATATTATGATCCTACGGGACGGCACCATGAAGCTGCTGGATTTTGGCGCGGCCCGGGATCTGACCACGGACGGGGAGCGCAGCACCTCCATGACCGTAAAGGCCGGCTATGCGCCGGAGGAACAGTACCGGAGCAAGGGGCAGCAGGGCCCCTGGACGGATGAATACGCCCTGTGCGCCACCATCTATAAGTGCATTACCGGTGAGACGCCCCAGGAAGCCCTGGAGCGGGGACATCAGGATTTGCTGAAGCCCCCGTCTGCCCTGGGGGTTTACATGGATCCCCGGCAGGAGCAGGTGCTGATGCGGGGCCTGGCGGTGAATCAGGAGAACCGGTATGGGAACCTGGAGGAGTTTGCCGCCGTCCTCTACGGGAGGAGCATCCCCGGCGGGGGTGGCACGTTTAGCGGAGGCGGAACCTCCGGCGGGGGTGGTACGTTCAGCGGAGGCGGCATCCCCGGTGGGGGCGGTACGTTCAGCGTAGGAGGCACCTCCGGCGGAGGCGGTACTTTCACCGGGGGCGGTACTTTTACCGGAGGCGGAACCTCCGGCGGGGGCGGCGGGAAGCCGCCGGAAAACCGGAAAAAGCGGCTGGGCATTTTCCTGGCCGTGGCGGTGGTGGCCCTGGCGGCCCTGGTAGGGGGCATTCTGCTCCTGACCGGGCGGGACGGTTCGGATGACCGCCGGGTAGCCCGGGAGGAGACGGAGGAAGAGACGGAGCGGGAGAGCACAGAGGAGGCAACGGAACCGGCTTCCAACGCCCAGGAGACGGAGGCCGTGGCCACGGAGGCGCCGGACCAGGAGCTGCCGGTGGATCCGGCGGCGGCGGAAAACCGGCAGCAGCTGCTGGACGCGGAATTCTGGCCGGACGGCGAGTATGTCTACATGCGCATGTATGAGCATGTGTCCAAGATGCCCCTGGGCGGCACGGACACACTGCTGATGATTCCGGCGGCGGATGCGGCGTACTTCTGCGTGTGGGAAAACCAGTTTGTCTACATGTCCTCTGCGGACCGGTGCATTTACTCGGCGGATCTGGACACGGTGGATGAGGAACTGGATACAGTGGAGACCGTCTGCCTGTCTCAGTACCCGGTGCAGGAAGGGGATCTTCCCATTCTGCACAAGGGGTACCTGTCCTACATCACCGACACCGGGGAGGATGTGTCCGAGGTCATTCAGATCAACCTGGGAACCGGGCAGGTGGCCGCCTCCAGCCGGGGAGAATACATCCTCTCCCTGTGCTTCTACGGGGACTTTATGTATTTTGTCACCTACGATTCGGATGCGGTAATCAGCACCATCTACCGGGCGGGCCGGAATGGGGAGAACCTGGCCGAGATGGGGAGCCTCAGCGGCCTGGTGGTATCCCAGGGGGCCTATGCGGACGGCTTCTACTATTCCTGGTATGACGGCACCCAGTCCGGCCTGAGCTGGATTGCGGAACCGGGGAGCGAGGCGGTGAACTATTACCGGGAGACCGGGGGCAAGGTGATTGGCGGCACCATGCGCCGGGATGGGGGATCCTACATATACTTCCTGTACATGAATGCGGATCTTTCGGCCATGGAAAAGGGGCTCTACCGGGTGGCCATAGAGCCGGGGGCCACGGCGGAGCTGATCAACGCCGAGTGCAACGACACGGTGATCAGCCCGGACGACAGCACTTACCTGTTCTTTATTGCCGGGGAGGAGGGCAATCAGATTGTCCGGTTCCAGGAGGACGGCACCGGGGCCACAATATGGCGCACGGCGGAGCAGCCGATTCTGCAGCTGAGCGTGGCGGAGCCGTACCTGTACATGATGACCGAGGATAAGTATGCTTCCTGGGCATACAACGCAGAGTGAGCCCTGCCGGCTGAGGCGGAAAACGGAAGCGAGGGAGAAAGATGGAGGGCATAATCGACCCGGAAAAGCTGTGCATGCGCTGTATGCAGGAACGGGAGGGGGACGGCCCCTGCCCCCACTGCGGATTTGATGAAACCAAGGTTCCCCGGGATCCCCGCGACCTGCCTTACCGGACCATTCTCAACGGAAAGTACCTGGTGGGGCGGGTGCTGGGGGAGGGTGGCTTTGGCATCACCTATCTGGGGTGGGACCTGAACCTGGAACGGAAGGTTGCCATCAAGGAATACTTTCCTGCCGGACTGGCGGAACGGCAGAGGTTTCAGGTGATCATCCCTTCCCAGGACGATGTGGAATATTTTGAGGAGGAGAGGGAAAAGTTTGCCCGGGAGGCACGGATTCTGGCCCGTTTCTTTTCTCTGCCGGGGATTGTGACGGTCCGGGACTTCTTTCCGGAAAACAATACCGCCTACATTGTCATGGAATACCTGGAGGGGGAGACGCTGAAGGAGTACCTGCTGCGCCAGGGCGGTAAGATGCCGCCGGAGCAGGTGTTTTCCTGGATGCGCCCGGTAATCCGCTCCCTCTCCCAGATCCACCGGGCGGGGCTGATCCACCGGGACATCAGCCCGGAGAATATTATGGTTACCCGAGACGGCACCGTGAAGCTGCTGGATTTTGGGGCGGCCCGGGCGGCCTCCCCCCGGGGGGAGAAGAGCCTCTCCGTTCTGCTGAAGCCGGGATACGCCCCGGAGGAGCAGTACCGGACCCACGGGAACCAGGGGCCCTGGACGGACGTGTACGCCCTGTGCGCCACCATCTACCGGTGCCTTACCGGTGAGGTGCCGGAGGAACCTCTGGACCGGCGGATTCAGGAAAGCCTGAAGCCGCTGGCGGATTTTGGGGTTTTCCTGCGGCCGGGGCAGGAGGAGGCCCTGCGGAAAGGGCTGGCCATAGAGGCGGAGGACCGGTTCCAGACCATGGAGGAGCTGGAGGCGGCCCTGTACCCGGAGGCGGCAAAAACGCCGGCGGACGCCGGGGCTGTGCCGCCGGCCCGGAAAGCGTCCGGAGCGCCCTGGAAGCTGCTGCTGGTCCTTCTGGGCATTGTGCTGCTGGGGGCGGTGGCCTTCGGACTTTTGAGGTAACGGGCGAAACCAAAGAAAGAGGGGGAAGGAATGGAGAAGCAAATCAACCCGGATCGGCTCTGTATGGGCTGTATGGAAGAGAAAACAGGGCCGGGGCCCTGCCCGCGCTGCGGCTTTGACGAGGAGGCCCTGCCGCGGGACTCCTACGCCCTGCCCTGCCGGACCATTCTGGCGGGACGGTACCTGGTGGGCCGGGTCATGCGGGAGGAACAGTTTGGCATTACCTACCTGGCCATGGACCTGGAGCAGAACCGGAAGGTGGCTATTCAGGAGTATTTCCCCTTTGGGGTGGCCGCCCGGGGCGGCGGGGAGGCGGAGACCCCCAACCAGGAATATGAGTCCTACTATGCGGAGGGCCGGGAGCAGTACTCCCAGCAGGCCCAGGAGATGGCTCAGCTGGAATCCCTGCCGGGCATAGCGGCGGTGGAAAATGTATTTTCGGAAAACAATACGGTCTACACGGTAATGGAATATCTGGAAGGGGATACCCTGGAGGCGTACCTGCAAAGGCAGGGGGGGACCCTGCTGCCGGATCAGGCGCTGGCCTGGGTGCGGCCCATGGTCCGGGGGCTGGTCCAGATCCATAAGGCCGGCCGCAGCCATGGGGAGATTTCCACGGAGAGCATGGTGGTGACCCCGGAGGGCCAGCTGAAGCTGATGACCCTGGGGGCGGCCCGGCACGTGGCATCCCAAAACGAACAGGGGCAGGAGGCGGATGTGAACGCCGTCTGCGCGGCCCTGTACCGCTGCCTCACCGGCGTGTTCCCCCAGGTCCCCTGGCAGCCGGTGGCTGCCTTCGGTGTTCCCATTACCCAGAGGCAGGAGGAGGCCCTGCAGCAGGGGCTGATGGTGGAACCGGGGAGGCCGCGGCTGACCATGGAAGAGCTGGAGCGGGCGCTGTATCCGCCGGAACCCCGGACCGCCCCGGTGCCGCCGGCGGATGCCGGCCCCCGCACGGAGCCGGTACAGAAGCCGGCGGAAACACCGCCCGGAGAACCGGAAAAGCCCAAATCCCGGAAGCTGCCGTTGCTTCTGATTCTGGCCGTGGTGGTGATTGCGGCGGCGGTGGGGCTCTGGTGGTTCCTTTCCGGCTCCTCTTCGGGCGAACCGGAGGAAAGCGAGGCGGAGACGGAGGAGGCCACAGAGGCGCCGTCGGAGGAAGAGTCATCCGCCAGCATGTTTGGGGAGCCCACCACCCAGGCCTCCACGGAAGCGCCCACAGAGCCATCCACGGAGGCATCTACGGAAGCCCCCACGGAGGAGCCCACAGAGCCGGAGACCGTGTATGACGGTTCCTACGATCCAGCCCAGTGGGTGTACGGCTACAACGGGGAGGAGGATTCCTTCCATCCGCTGGACTCCATCTTGAACCGGATTCTCAACGATGACTACACGATTGCGGGTATGGAGGAGGACATTACGGCGGAAAACGGCGTGCAATACCAGGTACAGCAGGTGCAGACGCAGCCGGAATGCCCCCATGGGGCGGAGGAGGCCTGTATGCTGGTGCAGATTACCGCCGGGAGGACCGCGGACTGCTCTTTCTCCTCCCTGTACCACAGCTGCTTCTCCATGCTGGTGAGCAGTGAGGACACAGGGAGAGTGCTGCTTTGCCCTTGGGACCGGCTGTATCCGGGGCCCCTGGAGGAGGCGGCTGCCGCCTCCGATGGCTGGTCGGACAGCTGGGTCCTGGAGGGGCAGACGGTCACCCTACACATTCCGATCCCCGCCGGGTATGAGAGCTGGATGCTGGTCTTTGCCAACCACTCCCACGGGGAGGCGGTGGGGCCGGTGTACCTGACCCTGGAGTGACATCCCGGACCCGGCGCTGCCGGGCATTCCGGACGGACGCGCCGGGTGCTGCCGGCCGGGCACAGGAAATTGCATTACGGAACATTTTTATACAATCAATAATTTCAGGAGGACATGAAAATGGAAATGAAACGCTGCCAGAACGGACACTTTTACGATGCTTCCATGTATCCCACCTGCCCTTACTGCCAGGGCAAGAACGCCAATGCCACGGTGCCGCTGCGGGCAGGAGGCGGCCCGGTTCCGGGAGGCGGCCCGGCCCCTGGTCCTAATATGGGCGGCGGGGTAGGTGCCACGGTGCCGGTGCAGAACGCCGGCGGCCCGGTTCCGGGTGCGGGCCCGGCCCCTATGCCCAACATGGGCGGCGGGGTAGGTGCCACGGTGCCGGTGCAGAACGCCGGCGGCGGCTTCCGGCCCAATGACGTGCGGCCCATGGGCAATCCCCGGGATGAGGGCAAGACTGTGGCGGTGATGCGCCAGAAATCCGGCATCAACCCGGTGGTGGGCTGGCTGGTCTGCGTGGAAGGCAAGGAGAAGGGGCGGGATTTCCGCCTGCACACCGGCAACAACCTGATTGGCCGGGCGGACCACATGGATATTTGCCTCAAGGGCAGCGGGGATGAGACCATCTCCCGGGAGAACCAGGGCGTCATCAGCTATGACCGGAAGCACCGGAACTTCTATGTATCCCCGGGCAAGGGCGAAAACCTGATGTACCTCAATGACGAGCCGGTGCTGGGCGTGGAAAAGCTGAAGATCTATGACAAGCTGGAGATCGGCAGCGAGCTGCTGATGTTTGTGCCTCTGTGCGGGGAATCGTTCCAGTGGGAGAAAGAGGAAAAGGAGAAGGAATGAAGACGGAAGGAAAAGCAATCAGGAGAGCGATGCTTCTCTTTTTCCTGACAGGAGTGCTGGCCGCAGGGGCTCCGGAGGTGGTTTCGGCCACCGCCGGCCGCCCCGGGAGCCGGGGGACAGAGCCGGAAAGCAGCACTGCCGCGGAGCCGGAAAGCGGGGAGAACCGGCTGCCCAGCGGCCCCTGGGATGACATTTGGGGAGACGAGGAGGAGTCGGAATCCGACCCGGAGGGGGGAAACCCCTGGGAAGAGTTCCCTGGGGAGAGCGAAGCGGATCCCGGGGAATCCACCGATGAGGAGAGCACTCAGGAAAACCGGGAGTCTGTCCCCGGCGGTACGGCAGAATCCGGTTCCGGCGCAGGGGAGTCCGGCGCATCCGACCCCAGCGGTTCTGGGGAATCCGGCGTGTCCGGTGAATCGGTTCCCGGTGAATCGGCCTCCGGTGAAGCGGAGGAAGCGCCTGCCCAGGAGGAAGAGGGGGGAAGCATCCTTCCTATCCTGCTGGGCCTGGCGGCTGCGGTGGTCATCCTGGGCGCGGCGGCGATTCTGATCCTGCAGCGCCGGAAGCGCGGGAAGGAGGCGTACCAGCCTGCCGGAGAGCGGAGGGAAGGAGGCCCAGGCATGCAGAATGGTTACCCGGAAGGGGGAGCGGGCGGACCGGTGGGGACCGGCGTCCCGGCTCCGGGAATGGCAGCGGCCGGCGCTCCGGCTCCGGGAATGATGCCCGCCGGCGCTCCGGTGCCGTACCCGGTGATGATTGGCAACCTGCACCATATTGGCGCCCGGGAGAGCCAGCAGGACAGCTTTGGCGTCTCGGATTTTACGGATGCGGCGCTGTACCAGCACAAGGGCCTTCTGGCGGTGGTGGCGGACGGCATGGGAGGCCTCTCCGACGGAGCCACCATCAGCGGCATGATCACCTCCTCCCTGCTGCAGAATTTTGCCTCCACGGGCCTCAGCCAGGATCCGGCCCTGGAGCTTTTGAGCATGGTCAGCCAGGCCAACCGGGAGGTAAACCAATACCTGGCCGGGAACACCGGCAAGAGCGGTTCCACGGTGGTGGCGGTCTGGATCCGCGGCTCCCAGCTGTATTTCATTTCCGTGGGGGACAGCCGCATTTACCTGCTGCGGAACGGGGCCCTGACCCAGCTGAACCGGGAGCACACCTACGGGGCGGAGCTGGATGAGCTGGCTGCCATGGGGAAAATTTCCCTGGAGGAGGCCCGGAGCGACGGCCAGCGCCACGCACTGACCAGCTTCATTGGCATGGGCGAGCTGGAGCACATCGACCGCAGCATGCACCCGCTGCACCTTTCCCCCGGAGACAAGGTGCTGCTGATGAGCGACGGGGTGTTCGGCACGGTGCCGGATGAGGAGATTGCCCGCCTGGCCGGCCCGGCGGACGCGCTGACCGCGGCCCAGAACCTGGAAAACGCGGTGCTGGCGGCCCAGAAGCCGGGACAGGACAATTTTACCGCCATTGTGGTGGAATACTTTGGGGAAAATGGCGGCGTCCGCTGAGAAGGAGGAGAGCGTGATGGTTAAACGGAAGATGGCGGCCTGGCTGCTGGCGCTGGTTTTGCTGGCGTCCCTGGTGCCGGCGGAGGTGTGCCTGGCGGTGAACGAGGATGTGCTGGATGCCCGTAACGGGGTGGTGCGGGTTGTGAATATTGTGGACGAAGAGGAGGGCCTGCTCAGTACCGGCACCGGTTTTGCGGTGGGCGCTCCCGGGGAGCCGGTGCACTACTTTGTCACCAACCACCATGTGGTAGACGGGCGGACCAGCGACTATGTGTACCTGGTGATGAATGACCTGTCCGATGAGGACGGCATTTATCCGGTGCAGGTGGTCTATGAGTCGGAGGCGCCGGATCTGGCGATTTTGTATTCGGAGACGCCGGTTACGGAACGGACCCCCCTGCCGCTGCTTTCCGCCGAATACCTGGAGGTAACCCAGGAGGTATACGCCCTTGGATTTCCCGGAGTTTCAGACAACCAGAGCGATGATCCCAACCTTCCCTCCTCCATAGAGGATATTACCGTGACCAGGGGGACGGTGACCCGCCAGGAGATGGTCAACGACGGGGTGTACTGCGTGCAGATTGACGCAGTGGTCAACAACGGGAACTCCGGCGGCCCTCTGGTGACGGAAAACGGCTGTGTGGTGGGAATCAACACGTTCATTGCCCTGAACTCGGACGACCACACCCGGGCGGACGGGACCAACTATTCCCAGTACATAGACTATGTGATGGCGCTTCTGGATGCCAATGACCTGCCCTACATACAGGGGGAAGCGCCGGATGGCTCCGGCGGAGGCGGCCAGACGGATCCGCCGGCCACAGAGGCCCCTACCGAAGAGCCGGCCACGGAGGCTCCCACCGCAGAGTCGCCTGAGCAGGAGGAGACCCGGGAGGAAGAGACGGAGGATCCGGAGGAGGAGCCTGCCCCCAGCCGGGAGAGGGATGAGGATTCCCAGCTGGGCGTGGTGGTGGCCATTGTGGCCGCAGTGGCGGTGGTGGCCGTTGTGGCGGTACTTCTCCTGAAAAAGCGGAGCAGCCGCAGCGGCGCCGGGAATCCGGGCGGCTACGGCGGACAGCCGGGTCCTGTACCCGGCCCGGGCGTACAGCCAGGCGGCTTTGGGCCGGGGCGGCAGGAAGCGGCGGCCTGGGCCATTGGCATTACCGGCGTGTCCGGCCCTTTGGCCGGGCAGCGGATTGAGGTGCAGGATGTGGTCCGGGTGGGCCGTGACCCCAGCCGGTGCCAGCTGATTTTCCCGGAGGGAACGCCCGGCGTCAGCTCCCTCCACTGTGAGCTGCGGTTCCAGGGAGGACGCCTGTATCTGACGGACCTGGGCTCCACCTACGGCACCTTCTGCAATGGCATGCAGGTGCCCCGGAACCAGCCGGTGGCGCTGAACGCCGGCGACCGGTTCTACCTGGGGGATCCGGGCAACGCGTTTCAGGTAGGATAAGGAGGTGGCAGATATGCGGTGTCCCCGGTGCGGAGGGGAAATCCCCTCCGGTGCGGGCCGGTGCCCCCAGTGCGGGGCCAGCGTCCAGTATGGAGGAAACACAGAGTTTTTTGGAAAGGCTTCCTCCTCCAACCTGAAGTTTACGGATATTTTTTCCGGCGTGTTCCGGAAGCACAGCAAGGAGGAGGGAGAGCGGCTGTTTATGGCCGGCACTGCCTCCACCACGCCGCCGGAATCGGAGATGCTCCGGCAGTGGAGCAAGCCCTGGGTCTTTGCCTGGGTGGCCGTTGTGGGGATTGCGCTGGCGTTGGCGCTCTACCTGATGTCGAACTATATCATATCCTACGCCGGCTTTATGCTGCTGGGGCCCTTTGTGGTGCCGCTGGCAGCGCTGATGTTTTACTGGGAGATGAACATTCCCCGGAATATCCCCCTCTATGAGGTGCTGCTGATGTTTCTGGCAGGGGGTGTCATCTCCCTGTTCATCTCCATGATCCTGTTCCAGGTGATCCCCATGGAGACCGCTTCCTTTGCGGCCTTCTGTGAGGAGCCGGGCAAGCTGCTGGCCCTGGCTATTTTCCTGCGGAAGCCCCAGAAAAAATACATTCTCAACGGCGTCCTCATAGGCGGGGCGGTGGGAGCGGGCTTTGCCGCCATTGAGTCCGCCGGCTATGCCCTCAATTCCCTGGTCTATGCGGGCAGCGCCTGGGAATCGGTGATGATGCGGGGGATTCTGGCCCCCGGCGGCCATGTGGTGTGGGCGGCCATAGAGGGGGCGGCCCTGGCCATGGTCAAGGGAGCGGAGCCCCTGTCCATCAACCACCTGGGGAATATCCATTTCCTGAAATATTTTGCCTGCTCAGTGATTCTCCACTTTATATGGAATTCCGAGCTTTCTATTGCTACCATTCCGGTGTTTGGGGATGTCAAGTATGTGATCCTCACCGTGGCGGCCTGGGCGGTGCTGTTCTATCTGATGAACCAGGGTATCCGCCAGGTGGTGGCGGTGGTCCGGCAGGGCGGCGGGGCGCCTCCGGCTTACCAGGGTTGGCAGGGCGCCGGTCCGGGGCAGAGGCCTGCCCGGCGGCTGTATCTGGCCTGTGAGCGGGGGGCCATGGCGGGGCAGCAGTATCCCCTGGAGAACGGGATGCTGGTCCTGGGCAGGGACCCTTCCAGCTGCCAGATTATCCTGCCGGCGGGCTGCCAGGGCGTCAGCCGGGCACACTGCCAGCTGGAGGTCCGGAACGGCGTGTGCATACTGATGGACCGGGGTTCCAGCTACGGGACGTATCTGGAGGGAGGCCACCGTCTGGCTCCGGGGGAGCGGGTGACCCTGTCCGTGGGCCAGGTGTTCTTCCTGGGAAGCCCGGACAACATGTTCCGGGTGACGGCCCGGTAGGCGTTCGGAAGGAGGCCCACATGAGAAGACAACGGAAAAGCATCCGCCGCCTTGGCCTGTTCCTGGCGCTGGCGCTGATTCTGCTGCCGGCGGGCACAGGCCGGGCAGCAGGCCCGGAGAACGCGGCCGGGGAGAGCCCGGCGGGCAACCAGTCTGCCAACCAGTCCATCAACCAGGATGTGCTGGATGCCCGGAAAGGCGTGGTGCGGATATTCAATTATTTAGACCCCACCCAGGGCTATTATGCCACCGGCAGCGGCTTTGTGGTGGGGGAGGCCGGGGAGCCGGCTCACTATATTGTCACCAACAACCATGTGGTGGAGGGCAGCGGGGGCGGCATCTATGTGATCCTGGAGAGCTTCACCGAGGAGGATGCGGACAGCATTCTGCCCGTGGAGGTGGTCTACACCTCCCAGAGCCCGGACATGGCCATTCTGTATTCCCTCAGCCCGATTTCAGACCGGGAGCCCCTGCCGCTTCTTTCCGCGGAGGAGCTGGAGGTGACCCAGGATGTATACGCCATTGGCTTTCCGGGTGTTTCCGATAATATGGATGACAACCAGAACCTTCCGTCCGCCAGGGAGGATATGACGGTGACCCAGGGGAACGTTACCCGGCTGGATATGACGTACCAGGGGGCGGAGACAATCCAGCACGACGCGGTGATCAACAACGGAAACTCCGGCGGCCCGCTGGTAACCGAAGACGGCTGCGTGGTGGGCATCAACACCTACGGAGCGGTGAACCAGGATGACGCAACCCGGGCGGATGGCACCAATTATTCCATCCGCGTGGATTATGTGATGAGCTATCTGGATTCCCAGGGCATTGAGTATATCGAGGGATCCCCGGCGGGCCTCTTTGGGGAACTCTTCCAGGGCAGCACCTTGTGGGTGGTTCTGGGGGTGGTGGCGGTGCTGGCTGTGCTGGCGGTGGCCGCCGCCGGGCGGAAGAAGCGGGCGGCCGGTGGATACCGCGTGCCCGAAGGGTACGGAGCGGCCGGCGGGTACCGTGTGCCCAGCGGGTACCGTGTGCCCGGAGGGTACGGTGCTTCCCAGGGGTACGGAGCGGCCGGGGGCGCCTGGCCAACCGGGGTTACGGCGGTTTCCGGTCCCCTGGCAGGCCGCCGGGTTGAGGTGCAGGGGACGCTGTATCTGGGGCGCGATCCCATGCGGTGCCAGGTGGTTTTCCCGGAGGGGACGCCCGGTGTCAGTTCCCTTCACTGTGAGCTGCGCCGGCAGGGAGGGCAGCTGTATCTGACAGACCTGGGATCTACCTACGGCACGTACCGGAACGGGGTGCCGGTGTACCGGAACCAGCCGGTGGCGTTAAACGCCGGCGACCGGTTCTATCTGGGGGACCCCATCAATGCGTTTCAAGTGGGATAGGTGGTGAGAAAACATGAATTTTGACCGGCTTTGCCTGTGGTGTATGCACGAGACCCTGGAAAACGGCGTCTGCTCCCACTGCGGCATGGGCACCGGCTGGAAGCAGGAGCCGCCCTTTGCCCTGCCGCCGGGGACCATTCTCCACGGACGGTATATGGTAGGACGGGTGCTGGGCCACGGCGGGTTTGGCATCACCTACCTGGCGGCGGACCTGCAGGAAGAAAAAACGGTGGCCATCAAGGAGTACCTGCCCAGCGGCCTCTGCACCCGGCAGGCGGGATCCACCCAGGTGAAGAGCACCGGGGAGCAGGAGGACTTCCGGTACGGGCTGGAAAAATTTCTGGATGAGGCCCGGACCATCTACCAGCTCCAGGGAATCCGGGGCATTATCACCGTGGAAAAGCTGTACGAGGAAAACGGTACCGCCTACTATACCATGGAGTTTCTGGACGGCGGGGACCTGCGCCACCGGCTGGACGCGGAGGGAGGCAAGCTGCCCTGGCAGGAGGTGCTGACCCTGCTGCATCCGGTGTTTACGGCCCTGGAGCAGGTACACCGGGCGGGGATTACCCACCGGGACATCAGCCCGGACAATATTTTCCTGTGCCGGGACGGTTCGGTGAAGCTGCTGGATTTTGGTGCGGCCCGCTCCATGCTCCAGGGCAGGAGCCAGAGCGTGGACGTGATTTTGAAACGGGGCTATGCCCCGGAGGAGCAGTATTACACCCGGGGGCACCAGGGCCCCTGGACGGATGTGTACGCCCTGGGCTGCACCATCTACCACTGCATTACCGGCTGCGTGCCGCCGGAGGCCACGGAGCGCGCCTACCGGGACGAGTGCAAGCCGGCGGCGGAGCTGTGCCCTGGCCTGCCGGAGCGGGTCAATGAGGCGCTGAAGAAGGCCATGGCCGTGGAGGCGGGATTCCGGTTCGGCAATGTGACGGATTTCCGTTGCGCCCTGTACGGGGAGATGCCTGGGCCGGATCCCGGGCCCCAGCCGGATCCGGCGCCGCAGCCGAACCCGTATACAGTGCCGGATCCCGGGCCGCAGCCCGGTCCGGGTCCGATCCCCCAGCCGGGGCCCAACCCGGCGCCGCAGCCGAACCCGTATACAGTGCCGGATCCCGGGCCCCAGTCTGGCCCGGGTCCGATCCCCCAGCCGGGGCCATATCCCGGACCGCAGCCGGGGCCGTATCCGGCCCCTCACCCGGCTCCCGCCCCGCGGCAGGGGCTGCTGAGCCGGTTCCTTGCCTGGCTGCGGCGCCTGTTCGGCGGCCGCCGGGAGCAGGAAACCGCGGCCATCCAGGGGGTGGCCGGCTGCTTTGCGGGGCTGACCTTCCCGGTACAGGGGACCCTGGTGCTGGGGCGGAACCCGCAGTTTTGCCAGCTGATCTTTCCGCCGGAGGCTCCCGGCGTCAGCCGGGTCCACTGCCAGGTCAGTTACCAGCCGGGCAGCCATGGGGTTTCCCTCCAGGATCTGGGCTCTGCCTGGGGAACCTGGCTGGCAGGAGGGCTTTGCCTGAAGAACAGCGGCAGGTTCCTCCAAAATGGGGAGGGCTTTACCCTGGGAGAGGGAAACCAGTTTGTGGTGGTAATCCGGAAGGAGGCGGTCAGATGAAATTTTGGACAGCCCAGTGTTCCCAGCCGGGCGCCCGGCCCTACAACGAGGACCGGGTGTTCTGTGGAAGAACGGACCAGGGCCTGCTGGCCCTGGTGGCGGACGGACTGGGAGGCTACGGGGGTGGAGCGGAGGCGGCCCAGGCAGCGGTGGATTCCTGTTGGCGGGATTTCCAGGCGGCCCCGGGCACCGGCCGGGAGGCGCTGCGGCAGCTGGCCCAAAGGGCCAATGAGGAGGTGCGCCGCCTCCAGCGCTCCGGCGGTCAGATGAAGAGCACCCTGGTGGCCCTGGCGGCGGACCAGGGAATGTGGGCGGTGGTCCATGTGGGGGACTCCCGCTGCTACCACTTCCGGGACGGGCAGCTGCTCTCACGGACCATTGACCACAGCGTTTCCCAGATGGAGGCCCTGGCTGGGCGGATTACGGACCGGGAGATCCGCTTCCATGCGGACCGCAACAAGGTACTCCGGGCCCTGGGCGGCGGGGAGGAGGTGCGGCCGGAAGTCCGGCCGGCGGAGCCCCTGCAGCCGGGGGACTGCTTCCTGCTGTGCAGCGATGGCTTCTGGGAGTATGTGTGGGAGGAGGAGATGCTGGCGGACCTGGTGAAATCCCGCACGCCGGAGGACTGGCTCCGCTATATGGCCGGACGGATCGGAAAACGCCTCAACGCTCATTCAGACAACTTTTCCGCGGTGGCGGTGTTCTGCCAGGGGGAGTGAAACGCAAAATAAAAGAAAATCGGGAAAGGCGGGAGTACGGGAAAGGGCCGTATTTCCGCTTTTCATTTACATTCCACCGCCTGAATGCTATAATGGGATCAGAAAGTATGTGAAGGGAGCAGAGAAGTGGAGCCTAACACCAAAAAGACGGAAGGCACCTGTGGTATCAATACCCCATACGACGACGTATTTCGGACACTCTTGAATGACTGCCCAGATTTGATCATACCGGTTATCAATAACACTTTCGGGACAAACTTTGTGATGGGGAGAGATAAAGTAACTCAGAATAACAATGAGTTTTTCTTTACCGGGGAGGACGGCAGCCAAGATCGCATGATCTCCGATTCCCATTTGACCATTGGCGGAAGACACTTTCATATTGAGTGCCAGAGTACGTCGGATGGGAACATGGTGGTTCGCATGTTTGAATATGATGTACAGATCGCCATGCGGCACGCGGAGAAAAAACGGGCACGTTATACCGTAAAATTTCCGCAGTCTGCCGTGCTGTATCTGCGAAGCACCCGGAACACGCCGGATTATATGGAAATCTGTATTCAGGTGCCGGGTGATTCCTGCTTGTACCAAGTGCCGGTTATCAAGGCAAAAGAATTTTCTGCGGAAGAACTGTTTGAGAAAAAGCTGTATTTCTTGATCCCCTTTCATATCTTCCGTTACGAAGCGCATTTTGCGGAATATGAAAAAGATGAGGCAAGGTTGTCGGAGCTGCAGCAGATTTTTGTCGGTATCCGGGAACAGCTAGAAAATTTGGGGAAAGGAAAGAAACTCAACGAATATGATGGGCAGACCATTCTGGATATGTCAAAAAACGTGATCCAGCACATTGCGGCGAATTATGCCAGGACCTCAGAAAGGATCGGTGAAGTGATGGGTGGAAAGATTTTAGATTATCCGGCAAAAGAAATCCGGAATATGGGGCGAAAAGAAGGACGCAGAGAAGGACGCAGAGAAGGACGGAAAGAGGGGATTCGGATCGGTGAAGAAAAAGGCCGTATTCAGGTATACTGGAACATGCTGAAACTCGGCTTTTCCCAGAAGGATGCTCTGGCTGCCACGGGCCTGACGGAGCAGGAACTTAGCCAGGCACAAACGGAAGAGGAGGATTTTTCAGAGGAAGAGTAAAGGGCTGGATGATTGTGCTGAATAAAATTTCATCAAAAAATCCCTTGCCTTTTTGGAAAAAGATGATAAACTATAACAGAAATGCCATTCAGATTTATATTTATGCATAGATGGCAAAAGGATTGGAGGAACTATTATGAAGAAAACGTTGGCGCTGATGCTGGCCTGCGTGATGGCTCTGTCCATGGCGGCCTGCGGCAGCAACGAGGAGACAACCACGGCGGCGTCCACAGAGGGAACCACGGCGGAAGCGGCTTCCCAGGAAGATACCACGGAGGCGGCGGATACGTCCGCGGCAGCGGGAGAGGAAAAGGATTGGTCCAATGTGACCACCGTTTCTGAGGGCAAGCTGATTGTGGCGACCGAGGCGGGCTTTGCCCCCTATGAGTACCTGTCCGGCGACCAGGTGGTAGGCGTGGACATGGATATTGCCCAGGCCATTGCGGACGAGCTGGGTCTGGAGCTGCAGATTATGAACATGGACTTCACCGGCGCGCTGCTGGCGGTACAGCAGGGAAAAGCGGACATTGTGGCTGCCGGCGTTTCCGTGGATCCGGAGCGTTCGGAGGTGATGGACTTCTCTGTCAACTATGTGGACTCCACCGAGGTGGTGGTGGTCAATGCGGAGAACCCGGCGCTGACGGAGCCTACCGGTGAGGCATTAAATGGCCTGAACGTGGGCGTGCAGCAGGGCAACATCGCGGATCTGTGGGTATCCAACACGGAGAACACCACTCCGGGAGAGATTACCCGCTACACTACGTTCTCCCAGGCGGCGCAAGATCTGATGAACGGCAAAATTGACTGCATTGTTATGGATGAGCTTCCGGCTCAGGAGTTGGTGGCATCCACGGACGGCGCCCTGACGGTTCTGGAGGGCGATCCGCTGTTTGTGGATCAGTACGCCATCGGCATGGCCAAGGGAAACACGGCCATGAAGGAAGTGGTGGACTATGTGATCACGGAACTGCAGGAGAGCGGCCGGCTGGATGAGATCATTGCCAGCCACAGCACGGCTGAGTAATTGAAGGCTGTCCGCTCCGGCAACAGAACCGGAAGGATCCGGAGGCCGCTGCGGCCCTTTGAAAAGGTTGGCAGCGGCCTCTTTCTTACATAAGGAGAGAGGTCTATGGAATGGCTGAATGAGCTTTATGAGAGCTTTTACAAGGCGCTGATTCCGGAGCAGCGTTACCTGGCATACCTCAGCGGTCTGCGGATGACGCTGCTGATTGCGGTATTCGCGGTGCTGCTGGGCGCGATCATCGGAATTTTGGTGGCGGTGGCCAAGGTGGGCGCCAAGCACAGCCGGAACCCGATTCTGAAGGTGCTGGCCAAAATCTGCGGGGCATATACCACCTTCATCCGGGGCACGCCGGCGCTGGTACAGGTCATGATCATTTACAATCTGGTCTTCACTTCAGCAGATACCAACCCGGTGGTGGTGGGCGCTGTCTGTTTTGGCATCAACTCCGGTGCCTATGTATCGGAAATTATCCGGGCCGGCATCGAGGCGGTACCCCGGGGACAGATGGAGGCCGGCCGCTCCCTGGGCTTTAACTATGTCCAGACCATGCGGTATATTATCCTTCCCCAGGCCATCAAGAACGTGCTACCGGCCCTGGGCAACGAGCTGATTGTTATGGTTAAGGAGACGGCTGTGGTCAGTGTGATTGCGGTGAACGACCTGATGAAGATGGCTCAGTATGTGGGCTCCCGTACCTGGGACGTGGTGCCGCCGCTGATTATTGCTTCTGTGATCTATCTGATTATCACCGTATTCCTGACGCATGTGATCCGTTTCTTTGAAAGGAGGCTGGCCCAGAGTGATCATCACTAAGAATCTGCAGAAAGCCTTTGGGAACCATCAGGTGCTCCGGGGCATTGACCAGCATATCGAAAAAGGGGAAAAGGTTGTGGTAATTGGCCCTTCGGGCTCCGGCAAGTCCACCTTTCTCCGTTGCTTGAACCGGCTGGAGGAGCCTACCGGCGGGGAAATTCTGTTTGAGGGGATCAACATTATGGATCCGGCCTACGACGTGAATCAGCTGCGCCAGCACATGGGCATGGTGTTCCAGCAGTTTAACCTTTTTCCCCACAAGACGGTGCGCCAGAATATTACCCTGGCTCCCGTAAAGCTGAAGGGAATGAGCCAGGAGGAGGCAGATAAGCTGGCGGACCGGCTGCTGGAACGGATTGGCCTGCCGGATAAGGCGGAAGCCTACCCGGGCCAGCTGTCCGGCGGACAGCAGCAGCGGATTGCCATTGCCCGGGCGCTGGCTATGAACCCCAAGGTGATGCTCTTTGACGAGCCCACTTCGGCGCTGGATCCGGAGATGGTGGGCGAGGTGCTGGAGCTGATGAAGGAGCTGGCGGATGACGGCATGACCATGGTGGTGGTGACCCACGAGATGGGCTTTGCCCGGGAGGTGGGAACCCGGGTGCTGTTTATAGACGAGGGCGTGGTAAAGGAAGAAAATACGCCCCAGGAGTTCTTTGACCATCCGCAGAACGACCGGCTGAAGGATTTCCTGTCTAAGGTTCTGCACTGAGGCGCGCCGGTAGAGCGGCCGCGGGGAGAGGCTGACCTGGCCCCTCCCCTTCTTTGTTTATGGGAGAAACCATTATGAGAGAAGAAAATCAGAAAAAAAAGAAACGGTCTGCGGGCCGCTGGGGAGCCCTGCTGCTGGCGCTGGCCCTGTTGCTTGCCTCCTGCCAGGGGCCGGCGGGGGAGAGCCTGGCCATTGGCTCCAGCAGCACAACGGCGGCGGTTTCGGCCGAGGAGGACGGCGGTTCCGCCGGAGGGAGCGGCAGCCCTGCCGGGGATGGCAGCGGTGCGGAAACCGCGGATGGCGCAGGCGAATCCTCCGGGGAAGCAGGCGGAAGCTTACCGGGCGGGGAGCTGACCGTCCACTTCCTGGATGTGGGCCAGGCAGATTGTACGCTGCTGGTCTGTGACGGGGAGGCCATGGTCATCGACGCCGGCAACAACGCCGACGCCAATACGATTAAGAATTATCTGAACAGCCAGGGCATTACCGGGCTGAAATACGCGGTGGGCACCCATCCCCACGAAGACCACATCGGTTCCATGGACGCGGTGGTGGGCATCTGGCCGCCGGAGACGTTGTTCCTGCCCCAGGTGGAGGCGGACTCGGAGACCTTTCGGGATGTGCTCCATGCGGCGGAGGAGAAGGATGTGCCCATCACCCGGCCGGTGATCGGCCAGACCTATGAGCTGGGCGGCGGCAGCTTTACCATTCTGGGGCCTCTGACCGACTACGGGGACAACCTCAACGACTGGTCTATTGTGCTGAAGTTTACCTACGGTGACTGCTCTTTCCTGTTTTCCGGGGACGCGGAGGCAGACGCGGAGGGAGATCTGTGCGACAGCGGCCAGGATCTGTCCGCGGATGTGTACCAGGTGGGGCACCACGGCAGCTCCACCTCCACCAGCCCGGAATTTCTGGAAAAGATTGACCCGGACTATGCGGTGATCAGCTGCGGGGTGGACAACGATTACGGCCATCCCCACCAGGAAACCCTGGACCGTCTGAACGGGGCGGGAATAGAGATTTTCCGGACCGATGAGCAGGGGACCATTGTGGCCAGCTGCGATGGGCAGGAGATTACCTGGAGCACCGCCCCCAGTGATTCCCTGACTGCCGGGGAGATGCCGGAGGAGACTTCCCTGCCCTTTGAGACGGTGGATTCTGTCTCAGAGGATGCGGATTATGTGCTGAATACCCGGTCCAAGAGGTTCCACCTTCCGGACTGCAGCAGCGTCGGCACCATCGCCAAGAGCAACTATCAGGAATTTCAGGGAGACCGGCAGGAGCTGATTGACCAGGGGTACAGCCCCTGTGGCAACTGCAACCCGTAGCCAGCTACAGCCCGTCGGATCTTGCAAAGTGGCGCAGGCCGGAAGCGTGCTTCCGGCCTGCGTGCTGTTTTCCGGCAAGTCTGGCAGGCGCTGGCGAAAGGGCCAAGCGTGCGGAAATCCCTTTTTCGGCCGAGCTACGGAGAAAAAAGGCAGAGTGGCGGAAAACTCCGCAGAAGTTGAGGGGAGTCTACGGAGAAAAAAGGAAAAGTAGCGAAAATCACCGTAAATTTTGGAGGGGGACTACGGAGAAAAAGGGAAAAGTAGCGA
>CAJFTW010000124.1 GCA_904420025.1 Candidatus Pseudolachnospira avium
ACATTTTATAAGACTGAGAACGAAATAAAGAAAAAATAAACTTTTTATGTTTTTTTATTGCATTAAAAATAAATACGTGATAAGATAGCCATGCAGGAGGACATGGATACGCCTCTGTGGAAAATAGCTGGCCTGACACTCCAACGCCGGCAGGAGGGCGGACAGATCGGCCACATGGGCGTACAGAAGCAGCAGGAGGAAACCTGCGGTGTTCTCCCAGCCTGATAATGGACACATAAGGAGGAGGGTATCAAAAAATGGCTCAGTACATAGTGATTGGCGTACTGTTCTTGATGATCATCTGTTTCATCATTGGCAAGTGGTCCTACGGCTTTATTATGATGGGGGCCTGTACATTGCTTGCGGTGACAGGGGCGGTTCCAGTATCCACCGCCTTCAGCGGATTCTGCGATCAGACCATGATCATGATGGCTTCCATTTTTGTCATCAGCCGAGCCTTTGGCAAAACAAGCCTGATTGGAAACATTCAAAAGCAGGTATCCAAAATGCAAAGCGGGAAAACCGGCATCATCCTGGTTTTGATCCTGATTGCGCTTTCTATTGTATTTGGACAGTTTCTGCCGTCAGCGGGCACCATGTCGGTGGTGATTATGCTGATGGGCATCCTGGGAACTGAGGGCGGAGAGGTCTGCGCGTCCCGGATGATTCTTCCCATTGCGCTGCTGGCCAACGTATGGACCAGCAAGATCCCTATTGGAATGGGCGCCACAGCGGCCAGCCGGATGAACGCCTACATTGAAGCCTACAATCCGGAATATGCGGTGGGGGTTGCGGATCCTTTTAAAGCAGCCATTCTTCCGCTGATTGCGCTGACCTTGTATACACTGTTTGCCTACAAGATGCTTCCCAAAAGAGAGGTGGACTCCAGCAAGCTGCGGGCGGTCAAGGAGCAGGCGGCCATGCCCAAGCACCAGGAGTACATTATTTATTTTGTCTTCGTGGCAGTCATGGCATGCATTTTCCTGCAGGGCCAGCTGGGCAGCATCACCTATGTGATTCCGGCGGTGGGTGTGGGAATCCTGATTGTCTCCGGGGCCTTTACTTTTGACGAAACCAGAAACGTTTTGTCCGGCGATGACATTTTCCTGATTGCTGGCAGCTTTGGTGTTTCGGCTGCCCTGAGCAGCACCGGCGCTGGAGAGCTGGTGGGAAAACTGATTCTGGCCCTTTTGGGTGGAAATCCCAGCGAGCTGATGATTCTGATTGTCTTTACGCTGGTTACAGTGGTGATGGCAAATCTGATGAACCGGACTGCTATCTACAGTGTGTTGGTCCCTTTGGCTGTATCTACCGCTATTGCGGCTGGTTTTGATCCTGGCCCGCTGACCCTGGCGGTTGCTGGCTGCACCTACGCGAATGCGTTGCTGCCGTCCTGCAGCCCCTTGATCGGCATTGCCATGGGCGCAGGAAAATATTCCATGAAGGAAGTGGTGCGCTACGGCCTTCCCTTTACGATTATTTTCTGGGTTACAACGGTGGCGGATATTCTCATCTTTTTCTGAGCGTAGGTTATGGAATCCATTGTTATCATTCTGCTTTTAATCGCGGTTGTGGTGCTGTTGGCCAGTGAAAAGGTTTCCTATCTGGGGGTTTCGGTGCTGATCCTCTCCACGCTGACGATTTCCGGCATTCTGGAGCCCTCGGAAACCTTTGCCAATCTGGCAGATCCCACCATTATGCTGTATGTGGGCGCATTTATCATCAGCAGTGCCTTTATCAAAGTGGGCCTGTCGGATGACCTGGCGCAGCGGGTACTGCCGCTCTTGGGGAGGTGGAAGGGCCGGGAAGGGACGGTGCTCTTTGCCATCTGCCTGCTGGTATCCATCCTGACCATTTTCCTGCAGGCCTTTGGGGTCCAGGTAGCCATGCTGACGCTGATCCTCACCCTATCAAGCCAACTGGGGATCGGCAAAAAGAAGGCGCTGCTGGCTCTGGGGTTCTCTGCCACAATCGGAAGTACCTTCACGTTGATGGGCAATAATGTCAATCTGCTGGCAAAAGCGGCTTATGAGGAACTGAGCCAGGGGCAGGGGTGGTCCTTTTTTGAGCTTTCGGCGCTGACCGCCCCCATGGGCCTGGCCATGATGGCGGTGTACTGTTTTCTGACGTCCCGGTGGCTGAAAGAAGAGCCTGAGACAGCAGTGGAGAGCAGGGCAGTGGAATCGGCAGGCCCGGCTGAGCCCCGCTCCCGGCGGAAGCAGGGGATTGTGCTGGCGGTCACAGGATTGTTTTTCCTGGCTATGTTCCTGGACGGGAAGACGCCGGTGCCCGCCAATGTGGCGGTCCTGATCTGTGCGGCCATCCTGGTTTTGGGCCGAGTGATGACCTCGGAGGAGGCATTAGGCTCCATCAGCTGGCCGATTATCCTGTTTACTGTTTCTGTGCTGTCCCTTTCATCTTGCTTTATGAAAGTGGGGGCAGGGGAGGCCCTTTCCGATTTGTTGGTGCGGCTTTTGGGCGATCAGATCAGCCTGCGGGCCATGGTGGCCATCATCTTTGTGGTGGCCACTCTGGCCACCCAGCTGCTATCCAACTCCGGGACGTTTGCCATCTGCCTGCCTATAGTGGTGGACCTGGCGCTGCGGCTGCAGCTGCCGGTAAAGCCGGTGATTGTGGCCCTCTGCCTGGCGTCCAGCTGTGCGTTTTTAACGCCGCTGTCGGCTCCCACTTTCCCGTTGCTGGCGACCACTGGAAAGATTTCCTTCCGGGAATTCCTGATCCAGGGGATTCCGCTGACAGTAATCAGCGCCATTGTTTGTATCGTGTGGATCCCCATTTTGTGGGGATGAAGTTTTGGAGAAAGATGTATTTTTGGAGGATGATAGTATGAATCGTGTACCATTCAGCAAATCGGAGATAGAAAATGGAGGGGTGTATGATGCGGGTACTTCGAGGGCGTATCCCCGGTTCCAAACGCCGATCTCCCCTCTGGAAAACTGGCAGCGTGCCCTGCGGCATGAAAAGCCCCTCTGGGCCCCCATGCGTATGGACTGCCTGAACTTCCTCCCCCGCTGCATTCCGGACAACGTGGCCCGGGTGTTTGTGCTGGACGGAAACCCGCCGGTGAATGAAACCGGAGGAAATGACATGTTCGGGGTGGAGTGGGTGTATGTGCCCATTGCCCGTGGTTCCATGGTGCGCCCAGGCAAGCCGCTGCTGGAGGACATTTCGGACTGGAAGAACGTGATCCAGTTTCCGGATATTGAAAAATGGGACTGGGCCCACAGCGCGGAAATTTCCAGGGATTACCGGAATACGGACCGGATCCTGGAGGGCTGGCATTTTACCGGCTTCTTTGAGCGGCTGATCTCGTTCATGGATTTTGAAAACGCGGCGGTGGCCCTGATTGATGAGGAGCAGCAGGAGGATGTCCATGAGCTGTTCCAGGCGCTGACAGACCTTTATAAGAAGATCATCCGGAAGCAGAAAGAATACTTCAATATTAACATGCTGTTTTTCCACGATGACTGGGGTGGCCAGGCCAGCCCGTTCTTCTCCCTGGAGACCTGCCGGACCATGCTGGTGCCCTACTTTAAGCAGATCATCCAGTGCTGCCATGAGAATGACATCCTGTTCAACTTCCACAACTGCGGGAAGAATGAAAAGCTGTTTCCTGCCATTGTGGAGATGGGGGCGGACAGCTGGAGCGGCCAGGCGATCAATGATAAGCTGATGCTGCGGGAAAAATACGGAGACAAAGTGATGATTGGAATTACGCATCCTTTGACGGAGGAGTCCACCGATGAAGAGGTGGAGGAGTACGCCCAGTGGTATATGGAGACCTTCTGGCCGGATATGCAGGAAAGGCCGGTATATCTGGATGAGACCCGCCCGCACCCTCGCCTGCGGAAGCGCCTCTATGAGCTGAGCCGTATGGCAGAGTAAGATGGGCTTTCATGGTTGGCGGTGCCCGTGCCAGCGGGCATGCAGGTTTGATAGGAGGGAAAGGCATGCTGAGTGTAAGGGATAATTTTTTGACAGCTGCCCACGGGGGGAAGCCGGACTGGGTGCCGTCCTATATGGATGAGGCCAACTTCCTGCGGATGGATTTCTGGAAACAGATGGATCCGGTGACTGGGGCAGATTTCTGCAATGTCAAGTGGATGGAGAATGAGTATGGCCGGATGCCCCGGGAGGACTGGCGCGCCATGAAGGAGATTTCCCAGTGGAGGGATACGGTGAAGTTCCCGGACCTGTCCGCCATCGACTGGGAGGGGCTGGTAGCCCAGGTCCGCCGGGATGGGGATCCAGACAGGGCAAATATTGCCATGGTCAACACACACGGCATTTTCCTTATCCCTGTTAACATGATGGGATGGGTGGACGCACTGTGCGCCATTTGTGAAGAGCCGGAGGAGGTGGAGGCCTTTGTCAGCGCGCTGACGGATTTCCTCTGCCAGCTGATAGAGTACCAGGGAAAGTATTTCAAGCCGGATATTATGACCACGGGGGATGATGTGGCGGCATCCGGCGGGCCTTTCCTGTCAAAGGAGAACTGGGATCGCTTGTATAAACCCTATTTCAAGAAAATTTGTGATGCCATCAAGGCCCAGGATGCGCTGGTAGAGTTCCACTGCTGCGGCAACTGCCAGTATCTGATCCAGGAATTCCTGGATATTGGTGCGGACATCATCCAGCTGCCACAGGTGAATGAAAGCCTGATAGAGGACAAGAAACGCCTGGGGAATAAGCTGGTACTTACCGGCGGATGGGACCGCCACGGCCCTGGCTGCATGCCGGATGCGCCGGAGGAGGTTGTGCGTGAGTCGGTGCGGACGGCCATCGACACCTTTGGAAAGGACGGCGGCCTGCTGTTCTGGGACGGTGGGATCTGTGGAAAGAGCGAGGATGCCATGAACAAACGCAAGTGGGTGATGGATGAGCTGCATCGCTATGGGCATCAGGTGTACCGGTAAAGGGCTATCAAAATTTTGCACGGGAAAAACCGGTGGGCGGACCGCAAAGTAAGATTGGCGGCCCGCCTTTTGTGCTGCCCGGGAACGTGCCAAAGCCCGTCCGGCTTCCGGAAGCGCTTGCGAAAATTTCATAACCAGGTATAATGAAAAGAAAGCGGCCGTTGCAAACAGCGGAGTTTCGTTGGGACGGGATGAGCCAGAACGCCTCCGGGTGTAGCGGGATGCTGTGAAAGACATGGCAATACAGAAGAAAGGGACAGGAAGAAGGTCATGCTGCAATTTCCGGAAGAAATCACAGAGATGTATCGGGATGTCAAGCCCTTGTCACAGAGGGTGTACAAGATCCTCTACGACAGCCTGATGTCTGGCAGCTTTTCCCTGAATGGCGCCGTGTTTACCGAATCATCGGTAGCGCAGGCCTTAGGGGTCAGCCGCACGCCGGTCCGCGCTGCTTTTGAAAGGCTGTACGCAGACGGTATCTTGCAGAACCTGCAAAAAAATGGGGAGGGGGGGTACGGCCTTACCCGCAAGGAATTGATGGATGCGGTATATCTGGATGAGCTGCTGGAATGCCAGGCGGCCTACCTTGCGGCCAGGAAAGGCGTTTCCGCCAATGACTTGGAGCTGTTGCAGGAGCTCAATGACGCTATGTATGAGATGGACTGGCCGGCCATCCGCAAAAACCGGCTGCGTGCCTACGCTTACCGGGATTTGAGCATGCAGTTCCATCTCCTCATTGCTAAAGTCTCCGGAAGCCGATACCTCTATGAAAAAATCACGCAGCTGCGCCGTATGAAGCGCATGTACCGGTCCTCGGAGGAAAGTGAACCCAACACCGTGCATTTTGAGACCGAATACCGGCTGCGGATCAATCAGAAATTGATGGAAGCTCTGGCCGCCCGGGATGCCCGCAGCGCGGAAATGCTGATGCGCTATAAGCATTATCTGGACCGCCCTGTATATGAGGACAGTGTTATTGACCTCTTTTACTGGGAAAATTACAACAAGTAGCTTGCTGCCTGCCAGCTGAAAATTGACAATAGAAAGGTTTGTTGCTATGCTTTGTCTCCCGCAGGAAATCATAGACCGTTATCAAAATCAAAAGCCAGCGTATCATCGGGTTTATTGTATCCTTCGGGACTGTATCATGGAGGACGCAATTCCCAACCATACCAAGCTGACGGAGGAGGGGGTCGCGGAGGCCCTGCATGTCAGCAGGACTCCTGCGCATAAAGCTCTTCAGCTTCTGAAAAAGGAAGGGATCGTTCAAAACATTACCAAAAATAACCTGGGATACCGGAAGCCAGAGGGGGAGGACCGGGAGGACCTGCTGTTCATTCTCCGGGGCCTGGAAGGGGAAGCGGCTGCGCTGGCAGCTGCCCGGAAGGTAGACCAGGAGGATATGAACAGCCTGTGGGGGATTTACAATGGTTTGGTCCGCAGCGGTTCGGAGCCCGGCAAGGGGGATCTGTATAGCGGCGGTACGGGCCAGATCCATGCGGTGCGTGATCAGGCCCTGCTATTCCACCAGATGTTAGGGCGGATCTCCGGAAACCGTTTTTTATATGAAGCCATCGGGGAGGTGCATAACCGTTACCAGCTTCAGACGGATCAGGCATTGATCCCGGTTATCCACGGCAGGCCGGATCTGCAGCTGTTTGGTTCTCTCGGCAGCAACCTGCTGATGGCGATTGAGAAAAAAAAGCCGGAGTCTGCCCGCCTGTGGGCGGAGGCGCTGGTGGATGCGCTCCAGTCGTCTGGCGGCGAAGGGTAAAATAGGGAGGATGCGGATAGCTTGTGCGGTGGCGGGGTGATGCTGCTTTCGAAAAAAAAGCGTCAATTCTTTTTGAAAGCGGGAAACAACCAAACAATACAGTTTGAAAAGCATAAGAAATAATTGCTTCACAAACAATTCATAAATATTTCACACAAAATTAGCACTCAAGACTTGACAGTGCTGATAACGAGTGGTATAACATAGTCAGAACGAAAGAGAAGGATTTGAAAGAATCCCGCAAATAGATTTTCCGGCCGGCAGGGCCGGGAGACCCGTTCAGAAAAGACAAGGAATGTCAGAAAGAATGGAGGAATGACGTATGTTAGTACCGAGCATTTTTGGAGAGAACCTGTTTGATGATGATTGGATGGTATCGCCCTTTGACCGTTTTGAGAGAGAATTCTGGGGCAACCGGAATCCGCTGTACGGCAAGAACGCCAAGAACATGATGAAGACCGATATCCGGGAGCATGAGACGGGCTACGAGCTGGATGTGGATCTGCCGGGCTTCAAGAAGGATGAGATCCAGGTGGAGCTGGAGAATGGTTATCTGACCATCTCGGCGTCCAAGGGTTTGGACAAAGACCACCAGGATTCGAATGGCAAGTATATTCGCCGTGAGCGCTATGCGGGTTCCATGCAGAGAAGCTTCTATGTGGGCGAGGATGTGACCCGGGCGGATATTAAGGCGAAATTCGAGGATGGAATCCTGCGGGTGAGCATCCCCAAGAAGGATGCCCAGGCGGTGGAGACCAAGAAGACCATAGCCATTGAGGGCTAAGAAAAAGAACCGGCGGAAGACGCCGGGTGTATGGGCTGCCCAG
>CAJFTW010000125.1 GCA_904420025.1 Candidatus Pseudolachnospira avium
CCGGCCATTCTTGGGAGGATTCTTTTCCAGCGATACACTTGTCAACTGCTAGGAGGATATGCTAAAATAGAACGGATATAGCGGATCCCGTCAGGGATTCGGAAAACGGTACGGAAAGCACCCAGGGAGGAAGCGCATGCGGATTCGGATTGAAAACGGAAGAGTGTTGGACCCGGCCACCGGGCGGGATGAGATTGGTTCGGTGCTGCTGGAGAACGGGCGGATTCAGGCCGCATTTTCGGACGGCGGGCAGGAGGCAGACCGTGTCATTGACGCCAGCGGCTGTTGGGTGATGCCGGGGCTCATTGACCTGCACGTTCATTTCCGGGATCCGGGGTATACCTACAAGGAGACCCTGGCCACCGGCGCCCGGGCGGCAGCCAGAGGGGGGTTCACCGCCGTATGCCCCATGGCCAACACCAACCCGGTTATCGACACGCCGGAGCGGGTGGCTGCCCTGGCGGAGAGGGCGGAAAAGGAGTCAGTGGTCCGGATTCTGCCCATCGGTGCGGTGACCAAGGGCCTGGAGGGAGAGGAGCTGACCGATATGGCCGGCATGAAGGCGGCCGGAGCCGTGGCCTTCAGCGAGGATGGCAAGACAGTTATGAACGCAGCGCTGTACCGGAGAGGGCTGGAGCAGGCAGCGGCTCTGGATATGGTGGTTATGGACCATTGCGAGGACCGGAACCTGCTGCAGGAAAGCGTGATGCAGACGGGAACCCGGGAGGAGGCCCGGCGGGTCAGCGGTGTCAGCCATTCCTCGGAGGACGTGATTACCGCCCGGGATATTCTGCTGGCCCGGGAGACCGGCGCCCGGCTGCACCTGTGCCACTGCTCCACCGCGGCCAGCGCCTGGATGGCGGCCCGGGCCAAGGAGGAGGGGGTGCGGCTGACGGCGGAGGTCTGCCCTCATCATTTCACCCTGACCTATGAAGACATACCGGAGGGGGACACCAACTTTAAGATGGCCCCGCCGCTGCGGGAAAAACAGGATGTGGAGGTTTTGCGCCAGGCCCTGAAAAACGGCGTTATGGATGTGATTTCCACCGACCACGCTCCCCACAGCCAGGAGGAAAAGGCGCGTCCCTTCCCGGAGGCGCCCAACGGCATTGTGGGCTCGGAGACGGCGGTGGCCCTGGCGGTGACGGAGCTGGTGGAGAACGGTGTTTTGACGCCTCTGGAGCTGGCGGAGCGGATGAGCCACCGGCCCGCCCAGATCCTGGGACTGCCCTTTGGCACCCTGCAGGTGGGAAGCCCGGCGGACGTGACCATAGTGGATCCGGCGGCGGAGTATGTGATTGACAAGGACCGGTTTGCCTCCAAGGGGCGGAATACCCCGTTCCATGGCCGGCGGGTCCGGGGAAAAGTTCTGTACACCATTGTGAATGGAAAAATTGTATATGCGGCGGAGGAAGAAGTATGATTGACAGACTGAATGAGAGAATCCGGCAGCTGGACGCGCCGGTGGTGGTGGGGCTGGACCCTATGCTGAAGTTTGTGCCGGAGCACATGCAGAAAAAAGCCTATCAGGAGCTGGGGGAGACCCTGGAGGGAGCCGCGGAGGCAATCTGGCAGTTTAACAAGGTCATTGTGGATGCGGTCTGTGATCTGGTACCGGCGGTGAAGCCTCAGGTGGCCATGTACGAGCAGTTTGGTGTGCCCGGGATGGCCGTGTATAAAAGAACCATCGACTACTGCAAGGGAAAAGGGCTGATCGTCATTGGGGATGTGAAGCGGGGCGATATTGGCTCTACTTCCGAGGCCTACGCCGTAGGCCATCTGGGCCATGTGCAGGTGGGGAGCCAGAGCCTTTCCGCCTTTGACGAGGATTTTGTGACGGTGAACCCCTACCTGGGATCCGATGGCATCCGCCCTTTCCTGGAGGTGTGCAAAAAGGAGCACAAGGGCATCTTTGTGCTGGTGAAAACCTCCAACCCCTCCAGCGGGGAGTTCCAGGACCGGCTGATCGACGGCCGGCCTCTCTATGAGTGGGTGGGCGAGCAGGTGGCCCGCTGGGGCGATGAGGTGATGGGCTGCTGCTACAGCTATGTGGGGGCTGTGGTGGGCGCCACCTACCCGGAGATGGGCAAGGTGCTGCGGAAGATCATGCCCAAGACCTGTATTCTGGTGCCGGGCTACGGCGCCCAGGGCGGCACAGCGGCGGACCTGGCCCCCTACTTTAATGAGGATGGCCTGGGAGCCATTGTCAACTCCTCCCGGGGAATCATTGCCGCCTATAAGCAGGAAAAATACGCCCAGTTTGGGCCGGAGAACTTTGGGGACGCGGCCCGGCAGGCAGCGCTGGACATGATTGCGGACCTGAAGACCGTTCGCTGAGGAGGAGACTATGGGAAAAGCAAAAGAGAATGCCTTGGTCCTCTCCCAGGAGAGGATTGCAGAAGGTATTTACAGCCTTCTGCTGCAGACAGAGGCTATTGCCGCGTCAGCGGTGCCCGGCCAGTTTGTGTCCTTGTACTGCCGGGACGGCGCCCGGCTGCTGCCCCGGCCCATCAGCCTCTGTGAGATCCGGCCGGAGAGCGGCCAGATCCGGCTTGTGTACCGGATTGCCGGAGCCGGCACCCGGGAGTTTTCCGAGCTGAAAAGAGGCGATACCGTGGAGATACTGGGGCCCTTGGGCAACGGCTTCCCCATTCGGCCTGGCCGGGCTCTGGTGGTGGGAGGCGGCATTGGCGTGCCGCCGCTTCTGGAGCTGGCCCGCCATCTTCCCGGGGAGAAGCAGCTGGTCATGGGCTACCGGACCAGTGAGACCTATCTGGAGCAGGAACTCGCCCAGGCGGGAACCTTGTACTTGGCCACCGAGGACGGCAGCCGGGGAACGCCGGGAAATGTGCTGGACGCCATCCGGGCCAACCATTTGACAGCGGATGTGCTCTACGCCTGCGGCCCCCTGCCCATGCTCCGGGCCCTGAAAGCCTACGCGGAGGAGACAGGCATGGAGGCCTGGGTTTCCATGGAGGAACGGATGGCCTGCGGCATTGGCGCTTGCCTGGCCTGTGTCTGTGGGTCCACAGAGGTGGACGGGCACAGCCAGGTGAAGAACAAGCGGGTCTGCAAGGAAGGGCCGGTATTTAACGCCCGGGAGGTGGAGCTATGAATCTGAGCGTAAATCTGGCGGGAGTGGAGCTGAAGAATCCGGTGATGACCGCCTCTGGCACCTTTGGCTCCGGTATGGAGTACAGCGAGCTGGTGGATCTGAACCGCCTGGGCGCTGTGGTCACCAAAGGGGTGGCAAATGTACCGTGGCCGGGGAATCCGACGCCACGGATTGCCGAGACCACCGGAGGCATGCTCAACGCCATTGGGCTTCAGAATCCGGGGGTGGAAGTGTTCTGCCGCCGGGACCTGCCTTTTTTGAGGCAGTTTGACACCAAGATCATTGTGAATGTCTGCGGCCATACAGAGGAAGAATATCTGGCGGTGGTGGAGCGGCTCTCGGATGAGCCGGTGGACCTGCTGGAGATCAATATTTCCTGCCCCAACGTAAAGGAGGGAGGTATTGCCTTTGGCCAGAACCCCAAGGCAGTGGAGCAGATTACGGCGGCGGTGAAGAAAAAGGCCCGGCAGCCGGTGATTATGAAGCTGAGCCCCAACGTCACGGATATCACGGAGACGGCCCGGGCTGCGGAGGCCGGCGGTGCGGATGTGCTTTCCCTGATCAACACCCTCACCGGTATGAAAATCGACGTACACCGGCGCACCTTTGCCCTGGCCAACCAGACCGGTGGCCTTTCCGGACCGGCGGTGAAGCCGGTGGCGGTGCGGATGGTCTACCAGACCGCCCGGGCCGTGTCCATTCCCATCATTGGTATGGGCGGCATTGCCACCGGAGAGGACGCGGTGGAGTTCTTGCTGGCCGGGGCCAGCGCTGTGTCCGTGGGAACCGCTAATTTCCGGAACCCGGCGGCCACCCTGGAGGTGCTGGAGGGCCTGGAGGCCTATATGTACCAATACGGCATGGAGCACATTTCGGATATCAAGCTGCGCTGACAGCATACAGCGGCTGCCGCAGAGGCATTGCGAACAGGAGGAGAAATGGAACAGTATCAAAAAGAGTTTATTGAGTTTATGGTGGACTGCCAAGTGCTGAAGTTTGGGGATTTTGTGACCAAGAGCGGCCGGAAGACCCCGTTCTTCATCAATACCGGCTTCTACCGCACCGGCTCCCAGCTGCGGAAACTGGGCCAGTACTATGCCAAAGCCATTGAGGCAAAATTCGGCACGGACTTTGACGTGCTGTTTGGACCGGCCTACAAGGGCATTCCCTTGACCGTGGCCGCCACCATCGCCCTCAGCGAGTCCACCGGAGCGGACATCCGTTATTGCTCCAACCGGAAAGAGGTCAAGGACCATGGAGACAAGGGAATCCTCCTGGGAAGTCCCATTGGGGACGGAGACCGGATTGTGATTATAGAGGATGTGACCACCGCCGGTACCTCCATTCAGGAAACGATGCCCATTCTGAAGGCCCAGGGCAATGTGGATGTCAAGGGCCTGGTGGTATCCGTGGACCGGATGGAGCGGGGCCACGGGGAGCGCAGCGCCCTGGCGGAGATCCGGGATACCTACGGCATGGAGACCGTGGCCATTGTGACCATGGAGCAGGTGGTGGAGCACCTGTACAACCGGCCGTACCGGGGACAGGTGATCATTGACGATGGCATCAAGGCAGCCATTGACCAATACTATGAGCAGTATGGGGCGCGCTAGGCGCAGCAGGGGACTGCATAAGAAAAAGCGAAAGACTTTGCGCCAGCGGCTGGCCTCCATGAGTTACATGCAGGCCTCCCTAGGCTTCTTTTCCGCCAGTGTCCTGACCTTTGCCTTCTGTCTGTGGCAGGTTATATCCAGCCGGGGGAGTTCCGGGCTGGTGGTGGCTTTGGTGGGAATCCTTTCGTTTATACTGGCTATTGTGGGAATTGGTGTGACCTTATATGGCCATTTTGTGGTGAAAATGGAGGGGAAGATCAAATGGGGCGTGGGGCTGGCCACCAACGGCGTGCTGGTTGTGGTTCTCCTTTTGCTCTATCTCTCCGGACTGGGAGGTTGAAATACATGAAGAAAATTGGCATCATCGGCGGCGGACAGCTGGGCAAGATGATGATTTTGGACGGAAAGAGGCTGGACACCTGGTTTTCCATTCTGGATCCCACCGAACACTGCCCCGCCCACAGCATTGCGGACAAGCATATTGTGGCGGACTTTGAGGATGTGGATGCTATTTTGCGGTTGGCGGAGGACGTGGATGTGGTCACCTACGAGTTTGAGCACATCAGCGTCAAGGCCCTGCAGATTTTGGAGCAGGAAGGGCACAAGGTGTATCCCAGCTCAGAGACCCTGCTTCATATTCAGAACAAGCTGGTACAGAAGCGGTGGCTGGCAAAGCACCAGATTCCAGTGCCAGCCTTCCTGCCAGTGGAAAGCCTGGAGGATATTTACCAGGCCGGGGAGCAGCTTTCCTACCCGCTGATTTTAAAGACCTGCACCGGCGGGTATGACGGCAAGGGCAACGCGGTGATACCGAACCGGGAGGCGGTGCCCCAGGCTTATGAGGCTCTGGGTGCTGGCAAGCTGCCGCTGATGGTGGAGGAGTGCGTGGACTTTGAGAAGGAGGTTTCCATTCTGGCCTGCGGCAGCGCCAATGGGGAGATGAGCGTGTTCCCGGTGGCAGAGAATGTCCACAAAAACAGCATTCTGGACGAGACCACAGTGCCGGCCAAAATCTCCGACGCCACGGCCCAGGAGGCTATGGAGGTGGCTAAGGCCTGTCTTCACGCGTTCAAAGCCTGCGGTATGCTGTGCATGGAGCTGTTTGTGACCCGGGAGGGCCACATTCTGGTCAATGAGCTGGCGCCCCGTCCCCACAACTCCGGCCACTATACCATTGAGGGCTGCTATACCTCCCAGTTTGAGCAGCATGTCCGGGCTATTCTGGGTATGCCTCTGGGCAACCCGGCGCTGATTCGCCCTACGGCCATGAAGAACCTGATTGGGGATCACGCGGCGCAGGCGGAACTGCTGGGATTGGAGGAGGCTTACCGGTTCCCCAATGCCAAGATTCATATTTACGGAAAAGAAGTGGTGAAGCCGGGGAGAAAGATGGGGCACATCACCGCCACCGGTGAGACCCTGGAGGAGGCCCTGGCAGAGGCCAGAGGCGCCCACGATGCTTTGCGGTTCCGCTAAGAGAGGAGAGAAGAAAATGAAACCGATTGTAGGAATTATCATGGGAAGTGATTCGGACCTTCCGGTGATGTCCAAGGCGGCAGAGATGCTGGATCAGCTGGGAGTTCCCTATGAGCTGACCATTGTCTCTGCCCACCGGACCCCGGACCGTCTGGCAGAGTACGCCAAGAATGCCGCGGGACGGGGCATCCGGGTGATTATTGCCGGTGCCGGCGGTTCTGCCCATCTGCCGGGGATGGTGGCGGCCCAGACGGTGCTGCCGGTGATCGGTGTGCCGGTGCAGACCAAGGCTCTGGGCGGGGTGGATTCCCTGTACTCCATTGTCCAGATGCCCGGAGGCATCCCAGTGGCCACGGTGGCCATCAACGGCGCCCTTAACGCCGGTCTGCTGGCTGCCAAGATTTTGGCCGTCTCCGACTGGAACCTGGCGGAAAAGCTCCAGGCATACAGCCAGGGGCTCAAGGAAAGTGTGGAGAAAAAGGCGGAAAAGCTGGAGCAGGTAGGATACAAGCAATACTTAAGTGAGATGTAGGGGGTTGGATCATGACCATGGATTACAAGAGAGCCGGTGTGGATATTGAAGCCGGTTACCAGGCAGTGGAGCTGATGAAAGAGCATGTGAAGAAAACCATGCGCCCGGAGGTGATGGGCGGACTGGGAGGCTTTTCCGGAGCCTTCTCCGCCGCAGCCTTTAAGGATATGGAAGAACCGGTGCTGCTCTCCGGCACCGACGGAGTGGGCACCAAGCTGAAGCTGGCCTTCCTTCTGGACCGGCATGATACCATCGGCATTGACTGCGTGGCTATGTGTGTCAACGATGTGGCCTGTGCCGGAGGAGAGCCGTTGTTCTTCCTGGACTACATTGCCTGCGGAAAAAATGAGCCGGAGAAGATTGCCACCATTGTGAAGGGTGTGGCAGAGGGATGCCTGCAGGCGGGAGCCGCCCTGGTGGGCGGGGAGACCGCGGAGATGCCGGGGTTCTATCCGCCGGAGGAGTACGACCTGGCAGGCTTTGCTGTGGGCGTGGTGGACAAGAAGGATATGATCACCGGTGAGAACCTGAAGCCTGGGGACGTGCTTCTGGGCCTGGCCTCCTCCGGTATCCACAGCAACGGCTTTTCCCTGGTGCGGAAGGTGTTCCTGATGACCGAGGAGAACTTGAACCGTTACTACGATTCCCTGGGAGATACCCTGGGCAACGTATTGCTGGCTCCCACCAAGATCTATGTGAAGGCCCTGAAAGCAGTGAAGGCGGCGGGTGTGACCATCCAGGCCTGCAGCCACATCACCGGCGGCGGCTTTTATGAGAACATTCCCCGGATGCTGCCGGAGGGTGTGAAGGCAGTGATCCGCAAGGATAGCTATCCCATTCCGCCGGTGTTCCCCATGCTTCAGGAGAACGGGGGCATCAGCGAGCATGTGATGTACAACACCTTCAACATGGGCATCGGCATGGTGCTGGGCGTCCGGAAAGAAGACGCGGAGACGGCCAAAAAGGCCATAGAAGCTGCCGGCGAGACCGTCTACGAGATCGGCGAGGTTCAGGCCGGGGAGAAAGGTGTGGAATTATGCTAAAATTCGCCGTTTTAGTCTCCGGGGGCGGAACCAACCTGCAGGCCATTCTGGATGCGCTGGATGCGGGAAAGATCACCAACGCTTCTCTGGAGGTGGTGATCAGCAACAACCCGAAGGCCTACGCCCTGGAGCGGGCAAAAAAACATGGGATTCCCACCCGGGTGGTTTCACCCAAGGATTTTGCAGACCGGGAAGACTTCCATGACGCTCTGCTGGCAGCCCTGGAAGAGTATCAGCCGGACTTGATTGTGCTGGCCGGTTTCCTGGTAGTGATCCCTCAGAAGATGGTGGAACGGTATCCCAACCGGATCATCAATATCCATCCGTCTCTGATCCCTTCCTTCTGCGGCACCGGCTACTATGGGCTGAAGGTTCATGAGGCGGCTCTGGCCCGAGGCGTAAAGATTACGGGAGCCACGGTACATTTTGTGGATGCGGGTACGGACACTGGCCCCATCCTCATGCAGAAGGCAGTGGAGGTCAAGGAGGGGGATACCCCGGAAATTCTGCAGCGCCGGGTGATGGAGGAAGCTGAATGGGTGCTTCTGCCGGCGGCCATCCAGAAGCTGGCCAACCCGGAACAATAGAGAATCAGACGGACCGGCAGAGAGCCGGGGGTTCCGGGCCAAGCCGGTGCGGTACAGTCTGGAAAACGGCGGATAAGGAGAATGAAAAATGAAGGTTTTGGTGGTAGGAAGCGGCGGCCGGGAACATGCCCTGGTCTGGAAGATTGCTCAGAGCCCTCGGGTGGAGAAAATTTACTGTGCCCCGGGCAACGGCGGCATCGGCCAGATGGCGGAGTGCGTGCCCATCGGCGCTATGGAGTTTGACAGGCTGGCGGATTTTGCCCAGGAAAACCAAGTGGACCTGACGGTGGTGGGCATGGATGACCCGCTGGTAGGCGGTATTGTGGATGTGTTTGAGGCGCGGCACCTGCCGGTGTTCGGCCCCCGGAAGAACGCGGCGATTCTGGAGGGATCCAAGGCTTTCTCCAAGGAACTGATGAAAAAATACCACATTCCCACAGCGGGATACGAGACGTTCGAGAGCGCTGAGGAGGCGCAAAAATATCTGGAGACAGCCCGGTTCCCTATTGTGCTGAAGGCGGACGGCCTGGCTCTGGGAAAAGGTGTCCTGATCTGCATGAACAAGGAAGAGGCTATGGCCGGCGTCAAGACCATTATGCTGGATAAGCAGTTTGGCTCTGCCGGCAACCGCCTGGTGGTGGAGGAGTTTCTCACCGGCCGGGAGGTGTCTGTGCTTTCCTTCTGTGATGGAAAGACCATCCGTCCCATGACCTCCGCCCAGGATCACAAGCGGGCTAAGGATGGAGATCAGGGCCTGAATACCGGCGGTATGGGGACATTCTCCCCCAGTCCTTTCTATACAGAGGAAGTGGATGCCTTCTGCAAAAAGTACATCTACCAGCCTACGGTGGATGCCATGGCGGCGGAGGGACGGCCTTTCCAGGGCGTCATCTTCTTTGGCCTGATGCTGACGGATCAGGGCCCCAAGGTGCTGGAATACAATGCCCGGTTTGGGGATCCGGAGGCCCAGGTGGTGCTGCCCCGGATGGAGAACGACATTGTGGATGTGTTTGAGGCCTGCATACAGGGGACTCTGGATCAGGTGGAGCTGAAATTTGCGGATAATGCCTGTGTCTGCGTGGTGCTGGCCTCCGGCGGCTATCCGGAGCACTACGCCAAGGGCTATGAGATCCACGGCCTGGAGAACTTTGCGGGCAAGGACGGCTACTATGTATTCCACGCTGGCACCAAGGCGGAGAACGGCAAGCTGGTGACAAGCGGCGGCCGGGTTCTGGGAGTCACTGCTCTGGGCAAGGACCTGCGGGAGGCCCGGTCCAACGCCTATGAGGCTACCAAGTGGGTGGATTTTACGGATAAATACTGCCGCTCGGATATCGGCAAGGCGATTGACGAAGCCTAAAAGCGGAAGCCGCGGGGTATGCGGCGGAAATGGCAAGGCCAGCGCATGGCGTCAGGATCGGAAAGCTGTTGGGAATGCTTGGGGGAGCCCTCGGGAGAGGGCTCCTTTGCTCAGATGGTGCGGAGAAACATAAAGGGGAGAAATATGATCTACATCACCGGCGATTGTCATGGAGACTACCGGCGCTTTAACACGGAAAATTTTCCGGAGCAGAAAAAGATGTCCCGGGATGACTATGTGATTGTATGCGGAGATTTTGGCTATTGGGACCGCTCCAGAGAGCAGGAATGGTGGCGGAGATGGCTGAGCCAGAAGTCCTTTACCCTGCTGTGGGTGGATGGCAACCATGAAAATTATGATATGCTGCGGGAGCTGCCGGTGGAAGAGTGGAAGGGCGGAAAGGCGCAGTTTGTCAGCGATAATATCCTTCATCTGATGCGGGGGCAGGTGTTTGACCTGGAAGGCGTGCGGCTGTTTTCCTTTGGCGGCGCCCGCAGCCATGACATTCCGGACGGGATCCTGGATCCGGCGGCGGAAAATTTCAAGGCTGAATTCCGGCGCTTGAGCCGCAAGAAGGCGTTATTCCGGGTAAAGCATGTATCCTGGTGGGAGGAGGAAATGCCCAATGCGGAAGAGATGGAAGAGGGCCGCCAAAACCTGGCTAAAAACCAGGGCCAGGTGGATTTTATTGTCACCCACTGCGCAGCCAGCTCCGTCCAGGACCGGTTCAGCGGTGGCCTGTTCCAGGCGGACCCGCTGACCGATTACCTGGAGGAGCTCCGGCAGGCCTGCCGCTACAAGCGGTGGTTTTTCGGCCATTATCACGATAACCGGACTGTGACGGAGAGAGACTGGATGCTTTACGAACAGATCATCCGCATCGTGTAAAGAATTGGCAAAAATGGGAAAAGTTTGAAAATAAAATGGACATCCTTCTTTTTGTGTGTTACACTAGACGGGAAGAAATATTTATTTCTATCAAATTAATGCAAAACGGAGGAAAAACCAATGGCGGAATTAAAAGGCAGCAAAACGGAGAAAAACCTGCAGGAGGCTTTTGCCGGGGAGTCCATGGCGAGAAACAAATATACGTTTTTTGCCTCCAAGGCCAAAAAGGATGGTTATGTGCAGATCTCCAAGATTTTTGAGGAGACGGCGGCCAATGAGAAGGAGCATGCGGAGCTGTGGTACAAGCTTCTGAATGGCGGCATTGGCACTACGGCGGAAAATCTGGAAATTGCGGCCCAGGGCGAAAATTATGAGTGGACGGACATGTACGATAAGTTCGCCAAGGAAGCCCGGGAGGAAGGCTTTGACCATATTGCTGACCTGTTTGAAGGTGTGGCCAAGATCGAGAAGGAGCATGAGGAACGCTACCGCAAGCTGTTGTCTAATATTGAAAACGGCCTGGTGTTCTCCAGAGAGGGCGATATGGTCTGGCAGTGCGGCAACTGCGGCCACATTGTTATTGGCAAGCAGGCGCCGGAGGTATGCCCGGTATGCGCCCATCCCCAGGCTTACTTCCAGCTGAAGGCGGAGAATTATTAAAAATTATTTCTTGGTGCAGGTGTCCGGAAAGCAAACCTTTTCCGGGGGAGCAGAAGAGCACCTGTGAATACGCAGAAAAAGAGCAGGAGACCGGCTGCACAGGCACCCGGTCTCCTGCTCTTTTGATCGTTTAAGCTGGAGGCGGTGTTTGAGTTAATCGAGTAAGAAGCCATCAAAGAATACTGGTCCGGATGTGCAGGCGGAAAGCGCGGAAGGTTACGGCAGCTTCCCCGGCTCCAGCAGGCGGATGGTCCCATACCGGGTAGTCAGGATGCCCTGCCGGCGAAAACGGGCCAGAATCCGGCTGACGGTAACCCGGCTGACACCCACAAAGGCCGCAATCTGTTCGTGGGTGTAGGGAATTTCCGGGTTCTCTTTCCCTTCCTTCCGGAGGAAATCCGCCACCCGCTGTTCCGCCGGAAGAAAGGCAATCTGGTTGATCTGGTCCGAGAGCATCCGGACAGTGCGGGACAGGGAGGAGATCATGGCAAGGGCCAGATCCGGCTGTTCCCGGAAACAGGTGAGAATATTTTCCCGGCGGATGGTGACAATCCGGGAGGGGGCCAGGGCCTGAGCGGAAGTCATCCGGGGAGAGCCGTCAAAAAAGGCGGCCTCCCCCAGCACAACCGGAGTGGTATAGACGGTCAGGTTTTTTTCGACCCCTTCCCCGGAGGTGACAAACACCCGCACTTTCCCTTCCTGCAGGCAGTAAAAGCACGGAGCCGGCTGCCCTTCCCGGTAAATCCATTCCCCCGCCCGATAGGTGCGGGCGGAGGGAAGCGCTTCTGCCCACTGGATTAAGCCAGCAGGCAAATTTAAAAAATCCAGATCTGCCATGGAACTTCCTCTTTCTGTATTGGCTCCCCACAAAACGGGGAGGATGCAAGACGGACTATGAAACCATAGGTCTGCGGACGCAGACAACCTTCCTGCTGAATTGTAACATGGGATGAGTTGCCCGACAAATCGGGCGATTTAAAGTAACATTATTATGTTTGCACCTTGAAAACTTAACATATTAGCTTTAGAACGTAAC
>CAJFTW010000126.1 GCA_904420025.1 Candidatus Pseudolachnospira avium
ATCCGCAGCCGGGAAGCTCTGGACACCCTGTTCCAGGCGGAATCCATTGAGGGGGTTATCCACTTTGCCGCCTCCTCCCAGGTGGGGGAGTCCATGTCTAACCCACTGAAATACTATGATAACAACCTCCACGGGACCATGGTACTCCTGCAGTCCATGGTGGCCCACGGCGTGGACAAAATTGTATTCTCCTCCACCGCCGCCACCTACGGTGAGCCGGAGCGGGTGCCCATTCTGGAGACCGACCGGACAGACCCTACCAACTGCTACGGGGAAACCAAGCTGTCCATGGAACACATGATGCGCTGGGTCTCCCAGGCCCATGGCCTCCGCTATGTGGCCCTGCGCTATTTCAACGCCTGCGGCGCCCACCCCTCCGGAGCCATTGGGGAAGCCCACAACCCGGAGACCCACCTGATCCCCCTGATTTTGCAGGTACCCAATGGCCAGCGGGAAGCCATCTCCATCTTCGGGGACGACTACCCCACCAAGGACGGCACCTGTGTCCGGGATTACATCCACGTCACCGACCTGGCCCAGGCCCACATTCTGGCTTTGGACTACCTGCTGGCCGGCGGGGAAAACAACGTGTTCAACCTGGGCAATGGTGTGGGCTTTACGGTGAAGGAAGTGGTGGAGACGGCCCGGGAGGTCACCGGCCACCCCATTCCCGCCGTCATCTCCCCCCGCCGGTCGGGAGATCCGGCCCAGCTGATCGCATCCTCCCAGAAGGCCATGGACGTGCTAGGATGGAAGCCCCGTTACAACGACCTGCACACCATTGTGGCTTCCGCCTGGGCCTGGCACAAGAGCCATCCCCACGGCTTTGAGGAGGCTTCCCCTGCCTCCTCCCGGTAAGGAAGGAAGGTGAAAACATGGCAAAAATCCGCTGCACTCCCTTCGGCACCACAGCTGCCCGCCGCCCGGTGGATCTGTGGACCCTGCAGGCCGGGGACTTCCAGATTCAGGTGCTCACGTATGGAGGCATTCTCCGCTCCTTCCGGGTTCCGGCTTCCGAAGGCAGCCGGGATCTGGTGTTAGGCTGTGAGACACTGGAGCAGTATGAACGGCAGGACAAATATTTCGGCGCCCTGGTGGGCCGGGTGGCCAACCGCATTGGCCAGGCCTCCTTTGACCTGGACGGCCGCCACTACACCCTGGCAGCCAACAACGGCCCCAACTGCCTCCACGGCGGACTCCGGGGCTTCGACCAGGCGGTGTGGCAGGCCCATGCGGAGGCGGATGCCCTGGTGCTCTCCCGGACCAGCCCGGACGGGGAGGAGGGCTTTCCCGGCACCCTGGAGGCCACCGTCACCTACCGCCTATCCGAGACCGGCGACCTGACGCTGGAGTACCGGGCTGTCAGCAGCCTGACCACCCTGTGCAGCCTGACCAACCACAGCTATTTCAATCTGATGGGACATAAGGCAGATTCCCTGGACGGGCAGCAGATCCAGATCTTTGCCGACGCGTTTCTGGAGACCGATGCAGACAGCCTGCCTACCGGCCGGCTGCTGCCGGTGGCGGATACCCCCTTTGACCTGCGGAAGCCCACCAGTTTCCGGGTAGGGCTTTCCGGCTCCCATCCCCAGCTGACCCTTGGACACGGCTATGACCACAATTTCACCCTGCACCGGCAGCCCTGCGGTCCCCTGCGGCTGGCCGCGCTGGCTTCCGGCGGAGGCCTCTCCCTGGAATGCTGGACCACCCAGCCGGGCCTGCAGCTCTACACCGGCAACTATCTGGACGGGGTGCCGGGAAAGGAAGGCGCTGTCTACCATTTCCGCTCCGGCTTCTGCCTGGAAACCCAGAGCTGGCCGGACGCGGTACACCGCCCGGACTTCCCCTCCATGGTGCTTCCGGCCGGTGAGGAATACCGGCAGACCACCATCTACCGGGTTCGTCCGCTGGAATAGAAGCCGGACAAGGCCAGATCGGGAAATAGGCCAAACCAAAAATCAAAACAAAAAAAGTGAGCCAAGCAGCTGTCTATCAGCCGTTTGGCTCACTCTCTTCTTCCGGCTCCCAGACCGCATAGAGGGTCAGGGTATCCATCACCGTATCCGTCTCAAAATCCCAGAGCGCTTCCCCCTCCGGGGCTATGCTCCAGCCAACCAGCCGGTAGCCCGGCCGCACCGTCTCCTCCGGCGGTTCCAGCGTGCCGCCGTACTGCACAGACTGGCTGGACACCTGGCTGCCGCCCAGGGTGTCAAAGGTAACCGTAAGCCCGGAGGAAAAAGGCGTAAGAAACAGCATCACCACCACCGCCAGGGCCATAAAGCCTATGACCACGCCCAGCCAACGGGACATGCTGGACCGTTGGCTTTCCCCCATGCGGCTTTTTTCCGGGTAAGCGGAAACCCCAAACAGGCCGTACCGCCGGCCGGGACGGTCCTCCCGTCCCTCCTCCGGCGGTACCAATCTGCCTTCCGGCGCAGAATGCTCGCTTTCCGGCAGTTCACTCTTGCCTTCCGGCAGGGGATGTTCGCTCCCCTGCTGCTTGTCTTCTTCTCTCTGCATATTTTCCGAATCGAAACTCCCATGCCCGCTGGCGCGGGCACCACTGGCCATGAAAGCCCTTCGGATTGCTCCGTGCTTGCGCACTCCCGCAATCCTACCTGCATTCGCAATCCAGCCTTCGGCCTACTTGCTCTTACAGGTTAGCGTCGCTAAAACATAAGCGGGCCAGCCTGCAAACAGTCTGCCCGCTATGCTTTGCGACCGGGCTTTCAGAGTAATTACTTACGGGTCAGGTACTTCCGCATATCAATGGAGCAGGCCAGCAGGATGATGGCACCCTTGATAATATACTGCAGGTTCTGATCCACAGACAGGAACTGCAGGCACACATAGATGATACGCAGCAGCACCACGCCCAGCAGTACGCCGCCTACGGTACCGGTGCCGCCTACAAAGGATACACCGCCGATGACGCAGGCCGCAATGGCATCCGACTCATAGTTGGTTCCGGTATTGGCCACGTTGGAGGCAATACGGGCGGACTCAATGAGGCCCGTGTATCCATAGGTAACACCTGCCAGGGTGTGGACCATCATGGTGGTAAAGAACACGTTTACACCGGATACATTGGCAGCCTCCGGGTTGGAGCCCACGGCAAACATATTCTTGCCAAAGGTGGTCTTATTCCAGATAAACCACATGATAATGAACACGATCACAGCATAGACCACATAGTTGGGGATGGTCTGGCCAGCAATCTTGGGCAGGAAAGAACCGGTAACAAAATTCCGGAATGCCTCAGACAGACCGGAAATGGGCTGGCCGTTGTTGCCGTTGGAGTTGTAGAACATCAGGCAGGCGCCATACACAATCAGCTGGGTAGCCAAGGTCACAATGAACGGATGCAGCTGGAACCGGGCCACAAAGAAGCCGTTGACCATACCAACGAAACCACCGATGATCAGCACCAGCAGCAGCGTCAGCAGCACCATGCCAAGGCCGGGCTCACCCAGGTTCTCAAAATACTTGTTGGCCGCCGCGGTCCCCTGCAGCAACGCCGCGGACAGGCCGGCGGTAAGGCCCACAATACGGCCGGCAGACAGGTCGGTACCGGTCAGCACAATACAGCCGCCGATACCCAGCGCCATGGGCAGGTTGGCCGCCACCAGGGTCAGCAGGTTCACAATGGCAGATCTGGATAAAATCAGATGATTCTGGGTGTAGGTGTAAATCAAAAAGATTACCAGGATAATGTAGATGGCATTGTTCAGGATCCCATCTGCCCAAAATCTCTTTCTTTCGCGGCCATCCAGTGTCTTATACCGCGCTGAGGTCTCCTTGATTGACTTGACAGGATTTCTCATTTTCTATTAGCCCTCCCTCTCAGACGTATTTCGCAGCCAGGGTCATGATCTCCTCCTGGGTGGTGGCCTTGGCGTCCACCTCGCCGGCCAGCCGGCCGCCGCTCATGACCAGAATCCGGTCACAGATGCCCAGCAGCTCCGGCATCTCAGAGGAAACCATCAGAACCGTGGCGCCCTGGGCGGCAAGATCAATGATCAGCTGATAAATTTCATATTTAGCGCCCACGTCAATGCCGCGGGTCGGCTCGTCCAGCAGAAGTACCTTGGGGGTCGTCAGCAGCCAGCGTCCCAAAATCACCTTCTGCTGATTGCCGCCGGACAGGGAACGGATTTTGGTCTCCTGGGTGGGAGTCTTAATCCGCATGCTGTCAATGGACCACTGGGTGTCCTTTTTCATGGACTTCTCATTGAGCCAAAGATGGGCCACCAGATGTTTGCCCAGGCTGGAAATTACCGTGTTGTCCCGGATATTCCGGATCCCGAAAATGCCGGTGGCCCGCCGCTCCTCCGTGAGCAGGGCAAAGCCCGCCTTGATGGACTGGCCGGAATTTTTGTTCTTTACCTGCTTGCCGTCCAGCTTGATCACGCCGGATTTCCGGGTGGCAATGCCAAAAATATTTTCCAGCACCTCGGTACGGCCGCTGCCGTCCAGGCCGGCCAGCCCCAGAATTTCTCCCTTGCGTGCCTGGAAGGACACGTCATGCAGGTTGGTGTACTCGCCGGACAGGTGCTCCACCTCCAGATAAACCTCTCCCGGCTTGTTGGTCTTCGGCGGAAACTGATTGCCCAGCTCCCGGCCCACCATCAGCCGGATAATCGTCGGCATATCCAGCTCCGAAGCCGGGCGGGTAGCCACCCACTGGCCGTCCCGCATGATGGTCACATCATCGGAAATCCGCAGGATCTCCGCCATCTTGTGGGAGATATAAATAATTCCACAGCCTCTGTCCCGCAGCATGTTGATGATCCGGAACAGATGCTCCACTTCTTCCTCCGTCAGGGACGAGGTGGGCTCATCGAATACGATCACTTTGGAATGGTAGGAAACCGCCTTGGCAATCTCCACCATCTGACGTTTGGACACCGGCAGCTTGCTCATAACCGTGTGGGGATCCACGTCAATATCCAGTTCCTGGAAAAGTTTCTTGGTTTCCTGGTACATTTTCCGCTCATTCACCACGACCCCTGCGGTCTTGGGATAGCGTCCCAGCCACAGGTTATCCATGACGTTGCGCTTCAATGCCTGATTCAGCTCCTGATGCACCATGGACACGCCGTGCTCCATGGCTTCCTTACTGGTTTTGAAGTCAACCTCGTTTCCTTCCAGGAGGATTGTCCCCTCATCCTTCCGGTAAATGCCAAAGAGGCATTTCATCAGCGTTGATTTTCCCGCGCCATTCTCACCCATCAGTGCATGGACCGTTCCGGGCCGGACGTTCAGGGACACATGGTCCAAGGCTTTTACGCCTGGGAAGCTCTTGCAGATATCCTTCATTTGCAGCAGCATCTCCTGCGCCATCTGCAATCCTCCTTTCTCCTTTTCACATTTGCCGCCTCCGCGGCTTACTCAGGAAAAAGGGCTGCCGCCTTCCGCGGCAGCCCTCCTTGCCTTTGTTTTACCTGTCCGAAAACTCCGGTCAGCCGGTGTAAGCAGAGTAGGCTACGTACAGCTTGTTGGCTACAGCTTCCGCAACGGAGTACAGATCCGCATCGGTGGCAACAACCGCCTCAACGGCAGCGTCCATGCTTTCGCCGGCAGCCACGTTCTGAACCATGCCAACCAGGGCATTGGCCATTCCGGTGGCGGACTGCTCAACCGTACCGGTCATGTAGCCGCTGGCAATCAGGCCCTTGGCAGACTCGGTGGCGTCCACACCGAACACCGGGATGGTGGTGGTGCCTTCGCCGTTGTTGTAGCCGGCAGCCTGCAGAGCGGTGATGACGCCCTCAGCCATGTTATCGTTGTTGCAGATCACCAGCTCAATCATATTGCCGTTGGCCTCGCTGTACTGAGACAGGTTGGTCTGCATGTACTCCAGAGCGGCCTGGGCCGACCAGTTGCCTGCCTGATCCGCCTGGTACTTGTCCGTGTTGTCCGGATTGAAGTACACCAGCGCCGGGTCATCCGCGGTACCATGGCCGGCTTCCGCCAGAACCGCGTCCGCGTCTTCCACGCTATACTGGGTACGGTAGATTGCCTCTACATTGCCCACCTGGCCCATCATCATGGCGTAGCTGATCTTGCCATCGCCGTTGAGATCCACGGTGTCAAAGTTCTCCGTCAGGTACTCGCCGATCATCTGGCCCTGCAGATGGCCGGCCTCCGGAGCATCCGTTCCCACGAAAGCCACGCTGTCATAAGCGTTGAGGACCTGTCCCTCCTGGTCATCGCCTTCCACCGCGCGGTTGAAGAAGATCACCTTGGCGCCGGCGGCTTCCGCCTGCTCAATGATGGTGGTGGCGGCGTCCACGGAAGCCGTATCCACCAGGTTTACCAGCAGCAGGTTGGTTCCGCTGGAAAGGGCGGTGGTAATGCTCTCATTCTGGGTAGCCTGGCTGCTGTTGCCGTCATAGTTCTGATATTCAATGCCGGCAGCCGTCAGAGCCGCATCCAGCTCCGAACGCACGCTGGAGATGAAAGCATCCGCAAACGAATAGTAGAACACGCCCACCTTCGGGGTAAATGCCTCTCCCGCCGCTTCCTGGCCGGCCGCAGAGGATTCGCCCTCCGCGCCGCTCTCCGCAGCGCTCTCCGTAGCCGCAGCTGTGGTGTCCGCTGCCGCGGTTGTGTCACCTGATCCACTGCCGCAGGATGCAAGAGCGCATACCATAACAGCTGACAGGAACAGAGACACCAGCTTTTTCATTTTCATTGGTTTTTCCCTCCTTGGATGATGTTGCTTTGTCAAGCTTCTCCTGACGCCCTTATTATAGCACTTGTATGATGTAATTTGCAAGACAAATTTGCATGTTGTCCCCGATTCTTTTATTTATTTTTCTATTCATTTCGGCATATTTTTCATATATAACGCAAAAATACTGAGGAAGAACCGGCTCCTCAGCTTGGATTCTCCTCAGTATTTTCAGAATTTTCCTCTTGGAGCTTTTCCAGCCCCTCCCCAGGAGCCTCCGGGCTCTCCGGGGCTTCCGCTTCCTCCCGTTTTTCCTCCGCTGCCGGCGGTTCGCTCTCCGGCTGCTGCAGGTGCGTCATTCTCCAGGCCATAAAGCCCAGCAGGGCAATGCCGCCGCCCAAAACCGCAACGCCCAGCACCAGGTGCAGGGGCTCCGGCGCGTTCTCGCCTCCCTGAACCGCGTTCCGAACCAGCTGGAACAGCAGATAGGCCAGGTACAGCAGGGCCAGCAGATAGATGGTGGCGTGGGACCCCGGGCGGAATTCCCGCTTGGGCCGGCGTGAGGACTGTGACATAACTTCTCTCCTACCCTTCCTGCGCGGCGCGGGGCGCTGCGCTGTCTCCAGAAGAGTATAGCATGGCCGGCGGGATTTGTCCACAGAGGAATTTAAATGTGGTTGGCCACCTCAAAGGCATCCCAAATCGCGTACATGATGTTGGCCACCTTCTTGGCATCCCCCAGCTGGTAGATCTCCGGCACCTCAAACTCCAGCTCCTGGTACAGGGAGTTGTTCTCCCGGTAGCCCACGGACAGGATCACCGCGTCGCAGGGGATCTTCTTCTCCTCCCCGTCCACGGTGGCAAACAGGATGCCGTCCCGGTAGCCGGTGACCCGGGCGCCGGTAACCACCTCAATGCCATTGAAGGGGATCAGCCTCTCCAGCATCTCGCTGTTGGCATGGCAGAGAGGGCCGTTTAAGGCCAGGATCTTGGGCAGGGCTTCCACAATGGTCACCTTCTTGCCCTGCTGGGCCAGCCACAGGGCCGTCTCACAGCCCACCAGGCCGCCGCCCACCACCACCATGGTGTCCTCCGCCTTCTTGACACCGGTGAGCACATCCGCCGCCGCGTAGACCTTCTCATCGTCTCCCAGGGAGAACATCTTGGGAGTGGAGCCGGTGGCACAGATCACCGCGTCGTAATCCCCAGCCAACACCATCTCCTTGTTTACAGGCGTGTTCAGGTGTACCGGCACCTCCATCAGCTCCAGCTGGCGGCCAAACCACTTGGCCAGGGCAATATCATCCTCCTTGAACTTGGGGGCGCCGCCGGGGATCAGGTTGCCGCCCAGCTGGCCGGTGGCTTCAAACACCTCCGGCTTATGGCCTCGGGTGGCCAGCACCCGCGCCGCCTCGCAGCCGGCCACGCCGCCGCCAATGACCATCACCTTCTTGGGCTTCAGCACCGGGTTGTAAGCGGTATAGCGCTCCCGGGCCGCCTGGGGGTTTACCGCGCAGTTGATCATGGAGTACTCCTGGATCCGGCCCATGCAGCCTTCCTGGCAGGATATGCAGGGTCGGATCTCATCCACCCGGCCGGCCCGCAGCTTGTTGCAGTAATCCGGGTCCGCCAGCAGCGGACGCCCCATGCTGATCATATCGCAGGTGCCGTTCTCAATGGCCTCCAGGGCCATGTCCGGATCATCCATGCGGCCGGCGCAGATCACCGGCACATCCACATTTTCTTTCATCAGCCTGCAGAAAGGACGGTACAGCCCTTTCTCCTGATACATGGGCGGATGGCTCCACCACCAGGCATCGTAGCTGCCCACGTCCGTATCCAGGGCGTCATATCCGTAGGAAACCAGCAGCTTGGCGGCCTCCACGCCCTCTGGCAGATCCCGGCCCTTCTCCACAAACTCCTCGCCGGGCAGGGCCCCTTCCCGCAGCTCCTTGATAAAACTCTTGGGGCTGTAGCGCAGGGTCACCACAAAGTCCTGGCCGCAGCGGGCCTTGATCTCCTCCACAATCTCCCTGGCAAAGCGCAGGCGGTTCTCCAGGCTGCCGCCATACTCATCCGTCCGTTGGTTAAACAGAGCGATGGCAAACTGGTCAATGAGGTAGCCCTCGTGGACCGCGTGGATCTGTACGCCGTCAAAGCCGGCCCGCTTGGCGTTGTAGGCGCCCTCGCCAAATTTTTTAACAATATAGCGGATCTCCTCCACCGTCAAGGCACGGCAGGTCTTGTCCAGCCAGCGGTGGGGAATGGGGGAGGGAGCCACCGGCGGGAACTCTCCCAGGTTGGTGGGGATGGTCACACGGCCAAAGCCTCCGGACATCTGCAGGAATACCCTGGCGTTGTAGGCATGAATCCGCTCCGTCATCTCCCGGGCTGTCCGCACAAAGTGTACCGGGTTATGAGTGGAGCAGGGACAGTTGGGCATTCCATGCTCCTCCACCTGGTTTTCCACAAAGGTTACCCCGGTTATGATCAGGCCGGTGCCGCCCTTGGCCCGCTCCGTATAGTAGTCGATACCACGCTGGTTAAAACCGCCTTCTGCGTCTGCCAGGCCCAGCGGACCCATGGGCGCCATGGCAAAACGGTTCTTGATGGTCACGTTTCCGATTTTTACGGGCGAAAACAATTTTGCGTACTTCATTAACTGCCTCCTTCACGTATATTCTGATAATGGTACTATAGCACCCAGCTCCATATATGTCAATATTTACATATAAAGGTTGCCTTTGACACAGCGGCGGCCTTCATGGTATGATAGGGGGCGGAGGTTTTTATAAAGACAAAAATAGCCCTGCCGGAAAAGGCAGAACCACCGATGGGAGTATATATGCGAACACTTAAATATGCGATTTTGGGCCTGATCCGCCGCGGTCCCGTCACCGGCTATGATATTGCCCGGGAGTTCCGCAGCCAGGCCCTGTCCAATTTCTGGCACGCCAAACACAGCCAAATCTATCCGGAGCTGAAAAAGCTGCTGGAGGAGGGGCTGATCACCTGTGAAGCCGTCCTGCAGAGAGGGAAGAAGAAAAAATTCTATTCCCTGACCCCCGCCGGCGAGGAGGACTTTCTCCAGTGGGTCCAGCTGGATGAGCCGCCGGAGCCTACCCCAAAAGATGTATTCCGCCTGCGGATTTACTATGCAGACGCCATGGAAGCCAGCCGCTGCCGCCAGCTTCTGGAAAGCCAGCGGGAAAAACACCGGGAACGGCTGCAGGCGCTGGAGGGGATGAACCAGAAATTTGCCTGCCATCCCGCTGTCGGCACCCCGGAGCACGGAGACTACCTGGTGCTTCAGGGGGCAATCCTGCGCGAAAAGGCCTATCTGGACTGGCTGGAGCTCTGCCTGCGGGAAATGGCTTTTACCACATCCTCATAGTCCACCCAGCGGCTGTACTCACCGGTGTACACCTCCCGCCCTTCCGCATCCTTGACGATAATCGTATCCGGGAAGCAGGATATAAAGGCCTCCAGCTCAAAGGTCATGCCATGCTCCTTGGCCCAATCCTTAAATTCAAAGAATGTCATGCTCGTTCCTCCTAACGGCTCTGCCAGCGGGCCGAAATTTCTTTTCCTACGCGGATAATCTCCGCTTCCTTCTCCTCCAGGCTGTTGACAAAACGAGCCATAGCCCCTGACATGGAGATAGTGGCGGACAGGCGTCCATTTTTATCCATAATGGGGGAGGCCAGGCCGCATAGCCCTTCCTCCCGCTCGCCCATGCTCAGCGCGTAGCCCTTCTCCCGAACCAGCTCATAGGTCCGGTCCTCCGCTGCTGTGTCTCCCAGCACCTTCCGGCGCTCCTCCGGCGTCATATAGGAAAGGATCACCTTACCCGCAGCCCCCCGGAGCAGATCATGCCGGCTTCCCACACGGATCACCTGGCGCAGCTCCCGGGTAGAGTCCACTGTCTCTATGCAGAGCTTGGAATTTCCGTCCGGCACAAACAGGTGAATGTCCTCATTCCACTTTTCATTCAAAGAAACCATAAACGGGTAAGCTGCCCGCTTCAGTTCATCATAGGACTCGCTGGGGATCATCTCCGCCAGCCAGCCAATCTTGCTGCCCAGGTGATACTTCTTTGTCTGTGGGTTCTTGATGACAAAGTCATGCTCCTGCAGCGCGTTGAGAATCCGGAGCGCCGTGCTGGAGGACAGGCCCGTCCGCTCGGCAATCTCCAGGAGGATCATCTCCTTTTTGTCCAAAAAACATTCCAAGATACGCAGTGCCCGCTCCACGGATCGGGTAGGCGAATTTTGTTTTTCCATAAAAAGTCCCTCTTCATTCTATGGATTCTATCACAATCGGTCCCAGGAACCGTCCTATTCTTCTTTAGATGCTGCAAAGCCCGGCCGCCTTTCCTGCAGGCGCACCGGGTTCCCTCTCTGAAAGAAATGCCCCCCATGGTTCTGCCCTGGGGGGCAAAGGCAATTTTTACTGCA
>CAJFTW010000127.1 GCA_904420025.1 Candidatus Pseudolachnospira avium
CTGGACTGCAACGGCGGGGATCACGGTTATCCCTTTGCCACCAACTTTAACCCAGAGATCAACATCCGGGAGGTTTCCGCCAACGGCTCCTACTGGGAGGACGGCAAATTTGTGGAGACCAAGCCCATGGAGATCAAGCGGGTCTACAACTTTGACGGAGTAGGGGAAAAGGACATGTACCTGCTCCACCATGAGGAGCTGGAAAGCCTGGCCCTGAACATTCCGGGCATCCGGCGCATCCGCTTCTTCATGACCTTTGGCCAGAGCTACCTGACCCACCTGAAATGCCTGGAGGATGTGGGCATGACCTCCATCAAGCCCATTCTCTTTGAGGGCAAAGAAATTGTCCCCCTCCAGTTCCTGAAGGCCGTGCTGCCGGATCCTTCCACCCTGGGCCCCCGGACCGTGGGCAAAACCAACATTGGCTGCATTTTCCAGGGCGTCAAGGACGGCAAGGAAAAGAGCTATTACCTGTACAACATCTGCGACCACCAGGAGTGCTATAAGGAAGTGGGGTCCCAGGCGGTGGCCTACACCACCGGCGTTCCGGCCATGATCGGCGCCATGATGGTGCTCACCGGCAAATGGGACAAGCCCGGCGTCCACAATGTGGAGGAGTTTGATCCGGATCCCTTTATGGACGCCCTGAACCAGTGGGGACTGCCCTGGACCGAGAACCGGAACCCGGTTCTGGTGGACTGATGGCAGGGGCCAAGAACCGGGCGCAGGCGGCGCCCCTGGAGGGGGAAAACCTGCTGAAACAGGCGGCTGCCTCCGGATTTTCCACGCCCTTTTATCTGATGGACGAGGCCCGGCTGCGGAAAAATCTGGAGCTGCTGCAAAAGGTCTCCCAGGACACCGGCTGCAAGATCCTGCTGGCCCAGAAGGCCTTCTCCCTGTTCGCCTGCTACCCGCTGCTTCGGGAATACCTGGCCGGCACCGCCGCCAGCGGCCTCTATGAGGCCCGGCTGGGGGCGGAGGAGTTTGGGAAGGAAACCCATGTGTTCTCTCCCGCCTACCGGCCGGAGGAGTTTGACCAGATCCTTTCCTACGCGGATCATGTGGTGTTCAACTCCCCGGCTCAGGTCCGGGCTTTTGCCCCAGCGGCCCGGGCAGCCGGAAAGGCCACCGGCCTGCGGATCAACCCGGAGTGCTCCACCCAGGAAGGACACGCCATCTATGATCCCTGCGCCCCCGGTTCCCGCCTGGGTACCCCCCGGGCCAACTTTAACCCGGAGCTGCTGCCCTTGCTGGACGGACTCCACTTCCACACCCTCTGCGAGCAGAACGCAGACGCCCTGGAGACCACCGTGGCGGCGGTGGAGGAGAAATTTGGCGAGTTTCTTCCCCAAATGCGCTGGCTGAATCTGGGCGGCGGCCATCACATCACCCGGGCGGATTACGACGTGGCGCTGCTGGAGCGAATCCTCCTGCGCCTGCGGGGCACCTACGGGCTGCAGCTCTACCTGGAGCCAGGGGAGGCGGTGGTGTTAAACGCCGGCTTCCTGGTTTCCCGGGTGCTGGAGGTGGTTCACAACGGCATGGACATTGCCATTCTGGACACCTCCGCCGCCTGCCACATGCCAGATGTGCTGGAGATGCCCTACCGGCCGCCGGTGCAGGGCAGCGGCCAGCCCGGGGAGAAAGCCCACACATACCGCCTGGCCGGCCCCACCTGCCTGGCCGGGGACGTAATCGGCGACTACTCCTTTGACCAGCCGCTGCAAAAAGGGGACACCGTGATTTTTGAGGACATGGCCCTGTACACCATGGTTAAGAACAACACCTTCAACGGCATGCCCCTACCCTCCATTGCCTGGCGGGATCCGGACGGAAAGCTCCGGCTGATCAAAGAATTCGGGTATGAGGATTTTAAGGGAAGGCTGTCGTAAGCCCAGACGCGGACGGACACCCCGCCCCGCAACACGGCAAAATCCCCGCAGGAAACGAAGAGGAGGCCTGGCCACAGCCAGCGACCTCCTCCCTTACTATAAAACAGGAATCGGCAGAGCCAATTCCGATTGTTGATACGAGGCAATTCAATGCAAGAAATCATTGGAAAAGGAAACACAGCAGAGGTTTTTCCATATAAAGACGGGAAAGTTTGCAAGCTTTTCTTTGAGGGTTACCCCCACGAATATGTGGAACAGGAATTTCAAAACGCCCGGGAATTTTTTCAGAACGGCATTCGAGTCCCCATCCCTTTTGAAGTGGTGGTAATCCAAAACCGCAGTGGAATTATTTATGAACGCATCCAGGGCAAGACCCTCCTGGCCGCAATGGAGGAACATAAAGAGTCCTTTCCAAAGTTTTTAAAAATGTTTGTGGAACTTCAGAAAAATATTCACTTGCATCGCTCTCGAAACGTATTATCCTATTCTGCGCATAATCGAATTTTATCGAAAATACGAATCATAACAGTTCCGATTATGGTTCATGATTTCTCTTGTCGGTTTGTGTCATTTAAATCTTCAAAGAAAAACGCAGCCGCCACTACCGCAAATAGTGACGGCTGGCCTCGTATGAGGCTAGAATACAAGCTTTGTTTTCTGTCATTTTCCCGCACTCTGTGCAGCGTACCGTTCATTTCCCCACCAGTCCGGTACCAGCTGCCGCAGGCGCACCGTCTTTTGGGTCTCCCGATTCAACAGAATCTCAATCTCTCCGCTCCGGGAATCCAGCTGCATCATCAACTCCCGGCAAGCACCGCAGGGCAACCCCGTCTTTTCATCGGGCATTACAACCACCAGTTTTTCTATCTGGCTTTCCCCGTTGGTGATCATGTTGGCAATGGCATTCCGCTCGGCACACATACCCAGGCTGCAGGCGGTGTCGATACAGACCCCCACGTAAAGATTGCCGTTCTTGGTCAAGAGTGCGGCTGACACACCTCCGGCGTCTATAAACGGTGATATACTGCGGGGGTGCTGTACTTGAATGGCAGCGGTGTACAAGCGATCCCAAATGTCCATAAAAATTGCCTCCTCTGACTTTGCAATTTGTCTAAGATCCCAGCCGTTTTGCGGCAGGCTTCACTCTCCCCGCCGCCGCTGCGTCCAGAAAGCGCCCAGCAGGATCAGGGAGATGCCCGCGGCGCCCAGAAACGGGAAATAAAAGTCTGCGCTCAGTATTCCCACCGCCGGATGGCTGAGCACACACACCGCCGCACAGAGAACCAGAGTTGTGCCGCTTAAGAAGATTCCCAATGGCTTCCGGTCCTCGCGCCATTCCACCGGATTCTCCTTCCGCTGCCGGCGCTCCAATTCCCGGATCAGACGTTCTTCCCGCTCGTAGCCCTTGACCAGCTGAAAGGACTGCCTGCCTATACGCCCTCCCGGATACTGGAGCAGACAGACCAGACCGTAATCCCGGCGGTTTTCCCGCAGGCTCTCCACCGCCAGGATCTGCGGCTCCACCCCCTCCAGGCTCCTCTCCGTCCGCAGCCAGCGTTCCCATACGCCGCCCGGTTCCAGCAGGTTCCGCAGAATATGCTCCGTTTTCCGGTCCATTGCCGCATATCCCAAGATTCCCCGCCGGCAGGACACATACTTCCGCACATCCGCCACAAAAAGCCGGTCTGCGTCATCCTTGCAGAAGAGCAGCGTATCCCGCCGGGCCCGGCGGCCCAGCCTTACCGCCAGCCCTACCAGCAGCGCCGTCACAGC